>CAZSPH010000125.1:3197-5899 GCA_964608715.1 uncultured Gemmatimonadaceae bacterium | reverse complement strand
GGTGACTCCCACACCTGGAAGGTCGGCCTGCAGGCCGGATCGATGGCCTTCCAGACCCGCACCCAGGACACCGAGATCATCCCGTCGGCCGGCGCGCACTTCCTGATCATGTCGCGCAAGGGTGGCCTGATGTTCGGCGTCGACGAGGCGATCGGCTCCGACGAACGCTCCGGACTGGTGCTGTTCAACGACCTGCGCCGCTACCAGGCAACGCTGATGGCGTTCCCGGTCTCGGCTCCGATCGAGCCGTACTTTGGTGCCGGCTTCGGAATCATGCAGGCGGTATCGCCACGGATCGATCCGATCATCACCGATCCGTACGAGCGCGAGGAACTGCTCGACTACGTCGACGATGCCTCGACCTATGCCTTCGGCACCTTCCTGGCTGGCATCCAGGGACGCTGGGGTCGGGTCACCGCCTTCGGCCAGTACCAGATCGCCTCGGCACCCAACCGCTCGAAGATGATCCGCGGCCAGGTACACAGCATCCACGGCGGGATCAGGATCGGACTGGGCAGCACGAAGGACGACATCAGGGCGAGAGACTGAATTCGCCCTGACCTTTGCTGAACGAATGACTGCGGCCGCCTACCTGGCGGCCGTTTTTTTGGTGGACTTCTTCGCTGCCTTCTTCGCCGCAACCTTGGGAGCCTTGGGGGCCTTGGCGGTCGCGGTCTTCTCCACCTTCGGCTTCTCTGCCGACGCGGCCTTCTTCGCCGGAGCGGATCTGGCGGTCTTTGCAGGCTTTGCAACCTTTGCGGTCTTCGCAGCCTTGGTGGCCGGAGGAGCGGTTGACGCCTTCGTTGCAGCAGGTGCCGCCTTCTTCGATCTCACGCTGCTGCTCTTGGCAGTCTTGGCCACGGGCTTCGATTCAGCGACCACAGCCTCTACAACCGGCGGCGCCTCGATCTCGACCGGCTTCTCCGTGGCCGGCGGAGCCGCAACCACGCCGAGCGAGATGACGCCGACCATGGGGACCGCGGCACCGGTGCGACGGGACGTGGTAGAACCTGACCGGAACCGTACCGCAGTTGCGGGACGAGCCGGCTCGGTGCCGTTCCCGTTGACCGGAGTCGACGTGGTCGGGCGGAACTGATGAGCCAGATCAGCCTTGTGCGGCGAGACCTCGAAGTTCTCATCGTCGATCATCCGCACGTCGGCCACTTCGGCATCATTGGCCTGACGCAGCAGTCGCGGGAACCGTTCGACTTCGAGCATCGAATCGTCGCGGCCATGCAGTGCCGCCATCCGCGCCCGGAGGACATCGTGCGCTACCGGCGTGGGAAGCTCCCCAAGCGCCCGGGAAAGCAGATGGAACGCTTCGGCGAGAGTCAGCCCGACGCTCGCCGCAATCGGCTGCACCGCAGCAGCAGGTGCCTCGCTACCTTCTCCGCCGCGACGCCCGCGACCACCGCGACGACGACGGCGGCGATCCTTGTCCTGCGCCGTTGCCTCCGAAGCCGCAGATTCCGCAAGCGGCACCGCTTCCTCGGCGACCGACGGAGCCGGAACGGGAACGTTCGGCTCTGCTGGTGAAGGTGTGACATCAGCCGTCGCAGTCCGCTCGGCACCACCGCGGCGTCCGCGACCGCGGCGTGAACGCGGCTTGGCATCTGCTTCGGCGCTGGCATCGGCAGGCGTTTCGGGCGCCGCGCTCGAAGCCGGCTTGGCCCCGCGTTTCGCGCTGGAAGGGGATCCCTCGCCCTTCGGGCTCGGTACAGGCCCCTCGCGTTTCGCGCTGGAAGGAGACCCCTCGCGCTGCGCGCTCGGGATGGCGCCCGCGCTGCGAGCGGGCGCCACCTCGAACTGACCGTTGTCCAGTCGGGTGAGCTTGATCAGCCCGCGAGTACCAGCTTCCTGGATGAACTTGGAGAACCGGTTGAAGCCGGCGTTGCTTTCGTCGAAGTTCGAGTCGATCTGCTGCATCACCTGCTTGAGACGGTCGGCACGCATCACGTCGCGGTTGCGGACCATCTGATCGACCGCCTCGACCACCAGCTCCCACGGATCGCGCTGAGCACTGGGCGTGTCGACTTCGCGGGTGAGACCGGCAAGGTCACTGTACGAGTAGTACTCGTCACAGTTCTGGATCAGGATGTCCGACGCGGACTCGCGGATCCCGACCCCGATCACGTACTTGCCATACTCCTTGAGCTTGATGACCAGCGACGAAAAATCGCTGTCACCCGAAAGGAGGATGAAGGTGCCGATCTCCGGCCTGGTGAAGACCAGCTCGGTGGCATCGATCGCCAGGCGGATGTCGGTGGCGTTCTTCTTGTTGGTACCGAACGCGGGAGCGAAGATCAGATCGATCGAGGATTCCGACAGCGGCACGATGTACTGGGGGTAGCGTCGCCAGTCGGCATAGGCCCGCTGGACCGAAACCTTCCCCTTGATGATGTCGCTGTCGAGGAGGTGCCGCAGCTCCTTGGTGAGATCGGAGCGGACACCGAGCGTGACGTTGTCGAAATCGATCAGCAGCGCCGCATGGGGCGCGTGCGCGGGGGCGGGCACCAATGCCCTGCCACCCCTGTTTCCGGGATAACTGTTCACAGACTTCCTGTAGGTGAACCTTCCCGATCTCGGCGTCCCCGCTGCCGCATCCATGATGGCGCAGCCCCCGCGAGGCATCGACGAACGAGAAGGAACGTTGCTCCGGCATCACCCCAGTGGCGGCCGGATCAATATGAATGTAACCATGC
>CAZSPH010000125.1:0-3097 GCA_964608715.1 uncultured Gemmatimonadaceae bacterium | reverse complement strand
CGGAACGGCTCGAACAGCATCGGCATTGCGGCCTCGGGAATGCCGCGGCCGGTATCCCGGACGCTGCAGTGGACCCGCACCGGATCGCCGTTCACCTCCGTGACCGCAACGGTCACTCCGCCCTCCGAGGTGAACTTCAGCGCATTGGTGGTGAGGTTGAGCAGCACCCGGTTGAGCGCGCCGGGGTGGCCGATGCGCCGATCGTTGGAGGGTGGGTCGAAGGTCAGCGCCAGGCCCTTTTCTTCGGCAATCGGCAGGACGATGTCGCCTACGGATTCGAGCACTTCGGTAACCGAGAAGGGGGTCGGGTCGCGGCCGACCAGCCGGTCGCCACCGCGCACCAGTTCGATCACATCGGAGGCGACCGCGTTGAGCCCGAATGCCGCCGAATAGACCAGACCGAGCTGACGCTCCTGCAGGGGGGTCAACGGTCCGCTGCGACCGCGCAGCATCGTTTCGGCGAGGAAGAGAATCGAGGTCAACGGTGATCTGAGGTCATGCGCAACTTCGACGACCAGGTCCAGGCCGCTCGGGCCGGTCAGTCGATCCTCGAAGTGGTCGGCCCAGCCGGCATCGAGTTCACGGGCAACCTGTTCGATTGCCTTGAGCAGCGGCAGCAGGTCAGCGGACGATCCGGAGTCGGCATGGTCCAGCACTCCGCGACGGAGTGCTGCAAGAACTCGTCGGGACAGTGCCGATGAGGGCCCGTCGGCGGGATCGACCTTGCCGGCCGCAGACGACCGGACCCGCGACACCACTTCTGCCACTGCAGCAGCGACCTCGGCCTCGGATACCGCATCCACCGAGAATCCCTGCCATCCCTCCACGAGACGCTCGGCCGCACGGTCGAGCAATTCGCGGGAGTCCGTTGCAACGGAATCAGTCACCGCTCTCCTCCCGCTGCAAGCCGTGCTTCTCCATCAGGCGGTAGAGAGTGGTGCGGTCGATCCCCGCCTGACGGGCAGCCTTCGACATGTTGCCGCCGGCACGGGTCACCAGTCTGGCAAGGTATTCCTTTTCGAAATCACCGATCACCCTGTCCTTCACTTCGTGGAAGGGTCCGTCGAGTACCACTCCGCCGGAACGCTCGGCCGGCATCTCGACGTCATCGTAGATCGGGATGTCACTCGGTCCGATCGGCTGATCCGGGTCGGCCAGCACTGCCACATGCTCGATCACGTTCTGCAGTTCGCGCACATTGCCGCGCCACTGCCTGCTGCGCAGGAAGTCGAGCCCGGAATCGGTGAGCTTGGGCATCCGGTCAGGCATCTGACGGTGGCGGTGCCAGAAGATTCCCAGGAAGTGATTGGCGAGGATCGGAATGTCCTCGAGCCGCTGCCTGAGCGGCGGCAGCGTGATCGGCACCACTCTCAGACGGTAGAAGAGGTCACCCCGCAGGACGCCACGCTCCACCGCTTCCTGCGGATCACGGTTGGTCGCCGAGATGAATCGCACGTCGACCGGGTCGCCAGCGGTTTCGGCGCCTACGCGGCGTACCACACCGTCCTGCACCACCCGCAGCAGCTTGGCCTGCAGCGGCAGGGTCATCTCGGTCAGTTCGTCGAGAAAGAGGGTGCTGCCGTTGGCGGTCTCCAGCAGACCGGGCTTGTCGCGGTCGGCGCCGGTGAACGCTCCCTTGCGGTGACCGAACATCTCGGATTCGAGCAGCGGCTCGGGCAGTGCGGCGCAGTTGATCGGCACCAGGGCGCGCTTGCTCCGTCGCGAGTGCTGGTGGATGAACTGAGCGATCACTTCCTTGCCAGTGCCGCTCTCGCCACTGATGAACACCGAGGCGTCGGTGGGAGCGACCTTACGGGCCAGTTCCACCGCCTTGCGGAAGGTGGGTGAGATTCCGATCAGCGGCATCCCGTCGCTCTGGCCACCGTGCTGCCGCATCACCTGCTCTCGCAGATCGGCTGCTTCGCGCGACTTGAGGATCGCGTGCGAGGCCCTGCCGATCAGCACCTGAAGGTGGGTCGCGGAAAAGGGCTTGGGGAGATAGTCCCAGGCGCCCATCCGGAGCGCCTCGATGCTCGACGTGACGGTGGGGTTGCCGGTCATCACCACCACCAGGGTCTCGCGATTCACCTCGAGCACGGCGTTCAGGATCTCGAATCCCGGGACCTGCTGCATGAACAGGTCGACCAGCACCAGATCAAAGGGTCGACGCTTGACCAGATCGAGCGCCTCTTCGCCGCGACCGGCCAGCATCACGGAGTAGCCCTCGCTCCTGAGCACCGAGGCGCAGCTCTCCCTCAGGGTCCGCTCGTCATCGACGATCAGGACCCGGATCGATGCCTTCACCTCGGCCGGCAGCGCGAGAGCGTCCCGCCCCATGCCTTCCCCACCACTGACAACAGTCATGAACCAATCCCTTCCGCACCCATACCCGGGACCGACCCGGGCAGCAGTGCAACGCCCACCTCAAGGCGAAAAGCGTGCCGCGACTGTGGGAGAGAGTCAACGAAGTGACGCACCCACACCAGATGGCGTGGCAGGCCAGCCGCAATCGAGGTCCAATATCCATACAACTGTAGCATCTTCACAACATGTCGGCCTGTGGCCGTTGCGGCTGGCCGTCAGTGGCGCGGCACCACTGTTGCATATTCCACCCTCGACCCGAACCGACCCATTGGCCGGAACCAGGAAGCACGGAACCCGATATGACCAACAGCCTGACCCCGATTGGCGGCCATCAGCCCGCAGCTCCACTTCCCTACTCCCCCGAGCTGAGTCCGGCGGGCGGACAGGAGGAGCTGAATCCGCTGGTCCGGCTGGTGAGCGCCCTTCGCCGATTCTACTGGCTGATCATCCTGGGAGCGCTGCTCGGCCTGGGTGGTGGTTACCTGGTAACCCGTTTCATGGTGCCGGAGTACGTCGTCTCCGGCGACCTGATCCTGGAGGAGAGGTCAGCAGCCAGCTCTGCTTTCGAGGCTCCAGGTCAGTTCGTCGGTGCCCAGTGGCTGGAACTGCTCAAGCTCTCGGCGACACTGGAACCGGTGGTCCTGGAGAAGAAGTTGTTCATCGTCGGCCCCAACCCGACGAAAACCACCCCCACGCGCGAAGGCCCCACCGGTCCCGACTCGGTGCTGTTCGA
>CAZSPH010000124.1:0-5925 GCA_964608715.1 uncultured Gemmatimonadaceae bacterium | reverse complement strand
TCCGCCATGCTGCCGTGGCGGTCGAGTGCGTCGAAGAACAGGTCGTTCAGGGTGGCGATCGTCATCCGGTACTCTCCTCCGCAGGCTGCCATGTCGGCCCGGGACGCGACCACGGCACGTTCAGGAGCCCGGTTCCGGCTCCGGGTCCGGCTCTGGCCCCGGTTCGGGGTCGGTCGGTGGTTCTTCGGCGGGTTGGAGAATGAAGGTAATCACGTCCGACCTCAGCGTGCCGACCGAGGCCTGGACGCGACCGTTGCCCGAGCCGGCAACAGCCGTCACATCGCCGGTGAGCGGATCGACGTCGACGGTGGTATCAGGAGTGGCCCACCTGATCTCGATGTCCACAGGCTGGCCGTCCATGCCATGCGCGGTTGCCTTCAGGCGAATGGTGCTCCCCTGCCTGAGAGTGGTCGATGCCGGTCGCTCGACCTTCAGTTCGACCACGCCGTCGCCGGTGACGGGGAGGTCGGCGCAGGCGCCGATTGCCAGCGCTATCACGAACGGCGCCATGATTTTCACTGGACCGTCTCCGCGCCGCTCGTGCCGTCGATTTCCGAGAGTGTCATCCGCGCATGGTCGACCCAGCGCTGCATCTCCGAATCCCGTGCAGGATAGGCCAGAAAGGTGCGAAGATGCTCCGCCGCCCTGGCGCTGTCACCCCGGCGGATCAGCAGGAACGCAAGGCCATAGTGTGCTCCTGCCAGGTCGGGCTTCAGCTCCAGTGCCCTGCGGTAGTGGCGGATCGCTTCCTCGATCCGGCCGGTCTTGGACAGGGCAATCGCTATGTACTGCAGCACCTTCACATTGTGCGGCTGATCGCGGAGCGCCAACTGGTAGGAGGTGATCGCACCTTCGAGGTCACCCTGTCGTTCCAGGGCCTGTCCTTCGTTGAGGTAGTCGAGCCGGCGAGGAGTGACCGACTCGTCGTCCCCGGCGAGGATCTTCTTCCACCAACTCATCTGCCGGTATCCGGGTGCGCGATCATTGAGGGAAACTACGCCGCGCAGGCACCGGGAGCAACGCGGCCGCCGGCAGTGTAGCTTGCGACCGCAGGCCACACCCGGGACGAGGGAGGTGCCGTGATGCCAGGATCAGGCCCGAAGCGGGAGCTGCTGGAGGTCGAGTGGTCATTCTTCGGCGAAATCTGTCGGGCGCTCGCAGTGAGGGTTGCCCGCGGATACGACCCCGAGATCATCGTCGGGATCGCGAAGGCTGGAGCGGTGCCTGCGGCGATTATCGCGACCATTCTCCAGCGTGAACTGGTAGCGATCACCATCGGGCGGCCCTCGGAAGGAGCGAAACCGGAGCTGACCGCCGGACCGCCGCCGCATCTGAAGGGCAGGCGGGTGCTGCTGGTCGACGAGACCTGTGACAGTGGGGACACGATGCGGCTGGCCGTTCACGAAGTGTCACGGATGGCGCCAGCCGACATCAGGACGGCCGTGTCGTTCCGGACCGGTCAGTGGTCGCCGGACTTCCACGCCTTCGAGACCGATCGCAGGATCGTCCTCCCGTGGGACCGGGAAGTGATCGAGGGCGGCGAGCTGGTCGTACGGGCCGACCTCAGGGTGTCGGCGGAGGAGTAGCCTCGGCGGCGGGCAGACCTGTCGCATCGGCCCAGTTGCCGCCGGCCAGTACCAGGTCGTAGGCCGCGGCGACCACATCGGTGGAGCCGACCAGGAAGCGGCAGCTCTCGTCACCTGCTGAACGGCACTCGACTTCGAGCACACCGATCGAGGCGCCGGCCAGTGACGTGAAGAACGCTGCCAGTATCCCGGCAGTGAAATGACATGACGGGCGATTGGAGGTGCCCGGCTCCGCCTCGGACCAGTCGCGGGAACTGCACGTCATCGCACCGGAATCCAGTTCCTCGACCGTCAGTCGCCCCCAGCCGAGTTCCTCGCAGAGATCGGCCAGCAGCGGGCCGAACCAGCGCATGTCGAGATCGCCGGGGGTCGCGAGACCGGTCCGACGCTCGATGTAGCTCTGCCACCGCTCCGCCATCGCTTCGCCAGTGGCAAAACCGGCGTCATGAAGGATCGCTGCGGCGGTGGCATCACCGGCTGCCAGCAGTCGCTGCCTGAGGCGGTGAAGGGAGGCGGGGGAGACTGCGATAGTGGGCATGATCGCCGAAGCTATTCCTGTGGGTCGATGAGCTGCAAGAGCTCGGCTTCGTCGACCACCCTGATGCCCAGTGCTTCGGCCCTGGTCAGCTTGCTGCCGGCATCCGCTCCGGCAACGACCAGGGAGGTCCTCTTCGACACCGAGGAGGTGACCGTACCGCCGGCAGCTTCGATCCGGGCTGCGGCGTCGGCCCGACCGAGATTCGGCAGGGTGCCGGTCAGTACCACCGTCATCCCTGCCAGCGGCTGCCTGTCGGACCTGGCCGCAGTCGGTTCCTCCTGGGCGACTCCCATCTCTGCCAGTTGATCCAGCATCGATGCATTGCCGGGTTCGCTGAAATACTGTACCAGCGATTCCGCGATTGCCGGTCCGATGCCATCGATGGCGGTCAGTTCACCGGGTGATGATGTCGCCGTTGACCTGAGCGACGCCATGCTACCGAAGCGGCGGGCGAGTGCCTTTGCTGCAGAACTTCCGACATGGCGGATGCCGAGTGCCACCAGCAGATCCCGCAGCGGGCGCTGCTTCGATTCGGCAATCGCCGCGATCAACTGTTCGGCCGAACGCTCCGCCATTCCTTCGAGGCCGACGATGTCCTCCTGACGCAACCGGTAGAAGGACGCCGGGTCGGCAACCAGCTTCGCCTCGATCAGCAGCCGGACCCGCTCCGGACCCAGGCCGGCGATGTCCATTCCCGCTTTCGAGGTGAAGTGGACCAGGGTCTCGAAAGCTCTGCCCGGACAGGTGCCATTGGTGCAGTAGCGGTTGACCTCCCCCTCCGGCTTCACCAGTTCGATCTCGCAGAAGGGGCAGTGCGTGGGTGGCTCCCAAGGTACCAGCCCCTCCGGGCGCAGGGTGAGATCCGGGCCGAGCACCTTGGGAATCACATCGCCGGAGCGGATCACTTCCACCGTGTCACCGACTCTGATGTCGCGCTGTGCGATGATCGATTCGTTGTGGAGTGTCGCTCGTGAAACGGTGGCGCCGCCGACCTTCACCGGTGCGAGGATCGCAGTGGGCGAGAGCGCGCCGGTCCGTCCGATGTTCACCTCGATCCGCTCCAGCAGCGTCTTCGCCACTTCGGCCGGGTACTTCCGCGCTATCGCCCAGCGCGGCACCCGGCCGCCGATCACGCCGAGTTCCTGCTGCAGCGCCAGCGGGTCGATCTTGATCACCAGGCCGTCGGCATCGAACGGCAGGTCCCGGATGGTCGCCGCCCATTCGTCGGCCAGACCGATCACCTGGTCGATCGAACTGCAGACCGTGCGATGCCGCTCGACCGGGAATCCCCAGGCTGCAAGGAGATCGAGCAACTCGGAATGTCGTCTGGCCGGTATGACTCCTTCGACCGGCTGAAGCTGGTAGGCAAAGAAGCGCAGCCGGCGCCGGCGGGCCTCGCCCGGATCGAGAGTCCGGATCGCACCGCCGGCAGCGTTGCGAGGGTTCTGCAGCAGCGCCAGTCCCTGACTCTCCCGCTCGCGGTTGACCCGCGCGAACGATGCCCGAGGAATGTAGACCTCGCCGCGCACTTCCAGCCGTACCGGATGGCTGCTGCCCTGAAGCGCCAGCGGTACGTCGTCGATGCTGCGTACCGCGTGGGTGACATCTTCGCCGAAAGTGCCATCCCCGCGGGTCACTGCCCGGGTGAGGAAGCCGTTCTCGTAGAGCAGGGCCATCGCTATTCCGTCGATCTTCACCTCGACGGCGTACTGCGCTTCCGCGACCGCAGAATCGAGCCTGACATTGCGGTCATGCCACGCCCGCAGCTCTTCGCCGGTGAACGCGTTGTCGAGTGAGAGCATCGGTACGTGGTGCGCCACCTTGGGAAGGAAGGCGGCGATCGCCCCACCAACCCGCCTGGTGGGGGAGTCGGCCGTTGCCAGTTCCGGATGGCGCTCCTCCAGTTGCTGCAGTTCGCGGAACAGCAGGTCGTAGGCCGCGTCACTGATCTCGGGCGCGTCGAGTTCGTGGTATGCGCGGTTGGCTGCCGCAATCTGTCGCCGCAGCTCGGCGGCCCGCGCTGCGATATCCTGGAGGTTACTCATGACGATGAACCCTCGCAGTTGCAGCGTGGCGGCGCAAGTGGTGCTGGCGCTCACCGCCATGCGGGGTGATCTTCAGCGATACCGTTGTTCCCCGGTTGGACATCCCGGCACGGAGGTTGGATGGGTGGACTGATTGCAGTGGCCGTTCTGGTTGCCCTGCTGGCATGGCTGTTCGGATTCGGCAAGGAACGGCGCGAGCCGGCTCCCGAAGACGATGTCACCACGCCGGTGGATCTCGATGAACTGACGGCCGCCGAACTGGAAGTGCGCGATGACCGCGGCATCCGGTCCATAGCCGATGCGATGAAGGACCCCGACACTGCGATCGATCAGGCGGCCGAAGACGACGACTGGGGGCCGGGCACCGGCAGGGGGACGCTGCCGGGGATCATCTAGCAGCATCACCCGCCGCCGTCAGGCGGCGGTGATGTCTGCGGATTTCCGGACATCAGGGCCGCCTGACGGCGGCCCCTGATGGTGTTCCGGGATGACGTTTCGCCCCTAAGCTGCTACACGTCCAGCACGCTGACGTACTTCGCGTTCGCCTCGATGAACTGCCGGCGCGGCTCGACGTTGTCACCCATCAGTTCGTCGAACAGCTTGGATGCCTCGACGGCATCGTCGAGCGTTACCCGGAGGATGGTGCGGGTCTCCGGGTCCATCGTGGTGCGCCAGAGCTGCTCGGGGTTCATTTCGCCCAGACCCTTGTAGCGCTGGACATACACCGAACCGCGACCGCTTCCCTCGGCGAGTCGGGTGCTGAACTCGCTCCGCTCCTCCTCGGTGTAGGCGTAGTACTCCTCGCGCCCCTTCGCCACGCGGTAGAGCGGCGGCTGAGCGATGTAGATGTAGCCCGCCTCGATCAGCTCCGGCATCTGACGGAAGAAGAAGGTCAGCAGCAGTGTCCTGATGTGGGCGCCGTCGACGTCGGCGTCGGTCATCAGGATGATCTTGTGATAGCGGGCGTCCTCGATCTTGAAATCGTCGCGCACGCCGGTACCGATCGCGGTGATGATCGCCCGGATCTCCTCGTTGCCGAGGATCCGGTCAATCCGCGCCCGCTCGACGTTGAGGATCTTGCCCCGGAGCGGCAGAATGGCCTGGAAGGAACGATTGCGTCCCTGCTTGGCCGATCCACCGGCCGAGTCGCCCTCGACCAGGTAGAGTTCGTTGAGCGCCGGGTCGTCGCTGGAACAGTCGGCCAGCTTGCCGGGAAGCACTGCGTTCTCGAGTCCGGACTTCTTGCGGACCAGCTCGCGCGCCTTGCGGGCGGCTTCCCTGGCGCGTGCAGCACTCACAGCCTTCTCGATGATCGCACGGGCAACGCCGGGATTCTCTTCCAGGAAGATGCCGAGGTGCTCGCTGACCACCGCGCGGACGATGCCTTCGACCTCGCCGTTGCCGAGCTTGGTCTTGGTCTGACCTTCGAACTGCGGTTCGCGCACCTTGACGTGCAGTACGCAGGTGAGCCCTTCGCGGGCATCATCGCCGCTCAGCGTGAAATCGGCCTTCTTGAGTGCGGTGCCCTTCTTGGCGATGTCGTTGATCGTCCGGGTCAGCGCCGACCGGAATCCGGTGAGGTGGGTTCCGCCTTCGTGGGTGTTGATGTTGTTGACGAAGGTGAACGTGTTCTCGTTGTAGCCGTCCTCGTACTGCAGAGCGATGTCGACGTCGACGTCGTCGCGGGAGGCGGAGAAGTGTACCGGCTTGGGGTGCAGCGGCTTCTTGTTGCGGTTCAGCCATTCGACGAACTCGA
>CAZSPH010000123.1:0-5943 GCA_964608715.1 uncultured Gemmatimonadaceae bacterium | reverse complement strand
CATCGGTGACCGGTCCCGGTGGCGAGACCAGCAGCTACGTCTACAACGCGATGGCTCTGGTTGATTCGATGATCGACCCGCGCGGGCTCCGGACGGTGCTGACCTATCAGGGCAGTGGTGCGGCGCAGGGTCAGGTGCTGACGGTGACTGAGCGGAGTGTGCCGACCTGGGTGGACTCGCTGCAGACGGAAGTGACGAAGGACATCGTTACCACGCTGACTTATGACGGCAGCGGCAACACCGCCACTGCGGTCTCGCCGAGCGGTGGGCGGACCCGCTGGGGCCGCGACAGTGACGGCAGGGTCATCGCCGACACCAATGCGGTGGGGCTGGCCACCCGGTACGTGTGGGATGTGATGGATCGGCTGACGCACCGGATCGTACTGCGCAACAGCGGCGGGACACCCAGTCCGGGCTGCATCACTGCCGAGTTCACCTGCCCTGATATGGTGATCGATGCGCTGAATCCTGCCGGTACCGCCGACACGACGATGGCCACCTACACCGGCGGGGTGCTGACCCAGATCCGTGATCCGCGAGGGGTGCTGCGGAGTTTCCGCTACGACCTGCGCGGTCTGATGGTGGCCGAGGTGGATGAGGCCGGAGCGGTGGACTCGGCGCGCTACGATGCGGCGGGGCTGCTCACCACGCACCGTACCCGGTATGCGGCCGATGTCGGGCAGTCGTGGGACGTGGCCGACCGGCTGATCAAGACCGTGATTCCTGGCCGGACGCTGAGTTACCTGGGTCAGAGCGCCAATGTGCCCGTCGACTCGGTGATGACGACGTACGATTCGCTGGGCAATGTGCTGACGATGGTCAATCGCCACGGCACGATCCGGCGGAGCTACTACGAGACCGGTCACCTGAAGGGCGAGCGCGTGGTGCCGACCGGCAGTGCGATGATGGCCGACTCGACCCGCTACGAGTACGACGGGGGCGGCCGGCTGAGCCGGGTGACCTGGTATGACGGCAGTGGCGTGGTGACCGACTCGGTGGTCTACCGCTACAACGGGGCCGGCGATCTCGACACGATGCGGATCCATCTCAAGTACAGCGGTGGGTCGCGTTCGGAGGCGTGGCGCTTCACCTGGGACAACCTGGGCAGGAGAAGGACGGTCCACTACCCGTATCTGGGCATGACGGTGGACTACCGCTACGACGGGCTCAGCACGCTCCGGCGGGTGATTTCCAGCAATCCCGGCTCGGGATACTGGGCAGACCGGTTTGCGCTCACGGTGAAGCAGGATTCGGTGGACGTGCTGGGCCGGGTGCTCAGTCAGAAGGCGATCTGCCCCTACAACCCCAGCGGGCTGGTGGGTGTGCCCTGTGGTGGCTGGCTGCCGGAGGAGACCAGCAACCGCTACGACCGGCTGGGGAACCTGGTGCTGCAACAGCGGGATGCCGAACGTGATACGCTGCGTTACGACCAGTCGGGGAACCTGTATCTCCGCAGTTCGATCTACGGTGGCGTGAGTCGGATGATGTTTTCGAGCGGGAGCAACCGGCTGACCTCGATCCGCGACTCGATCGCCAATCAGCCCAACGCCACGGTCACCCTGATGACCAACGACGCGGCTGGCAACCGGCTGCTGGAAGTGATCAACATCGTCCTGTACCCTGATTCGACACCGGTCGACACGATGGCGTGGCAGTACGACGTGCTGGGCCGGATGATGGGCATGGCGCGGCGCCGTCCCCCGCCCACCAATGTGCTCAACCATTTCAACGAGTGTCACTGGGATGGTGCCTGGCGGGCGAGCCAGCCATGCGGCATGGGTGCCATCGCGTTCCTGGGCAGCAATGTCTCGCGGTCGAGCCAGGGGTGGAGCTTCTTCCAGGCGCCGGGTATCGACGAGACGCTGCTGTCGGTGGAGAAGGTGTGGTGGGGTCTGTCGAAGCGACTGCAGTCGGTGACCGACGGCAGGGGACAGTTGCTGGCTATCGCGGATTCATTGGGCGACATCACGGCGCCCTACGCTGGAGCGGGCTACGACCAGGGCGCATGGAAGGACGGCGGGCTCACTTCGCGAGCGCAGACCTACAGCCCTCGCCGCTGGGAGACCGACGACGACTGGGGCGAGATGCAGCAGTTCCGTCACCGGGCCTATGATCCCAGGTCGGCCCGCTGGCTGCAGGAGGATCCGATCGGCCTGTCCGGTGGTGTGAATCTCTACCGGTACAACAACGGGAATCCGGTGAGGTACAGTGATCCGTTTGGGCTGTGTCCGGTGTGCCTGGCCATCGGCTGGGCAGTCTACGAAGTCGGCAGTGGAATCTATGATACCTACCAGGCAGCGAGGACCCTTGCCGACCCCGAAGCGACGGCTGGCGACAAGGCGCTGACCGTGGGGCTGGCACTCGCCGGGACGGTGCTGCCGGGGGGAGGGTATACTGCGGGTCCGAAGGCTGTTGCCGGTTCAGCAGTAAGGGCCGGTGCTTCGGATAGAGCTACTACCGCTATATTGGACTTTCTGGGCGAGGGAGCAACCGGGCGCCTCAATCGAGCCGGGGACCTGATACTGTCATCGAAGAACGGGATGAGGGAAGTCAGGTTCGATTTCAATCGATTTGCTCCTCATGACCAACGCCATGTCCATGTGATTGAGTACGTGATGAGAAAGAATAGCAAGGTCCGTCACTTTGATGAACGGATTTTCTTCCCGTGATTGCGGAGGCGAAGCATGACGTTTTCAGTGATTGAAGAGTGTGCTGATAGGTACCGGGTGATAGACGAACCAGATGGGTCTGTGACTATCACAATCCACGTGCCTCGCAGGTTCGTTGTTTTGGTCACCGTTAAACTCACGGAGCTTAGCGTGACTGAAGCCGAGATCGAAGAACTGGCCCCGATGGAAGATGAATGATACGGCGGGCGAGTCAGCCCTGCGGCATGGGTCCGCTGGCCTTCCTGGGGAGCACTGTCTCGCGGTCGAGCCAGGGTTGCCCCGCCTCGCGCAGCGACGGCGGGGAAGGATGGCGGGCTGACATCGAGAGCGCAGACCTACGACCCACGCCGGTGGGAGACGGACGACGACTGGGGCGGGATGCAGCAGTTCCGTCACCGGGCCTATGATCCCAGGTCGGCCCGCTGGCTGCAGGAGGATCCGATCGGCCTGTCCGGTGGCGTGAACCTCTACCGGTACAACAACGGGAATCCGGTGAGGTACAGTGATCCGTTTGGGATGTGCCCGCCTCCACCTGGCGAATTTGATCCGCTGTGCTCTGCAGGAAACTTGGCTGCTGGATTCGGCGATGCAGTAACTTTTGGCCTCACTCGCGTCATTCGAGAGAAAATGGGTACCAACGATCAGGTGGATCATAGTAGTGGGCTGTATCTTGCAGGCGAGGGGTTGGGGGTCGGCGTGTCAGTGGCTTTCGGAACGGGAACTGCTCAAGCCATTCGTACTGGCAGCGCCTTGGCAACCTCAGCCCCAGCACGTGTTGGAACTAAGGCAATACTTCGATCTCCGGTTGGTCAGGCATTGTTCGGGCGAGGCCAGGGGCTCAATACTGGAGGGGCGTTCCGAGTTGGTGCAGGTCGTGGGCCGGACAATAGAGCAGTATTCCGCATGGCTGGCGACATAGTGCAGCGTGCGGCGGGGCGCGCGCATGTAGACATCGTCGACCTTGGTAAGTTCGATGATTTTATTCGCGTAGTCCGGAGGAGATAGTCGTGGAAGTGGAATTGACAGCATTTCAGGTGAAGGCTGAGACGGAGCTACTCCTCTTGCTGGATATTGTCGGAGTTGATGTGTTGGAGCATTCTGTTGTAATCGGGCGCATGCCGTATTCTGATTCTCCGGAAGTAGTGGTATATGTCCGCACATTAGCGGCAAAGATTTGGTTGTACGATGACGGGGCAACTTATTCTGTCATTGCCGGGAACAGAAGATATGAGGAGGAAGACTATAGTAGCGGGGACGTTTTGTTGTCTGCGTTATTGTCGGATTTGCGTGGAGACCTTAAGCGATTGGATACTGACCGTTAGTGTTGTTGCCGGTCCATGGTCAGGCATGAAGAGACCTGTCGAAGCGGCTGCAGTCGGTGACCGATGGCAGGAGGCAGCTCCTGGGATTGCTTCGGCCGCTTCGCGGCCTCGCAATGACGGCCGACTCACTGGGCGACATCACCGCGCCCTACGCCGGAGCGGGTGACGCCTGATGAACAGCGAGCAGCGAACGGAACGGTATGGGCAGACCCCCGTGCCTGCCCTAGCCGCCGCCGTCAGGCGGCGGGGATGGTGCCACCATCCGGACGTCGCGTTATAGTTCGATGTGGTGGCCCGCTGCCGGGCGACGCATGGCTTCGCAACAACGTTCCGAATGGTGGTATATGGCCGGGCGACGCATGGCGTCGCAACAACGTCCCCGAATGGTGGCTCGTTGCCGGGCGACGCATGGCGTCGCCCCTACGGCAATGCGGGTGGACAGGATGACGGCACACGGAAGTTCCGATACATGATTCCGCTCTACGTTGCCGCACTGAAGCCTTTGCCGGACGACCTGGAGAGTCGGCAGTTTGCCGGCGTGCTGGATGAGACCGATGGGTTGGTACGGGGCTCACCGCTTCCGTTGCCCGACGTCCTGTTGATCGTCGAGATGGATGAAGCCTTCTATCTGTTGCGCTATCTCAGTTTCGGCGAGGAGGTCGGCGACACGTGGCATCAGGCGATTGAAGAGGCCAAGGACGATGCGGACTACGAGTATGAAGGGTGCGTGGGGCGGTGGCTGGAGATCCCCGACGGCATGACCAGCGAGAAGGAGATCATCGCCTTCGCCCTAAGCGTGGGGCCGTGATTGTGGACGGGATCACGGGTACAGCGGGGCGCCGCCCGCAACCGGCCAACGCACCCAGGCCTTTCAGCGAGAGCCAGACCCTGCTCATGGTTTTCGGCAGAACGCTGATGCTGACCCTGTGCGACGAAGAGCTTGCCGGACGGAGCTGGTATGCGCACGGCAGGCTGCTGCGCCCTGTCTCGGCTAGTTGCATACCATGTTTCTACGATCACCTCATCGGGGTCGATGGCAACCTGGTGGGGCTGAGGCTCTGGCCGGTGCCGGGGGATTTCCCTCGCGTCATTCCGGTTCCTGAAGGAGCCCGGTACCTGTACCTTCCATCCGACAGTGATTTCCTGGACGTGTTTTTCACCGGCAGGGTCGAGCAGCAGGTGCGGAACGACAGTGACCAGAACTTCGGTGGAGCCGCTTTCCTTTCCGAAGATGGACTCCTGGCAGTCGCCGTGGACTTCCTCTCCATCCTCCCGTCAACGAAGGCAAGGGAAGCCTTCATTGAGAACGCCGTCGCTGAATGGGGCGGCATACACCGGGCGATATGACGGGCTCAGCCGAGTTCAAACGCAAACACTTCGAGGCGGAGAATCCGGGGGTGGCCTTCCCGGCAATCGAGCCTGTGGCCGAGGCCGTGCGGGAGGAGCTTCGCCTTGTCATCGCTGGTTCGATCGGGATCGTCAGGCTGTTGTAGGGTGGGGGAGGGATGGCGAACGGCGAACAGATCCATGCCGCCCTCGCGTGTAGCGCGAGCGGCGGCATCTCCGACTTTCGGAATGGGCAAGGGCCATGCTCATTCAGACCCTCGGAGACACCGCCGCTCCGGCGTTGCCGGAGGGCGGTGAAATGCGTAGCCCCTACGGCCGCAGGCCCATGACGGTTAGCTTTTCCGGGTGATGGCATCGACAACGCTTCGTACTCACCGCTGCGGATCGTTGACCCGCGCCGATGTTGGCGCTGAGGTCCGACTGGGCGGCTGGATTCATCGTCGCCGGGACCTGGGCGGCATCGTTTTTCTCGACCTCCGTGACCGCGACGGGCTGGTCCAGCTCGCCTGCGACCCGGCCTGGACCCCTCCCGCCGTGATCGACCTGGCCGCAGGGCTCGGCGCCGAGACGGTGGTGCTGGTCGAGGGCCGGGTGGAACTGCGTGC
>CAZSPH010000122.1:0-5944 GCA_964608715.1 uncultured Gemmatimonadaceae bacterium | reverse complement strand
GGCGACGGCAGTCCGTCGGCGACCCGGGAATGATAGCTTTGAATCACCCCGCAACAGCGAGAGCGCGATGAGATCCGGTACCAGATGGTTCAGGACGGCGGCAATCGGACTTGTGACCCTGCTGGCGCCGAGTGCGGCATCGGCCCAGGTGATCGATGACGGACTGGCTGATCCGGCCGAGGTGGGAGTCGACCCGACCCGGCTGGCGCGTCTCACCACCTGGCTCGAAGCCGCGGTGGCGGGAGGCGAGCTGGCGGGAGCGGTGGCCTTCATCGTCCGCGACGGCATGGTGGTGTATGACCACGGTGTCGGAATGGCCGACATCGAAGCCGGTCGCCCGATGACACCGGGGACGCTTTTCCGGATCGCCTCCCAGACTAAGGCGATCACCTCCACCGCCATCATGATGCTGGTGGAGGAGGGAGTGCTCGGTCTCGGCGATCAACTCGGCAGATGGATGCCGGAACTGGCGCGACTCGAAGTGATGGAGCGGGTCGACAGCGCCGGAAGCCAGTACTGGCGCCGAGTGCCCCCGAAGCGGGCGATCACGATCAAGGATCTGCTGACCCATACATCCGGGCTTTCCTACGGCCGGGATGCCGCGCTCGACTCGCTCTACACTCCTGCAGGGCTCGGCGGATCGGCCGGTCAGGGATGGTACTTCGCCGACCGCAGCACCGACATGTGCACCGCACTGGCGCCGCTCGGCGGTCTGCCGGCCATATCGCAGCCGGGAGAGCGCTGGGTCTATGGCTATTCGACCGATGTGCTGGGATGCATCGTCGAGCGGGCGTCGGGGCAGAGTCTGGCCGACTTCTTCCGCGAACGGATCACCGGCCCGCTGGGCATGGACGACACCATGTTCTGCGTGCCGGCTGCACGTGGCAATGAACTGGCCACGGTCTACGCGCTTGGTGCCGACAGGAAGCTGGTGCGTGCACCCGCTGGACCGCTGGGTCAGGGCCACTACGTGGACGGACCGTGCCGGGCGTTCTCGGGAGGAGCAGGACTGGTATCGACGGCGCGCGACTATGCAGTTTTTCTGCAAATGCTGCTGGACGGCGGCATGCTGAACGGGGTGCGGATTCTCTCGCCGGCATCGGTGGTGCTGATGACCACCAATCAGGTGGGCGGTCTTTATGGTGCTCCTGCTTCGGGCCATGGATTGGCATTCCAGACCTGGGAGGATCCCACATCGGTCGGCCGCTATGGTGCTTCAGGCAGCTACGGTTGGGGAGGTGCCTATCACAGCAACTACTTCGTCGATCCTGCCAACCGGCTGGTTGCAGTGATCATGACCCAGTTGATGCCTGCCACCGGCTCGGTGCTGCATGACAGGTTCAGGACGCTGGTGTACCAGGCGGTGGATTGAGACGGATGGTGGCGCACGGCGAATGGTTCACCCACCGCAGTCAGGTGGCGGTGATGGCGCCACCATATCATCGTCATCCCGAGCGTCAGCGAGGGATCTGTTTTTTCCGATCGACGTCCCGAATGGTCGCCCCTACGGCAATGCGGGGTCACGCGCTATCCAGCCCATGCCCGCGTAAACGAGGTCCCCGCGATCGGTGAGGGCATCGCCACGTTGGCGCGATGCACCCTTGTCTCCCCTCTCCCGCCGAGCGTACCATATGGGCATGCCTGTTCTCGTCAGACATCATTGGACCCGCGAGGAGGTGCTCGCGATTCCCGACGACGGCAAACGTCGCGAGGTGGTCGACGGGGAATTGCTGGTGAGTCCGAGTCCGCGGCGACGGCACCAGCTCGGCGTGATCGGATTGTTCCGGCGCGTCGACCGATATGTGTTGGCGAACCGCATTGGTACGACGATGCTATCGCCCGCCAATCTTGACCTCTGTTCCGGCCAACTGGTTCAGCCCGACCTGTTCGTCGAGAATCATCGCGACGGCAGACGCGTGCAGGAGTGGAGCGAGGTCGGCATCCCGCTGCTGATCGTGGAGGTCCTGTCACCAACAACCGCCGACTACGACCGCGGCATCAAGCGGCGTCTCTATCAGAGCTCGGGTGTGCCGGTCTACTGGGTCGTCGACCTCGATGCCAGGCAGGTGGAGGTATGGCAGCCGGGGGCTGACCTGCCTGAGGTTGTCCGGGACCGATTGGTCTGGCAACCGGATCCCGGTGTCGCACCGCTGGCGATCAACCTGCCGGACTATTTCCGCGAGGTGTGGGGGTAGGCGGTGGACAGCGAACGGCGAACGGCGAACGGCCGCCGCCGTCAGGCGGCGGTGATGGTGCCACCATCTCGTCGTCATCCCGAGCGTCAGCGAGGGATCTGTTTTTTTCCGACAAGCAGTTCCCTCCGCTTCGCGATTGCTGCGCAATCGCTACGGTCGGGATGACGGGTAGTGGGGCTTCAGCCCCCGCCTTCGCCGAGCCGCGGCTTCAGCCGCGGGCTGTGTGAAAAAGCAGACCCCCGCCACCGATGGTCGGTGACGGGGGCTGCTGCGGCAGGCTCGCGAGGGGGCGTCACGCCCTGCCGGTGTCGATCATTCAGTCCCAGAGATCGGCGCTGCACGCGATCAGAGTCAGCAGCGCCGGCGGTGGTTCCTCCGTCCGCCAGAGCCTGAGCACCGGTGAACGTCTGGTGACCCGCGCCATCGCGTGGAGCGTGAGACAGCGCCTGGCGATCGGGTCGATCGCGGTCACCGTGGTCGCAGCCCGCGACGAGACCTGCTGCAGGAACGGTTCGTCGGCCGGAACCTCGAACTCCAGTTCGCCGTCGAATCCCTCCTGATGGACCGTTGCCGGCAGGCTGTGGAGCTGTCCCTGCGCATCGACCGTGGTGATCACCACGAACGGGTTGGCCCGAAGAAAGCCCGCCACGGTCCCGTGCCTGTCGGATCTTCGTGATCGCTGGACCTGCTCAGTTGCGATGGCGGTCACTGTCGGCTCTCCGTCGAGTGGTTGCGTTTCCGGCCGGCAGGGCAACAAAAAAGGGCGCACCCACGATTTCGTGGATTGCGCCCGCACCCTTGCAAGGTCTCGCTCCTCGCCCGGCCGGAGGTGGCAGCTGCCACCATATGTCATCTAACCATGCCTCCGATTCCCCGGATGCGCAAGGGGTGTGTGCCTGAGCCTCCAGCTTGACCACATCGACGAGGCGGGTGACCCTTCTTCACGGGGCGCCCGCCCCGCTCGTTGCCCCGATCGTCCAGCGGGAGGTCGATGCCGGATTTCATTCCGTGGGAGCTGATCGTCGTGGCACTGCACACGGCACTCGCCATCGGCGTGTCGGTGCATGTGATCCTCACCAAGTACGATGTCCGCTCGGCCATCGGCTGGACCGGCCTCGCCTGGCTGGCTCCGGTAATGGGGTCGGTGCTCTACGTCTTCTTCGGAATCAACCGGATCAGAAGGGCAGCCGATCAGCGGAGACTGGTCCGTGACCTACACACTGCCGAGATGCGGGCGATCGCGGTCACCGCGTCGGGGGTGCTCCATCCGATCGAGGAGACACTGCCGGTGGACGATGAGTTCGTCGGGCTGGCAATGCTGACCGGCAGAATCTCCGAGGAGCCCCTGGTGGGTGGTAACGGCATAACGATGCTGGAGAACGGCGACGAGGCCTATCCAGCAATGCTCGCCGCGATCCGTTCCGCGCGGAGCACCATATCGCTGGCCACCTACATCTTCGATCGCGGCCTGGCCGGCGACCAGTTCCTGGAAGCACTCGCCGAGGCAGTGGATCGCGGCGTCGAGGTGAGGGTGCTGATCGATGGGGTCGGCTCCCGCTATTCCCGTCCGCCGATGGTTCGTGCACTGAAGTGGCGCGGTGTGCCGGTCGCGCTGTTCCTGCTGCCGATGCTGCCGCTGCCGCAGCCATACCTGAATCTCCGGAACCACCGGAAGATCATGGTGGTGGACGGAACCGTCGGCTTCACCGGCGGAATGAACATCCGCGATGCCTGCGTGATCGCGCGGGCGAGCGGCATGCCGACGCGCGATACCCACTTCCGACTGGCAGGGCCGATCGTCCGGCAGTTGCAGGAGACCTTCGTGTTCGACTGGCGCTACACCACCGGCGAACTGCTGAACGGCGACGGCTGGTTCGCCAGGATGGAATCGGCGGGCGATATCAGTGCCAGGGGAATCTCCGATGGACCGGACGAACTGGTCGATGCGCTGCTGCTCACCCTCCTCGGCGCGCTGGCACAGGCCCGGCAGAAGGTGCGGATCGTCACTCCGTATTTCCTGCCCGACGCGCCGCTGGTGGAGGCCCTCAGGGTCACCGCGATGCGCGGAGTCGAGGTGACGATCATTCTGCCGGAGAAGGGAAACCTCCGGCTGGTGCAGTGGGCTCAGGAGGCCAAGCTCTACCGGATTCTGGAAGGAGGGTGCCGGATACTTCGCTCCCCGGAACCGTTCGATCACAGCAAGCTGATGACCGTCGATGGCGGCTGGACTCTGTTCGGATCTGCCAACTGGGACCCACGTTCGCTCAGGCTCAACTTCGAGAAGGTGGTCGAGTGCTATTCGGCAGAGTTCACCGCCTCGGTGGATCGGCTGATCGACGGGCGGATCGCCGAGAGTCGGGAGATGACCAGACATGAACTGCTGGATCGGCCGCTGCCGATCCGGGTCCGCAACGGCATCGCCTGGCTGGCGCAGCCGTACCTGTGACCGGTATCCGGCGCTATCTTCCAGTCGATCCGCCAGGGGCATCCCGCTGCACATCGGCCGCGGGGTTGAGAGGTACCCTCGGAACCTGACTCGGTTCATACCGGCGTAGGGAGGCGGACGAACATCGGAGGCGCGATGACCGCGACTCAGCCTTCCCGGGCGCTCTTCGCCGACGCGTTCCCCTCGTCATCCAAGGTCTTCATCGACGGTCCGCACGGCATCCGTGTACCAATGCGTGAGATCCGTCTGAGCGATTCACCCGACGGTTCCACCAACGAGCCGCTCCGGGTCTACGACACTTCCGGTCCGCAGGGCTGCGATGTGCTGGAAGGACTGCCGGCCATCCGCGCCGACTGGATCGCCGCGCGCGATGTCGTCGCGACTGATCGCGACCAGACGCTGGGCATCGAGATGCCAGCAGGGCTTCGGCGTCGCGTGCTGCGCGGCAACGGTCCGGTGACTCAGCTTCACTACGCCCGCCGCGGCGAGGTCACTCCGGAAATGGAGTACATCGCGATCCGAGAGGGGATGGACGCCGAGTTCGTGCGGAGCGAAGTGGCGCGGGGTCGGGCGATCATTCCGGCCAACATCAATCACCCCGAGATCGAACCGATGATCATCGGCCGCGGCTTCCACGTGAAGATCAACGCCAACATCGGCAACTCCGCGGTGCTGTCTTCGATCGACGATGAGGTCGAGAAGCTCCGCTGGGCCACACTCTGGGGCGCCGACACGGTGATGGATCTCTCCACCGGCAAGGACATCCACGAGACTCGGCAGTGGATCATTCGCAACTCCGCCGTTCCGATCGGTACGGTACCGATCTACCAGGCGCTGGAGAAGGTGGGCGGCATCGCGGAAGATCTCACCTGGGAGGTCTACCGCGACACGCTGATCGAACAGGCCGAGCAGGGAGTCGACTACTTCACCGTGCATGCGGGCGTGCTGCTCCGGTACGTTCCGCTGACGGCCCGGCGTATGACCGGAATCGTCTCGCGCGGCGGAAGTATCATCGCCAAGTGGTGCCTGGCTCACCACAAGGAGTCGTTCCTCTACACCCACTTCCGCGAGATCTGCGAGATCATGCAGATGTATGACGTCTCCTTCTCGCTGGGAGACGGGCTGCGTCCGGGAAGCATTGCCGACGCGAACGACGAGGCGCAGTTCGCCGAACTGAAGACCCAGGGTGAGCTGACGAAGATCGCCTGGGAGTACGACGTGCAGGTGATGAACGAAGGCCCCGGCCATGTTCCCATGCACCTCATCAAGGAGAACATGGAGAAGCAGCTCGCCTGGTGCGGTG
>CAZSPH010000121.1:0-6047 GCA_964608715.1 uncultured Gemmatimonadaceae bacterium | reverse complement strand
TCGCCAGCCGGCGCGCCGGCGAACGAGATCCGGTACTCCTGGCCATCCATCACCATCGGCGAGGCGAGGTCGCCGGCCTTGTCAGCCATGTTGGCGTTCAGCACGGCGGCAGCTCCCGGAGGAATGCTGTCGGCGAAGAAGCGGATGTCGTGCATGATGCCGCTCACACCCTTGAAGACGACCACGTCGCCGGTCTTGATGGTCAGGTCGGCCGGGACGTAATGATAGACCGCGCCATCCTGGGTCATCTGGACCTCATGGACGGTGCCGGTCTCGCTGCCAGCAGCCGCAGGCGCGACATCGCTGGCCGCCGGCGCAGGAGCCGGGGTACCGCTGTCTGCCTTCTCACCACCACAGGCCGCCAGCACAAAGGCTGCACCGGCCAACATCACACTCGCACGCATTCGAGAGACTCGCTGTCATCCCTGGTTCAGATACCGATCATGGTCATCACCGCCCCCCGGCGGCATGCCGTCCAGACGTCCAGGTCCGCAGGACGTCATGAATGTAACGCCTGGACACAAGCTTTTCCACCGACGACCCCGTGCGTCCCGCATCAGCTTCGACTATTTTCACCCCCGCACTCCGCACTTTACTACTCCCAGCAATGGATTTCGGTGAACGCTCCTCCATGCCGCAGCCTCGGCCGCCAGTGTCATGTCCTCGACGTCACGGTCCGGATAGCAGCCCTGGAGGGCGACGAGGACCATGACGCCACCTGGACCCTTGGCCACACGGAGCGGATCGAATTCGGACCGCTGTTCGAAGAGGACGGTGAACTCTGGTCGAAGGCCTCGATTCACGTCCCCTGTCGCCATCTGGCCGCGGGAGAGGACGGACGGTCAGTCTGCCGCGCCCACGGCTACGTCGGCCGCACCCGGATGCCGAAGCATGAAGCCGCCCACCACCAGCTCGGTGGGGACCGCTTCGTGATAGTCGAAAACGGACGGTCGGTTGCCAGAACACTCCCTGCCCCGGTCCCTGTTCCGTCCCGGCCGCTGCCGCTGGCCGCAATTCCCTGCGCAGTGGCCCCGTGCCGCACCTCCGACAGGAAGGTGGGAGCGGCCTGCTGTCGGGACCTGCAGCTCGAAATCCGCTGCTCCGAGCGCCAGCGGACTCTCCATTCGCTGATCCGGGCCCGCAAAGCCCCGTACCTCTGCAGGGTCGCTCCCCGACCCGACGAGGACGGGCTGGTGAACGTGGAAATCATTTCCGCCTGCGGCTACCTTGACGGGAACGGGCTCTGCTCGCTGCATGGGCGCACCCGTTCCGATGGCCGACCGGCCAAGCCGACCATGTGTTCGACATGGCCGGAAAAGAGGACAGGTCTCCATCCGGGGTGTGCTTTCAGGAACACCAGATTGCCGCTGTAAGACATTACAGAACAACAACTTGGAGGTAGGTGTGCAAATCCGGCACCGGTCATGCGTCTACAGGCTGGTGCACCCTGACTCTGGAGCACACAGATGGCTTTCGACATCGACGGTCTCTACCGCAGCAGCTACGACGCCGTAGTCCGGTTCCTCTACCGCAAGGTATGGGACGCCGACCGCGCCGAAGACCTTGCCCAGGAAGTATTCATGCGGGCACTGCAGCACGAGCCGGAAAAGCCCAGGTCGTGGGTATTTGCGGTGGCAGCCAACATCGCCCGTGATGAGGCGCGTTCGGCGATCCGCAGACGCAAGCACCTGGTACTGCTGAAGCATGAGCCGATCGCCTCCCCCTCTCCGACTCCCGATACTGTGGAGTCGATCGAGCAGGAGGAACGGGAGTCCGAGGTGAAGCGCGCTCTTGCCATGCTCACGCCGCGGGATCGCGAGGTCCTGCTGCTCTGGGATGCCGGGCTCTCGTATCCCGAGATTGCCGAGCAGTCGGGGCTTGCTGTCGGAGCGGTTGGCACGACTCTGGCACGGGCACGTAAGCGGCTGGTAGCCGCGCACGATCAGATGGAATTCGAACGGGATGAACTTTCTGCGGCCGCATCTTCCTGAGGATGAACTTCACGCCTGGCTGGACGGGCAGCTCTCGCCCGTCCAGCGCAGGGAGATAGCCGAGCATCTGCTCGGCTGTCTGATCTGTCGTGCAGCCGAAGCCGAGGCCCGACTGCTCCGGGACCGGGTGTCCGATCTGCTGGCAGTCGCCGCCCCGAAGCGTCGGACGCCGGTTCCCGCGGCGGCCGGACCTGCCGCCAGCCGCGGTGGACGGGCGATGAAGGTCGGCACCGCCGCCGCCATCCTGCTGATGTTCGGCGGCACTCTCTCATCGATCATGCTGGATCAGCTCGCCCCCGGCGGCGTCAGCGGCATCCCGTCGGTGGGGATCGCGTCAGTGTTCGTGGCACCGGCGGTGATAGCCCGGGTCGGTTCGGGACTGGTGGGCGTTGCGACGGCTGAGGCGATGACAGTCGATGCTGTGGCTGCCAGCCCCGGTCGCAACCCGGACATGCGCCATCGCACGGCCCTGGCATCGCGTACTGCCGTCAGCCCCAGAGTTATCAGCGGAGCGGCGGCATCTCCGACCGCACTGCGACGCCCCTCCGGAGCGGTCGACCCGCTGACCAGCGCGGCCCTCCCCGAAGGTTCCTGGGAGGCAGTATCAATGGCGGGAGCGAGAGAGAACTCCGGCGGCACGGTCGCCCACCTGGCCGGTATCCCTGTCAGCATCGTCCGCCTCCGGGAGAGCGGGAGCGGAGCCCGGCCGCTATCGATGGTCCGCCAGGTACTCGCCGACGGCCGGGCGGTCTGGGTCATCGAGGGAGTCGTTGAAGAAATGGACGACGTCTACCAGATGCTCACCGCCAGCGGCCTCAGTCTCAGTACCCCACGTCGTGGTCTGCCTGACTACGTCGGTCCGGCCGACGCTCCTACCAGGACGGTGCGCATGGTCGCAGTCGCAGCCTACCTTCCCAGCGACTCGCTGAACATACTGGCAGAGCAGCAGCTGGCAGTCAGGTAACAGAGATCAGATGGCTGAGGCCAGATGACGAAAAACGGGCGCCGCATGCGGCGCCCGTTGCTTATCCCGACCATCTGACCTCTGCATCCGTTCTCTGCCGCTCCCGCTCTCCGGGAGGGCGGTGCTAGTGCCCGCGTTCCTTGTCCAGCGTGATCATCGCCAGGCGTGGTGAGACCATCGGCCAGGTCCGGGCGAACCAGGCATAGGAGATCAGGAAGAGACCGATGAAGAGCAGCGTCGGTCCCAGTTCCGGCAGCCCGAAGGCCGGGCCGGTCTCGGCGGTGATCGACGGCGTGATCATCAGATAACGCTCCAGCCAGAGGGCGCAGAACGAGATCGTCGCGAAGAGGCCGAGGGTGATCGGCGTCTTCTTGGCACCGACCGACATCAAGCCGGCGAACGGTACCAGGAACATGCCGAGGAACACCGCCACGCCGATCGGACGCCATTCGCCCCAGAGGCGCGAGAAGACGAAGCCGGTTTCTTCGGGCATGTTGGCATACCAGATCACCAGGAACTGGGCCCACATCAGGTAGGTCCAGAAGACCGAGAACCCGAAGATCAGCATGCCGAGGTCATGCCGCTGCTTGGGCGAAACGAACTCGCGGATGCCGAGTGCACCGACTCCGTAGAACATCAGCAGCGCCAGCAGGGTGTGCCCGCCGAGGAACGAGCCCATGAAGTACCAGCCGCCGAAGAGGTTGCTGAACCAGTGGGGCTGCAGCGCCATCATCGCGTCGAATGCGATGATGGTCATGGCAAGTGCGTAGACCACGGCGTAGACAGGCGCGAGCCGGTAGATCCTCTGATGGTTCTTCGCTGCATCATAGCCTTCGAGCATCCGGTCGTAGCGGTCCTTGCGGGCACCGGTGGCCCAGTTCCGCACCGCATCGAGATCGGGAAGCAGATCGGCCCGGATCAGCGAGATGCCGATCCAGAACATCGCGATGAAGGCGATGACCAGACGGGCGGTCATCCACGGCCGGGAGAGCCACAGAGCCTTGCCGGCGGCAAGTCCCGACAGCTCGTGGTCCATGTGTCCCCAGATCTCATGGTATCCGAGAGTCAGGATGAGGACGAGGCCCAGGAACAGCAGCGGGACCATGGCCACGAGGCCCTGGGAGAAGCGGAGGATCACGCCACTCCACTTCGCATTGGTGATCTTGTGGACCGCGGTGATACCGATCGAGCCGGCGGTGATGCCGGTCCAGAACACCCAGTTCACATGGAAGGCGTGCCAGCCGCGATGGCTGCCATCCCCCAGCAGGGCCATCGCGAAGAGTCCGATGCCGAAGAGCACCAGGGCGCCACCTGCAGGTACGAACCTGCGATAGTCGCCGGCCAGGCTCCGCTCGGCCAGGCGGTCATGCACCGCACCATGTTCCAGCGCGCTCACTGGGCACCTCCCGCCTGCGGATGCTGCCGCTGGAGCGACCGGACGTAGTCGACGACCGCCCAGCGATCCTCCTGGCGGACGATCTTGTCACCGTACTGTGGCATCAATCCCCATCCATACCGGACCACACTGTAGAGATAGCCGTCGCTGTGCCCGATTGCCCGCTCGGTGTTGAGGGCGGGCGCCGGGATCTGTGTGACGGTGCCACCGCCAGTACCAGTCGGACCGTGGCACATCGCGCAGTAGATCCCGAAGAGTTCTTCCCCGCGGCCGGGGGCCACCACCGGCAGCGAGGCCGGCCTGGTGACGGTGTTCGCGACATCGACGTCGAACGAGTAGATCAGATCGCGCGGCGAGAACCGGCGCCAGTCGGCCTCGGCACCACCCACTGGCACGATTCCGGCCGGCGTTTCGCGCGGAACATCAGCCGTCTGATACGGATAGATCGCCTTCGATCCGAGCATGTGGTCGAACCATGGTACCCGGTGCATCAGGTCGTCCGGAGACGGGATCTCGTTGTACCAGACGTTGCAGCCGGCGCTCAGCAGTGTCACGCCGGCCAGCAGTGCGAGGCGCAGATCACGCTTCACGGGAAACCTCCACCGAGCCGTGGCGCTCGAGCAGTGCGGAGACGCGGTCCGCCTGATCGGCGCTGCACGGAACGAAAACACCGATCCGGTCGTCGCTGAAGACCGGCCGGTAGGGCCTCCCCTTCAGCGACTTGCGGGCGGACAGGATCGCGATCGCGGCGACGCTGAGCAGCGATGCAGTAAGAATCGTCAGTTCGAATCCGATCACCACGAAGGCAGGAATCGCGACCGCCGGCTTGCCGCCGACGATCAGGGGCCAGTCGCGGGCCATCCACATCGCCAGTGCGAAACCGGCCGAGCAGCCGAGAATGCCGCCGGTGAGCGTGAACCACCGCAGCGGCGAGATCGGATCTCCGATCGCGTCGGCGAGTTCGTGATTCGGCGCCGCCGAGTAGACGGTCAGGTCGGCGTGACCGCCGGCCTTCAGCTCGCGGATGGCGTCGCAGGCGCCGTCGATATGGATGAACTGACCCAGCACCCCGGGCACCACATGGGCGGCCATCAGTGCGACCCTCCATGCTTGCGGCGCGGCATCGGAATCATCTCCTTGATCTCCTGGATCGCGACGATCGGGAAGTTCTTGTAGAACAGCGAGAACCAGAGCCCGAACCAGCCGAAGGAACCGAGCAGCACGAGCCAGTCGGCCCAGGTCGGATTCATCTGACCCCAGGCATACGGGATGTAGTCATTCGCCAGCGAGGTGACGATCACGTATCGCTCGAACCACATCCCGAGGTTGATGAAGATCGAGATCACGAACAGCGACGTCAGGTGGGTCCTGATCTTCCTGAACCACAGGAGCTGCGAGACGAAGCCGTTGCAGATGATCATCGTCCAGCCGGCCCACCAGTTGGGGCCGAAGACCCGCATCCAGAAGGTCGTCTGCTCAAAGGTGTTGCCCGAGTACCAGGCGATGAAGTACTCCATCCCGTAGGCGTAGAACAGGATGGTGCCGGTGAGCAGCGTCAGCTTCGAGAGGTTGTCGAAATGGTAGTCGGTGATCAGGTGTTCGACCTTGAGCACCTTCCGCAGCGGGATCATGATCGTGAAGACCATGCCGATGCCGGAGTAGATCGCGCCGGCCACGAAGTAGGGTGCGAAGATCG
>CAZSPH010000120.1:0-6133 GCA_964608715.1 uncultured Gemmatimonadaceae bacterium | reverse complement strand
AATGGAATCGATGATCAGGTTCGGCCTGAGCCACAGGGTTGCCGCGGTACTTGCCGCGGTCGCGCTGCTCTGGTTCGGAGGATGGTCGATCGTGAGGCTGCCGATCGATGCAGTTCCAGATGTAACCAACGTGCAGGTGCAGGTGAATACGGCGGCTCCTGCCCTCTCCCCGCTGGAGATGGAGCGCCAGGTGACGCTGCCGGTGGAACGCGCCCTGGCGGGGATTCCGCATGTGGACGAAGTGCGTTCGCTCTCGCAGTTCGGCCTCTCGCAGGTCACGGTCGTATTTCACGAGGGGACCGACATCTACTTCGCACGCCAGCAGATCCAGGAGCGCCTGGGGCATGCGATGCAGGAGATTCCGGACGGAATCCCGGCGCCGGAAATGGGGCCTGTCAGTACCGGCCTGGGAGAGATCTTCCAGTACCGCCTCAGAGGTGAAGGTCTGGAACTGACTGAACTCCGGGCGATTCAGGACTGGGTGGTAGCTCCGGCCCTGCGCACCGTCCCAGGTGTTGCCGAAGTCAGTGCTTTCGGTGGTGAAGTCCGGCAGTACGAAGTCCGCGTTCTGCCCGAACGGCTGCGTCAGTTCGATATCCCGCTGGACGAACTGATCAGCGCGGTCAGAAGCTCGACCAACGTGGCGGGCGGGGGATACCTGGTTCGCGGTTCGGAGCAGATGGTGGTGAGCGGTGTTGCTGCTGTCCGGAGTATCGAGGACGTGGCCGGAGTCGTGGTTGCCAGCAGGAATGGAGTGCCGATCAGGGTCGGTGATCTTGCCGAGGTGACCGTCGGTGCGATGATCCGGCAGGGAGCGGTCACTCATGACGGAGAAGGCGAGGCCGTCATCGGGATTGTGATGATGCGGATGGGAGAGAGCGCGCGGGTCGTGACGCACGGACTCCGCGACCGGATTGCCGAACTCTCGACAGCTCTCCCGGCCGGAGTCGGCATCGAAGCGTTCCATGACCGCACCGAGCTGGTTGATCGCACCATCCGCACGGTGCGCAACAACCTCATCGAAGGTGCACTGCTGGTCACCGCCGTTCTGTTGCTGATGCTGGGCCATCTGAGGGTGGCACTGGTCGTCGCACTGACGATTCCGCTGGCGATGGCGGTCGCGGCAGGAATGATGGTGGAGGCCGGAATCGCGGGCTCGCTGATGTCGCTGGGCGCCCTCGATTTCGGACTGCTGGTGGACGGCAGCGTGGTGATGGCCGAAAACTCGCTCCGTCACCTGCAGCACCGCAGGGAAGGGGAATCGAAGGCCGCAGTGATCTCGCGTGCCTGCCGTGAGGTGGCGCGACCGGTGGTCTTCGGAATCGCCATCATCATTGTCGTCTACCTTCCCGTCCTCACCCTCGAAGGGGTGGAAGGCAGGATGTTCCGTCCGATGGCTCTGACGGTGATCTTTGCGCTGATCGGCGCGCTGCTGGTGTCGCTGCTGATCATCCCCTCCCTGCTTTCGTTCGGAGAGGAGAATGCGGACCGGGAGCCGGCCTTCATCGCGAGGTTGCGCAGTCGCTACGAAGGCATACTGAGCAGAGTTCTCGACCGGCCGGCAGGCGTGCTTGCCGCAGCAGCGGTGTCTCTCGTCATGGCTGTGGCAGGATTCCGTTCACTCGGTTCGGAGTTTCTCCCGCGGCTGGACGAAGGAGCGCTGGCGTTGCAGGTGCAGCGGCTTCCGGGAGTTTCTCTGGAGGAATCGATCCGGCAGATGTCGCTGATCGAGCGGCACCTGGTGGAGACCTTCCCCGACGAGATAGTGACGGTCGTCTCGAAGACCGGTCGGCCCGAAGTGGCTACCGATCCGATGGGCGTGAATCTTACCGATGTGATCATCCCGCTCCGGCCGAGGAAGGAATGGACTGCGGCACGGACGAAGGACGAGCTGGAGGCTGCCGTTGCCGCGGAGATGGAGCGGTTCCCCGGCACTGCCATTGCCGTCACTCAACCGATCGAACTCCGGGTCAATGAACTGATTGCCGGGGTCCGTTCCGACTTCGCCGTGAAAGTGTACGGAGAGGACCTGGAGGTGATTGGCGCGGTGGCAGCAGAATTGGCAGAGATGCTGAACACGGTGCCAGGAGCCGCTGGATTCATTGCTCCGTCGATGGAGGGTACGCCCCAGCTCGAGATCCGTCCCGACCCCGCGCTGATGGCGCGCCACGGGATCACCGCGGGTGACATCGTTGGGGCGGTAGAGGCCATCGGAGGAATCGAGGCGGCAACCGTGCTCGAAGGCCAGCGACGGGTCGGGATGGTGGTCCGCTGGAGTCAGCAATCGCGCAGCAGCATTGCCGACATCGACCGGATTCCGGTCAGGACGTCCGGAGGTGCGTGGCTGGCACTCGGTGCGGTGGCGTCGATCGAGGAAGTCGTCGCACCGCTGGAGGTCCGCCATGAGAGCGGAATGAGAGTGGCGGTGGTGGAGGGGAACATCCGCGGGCGCGACATGGGGTCGTTCGTGGACGAGGTGCGGGAGCGTCTCCGTACCGGTAGCGTCGCGATACCGTCCGGAGTCCGTCTCTCCTTCGGGGGGCAGTTCGAGAACCTGGAGCGGGCCTCTGCGCGGCTCGCAATCGTGGTGCCGCTCTCGCTCGGGCTGATCATGGCGCTCCTGTACGGCGCCTTCGGCTCGATGCGGCCGGCCCTGCTGGTGTTCACGGGCGTTCCGCTGGCGGTGGTCGGCGGTATCGCGGCACTGGTCCTCCGCGGCATGCCATTCTCGATCCCTGCGGGTGTCGGGTTCATCGCCCTGTCCGGAATTGCGGTGCTCAACGGACTGGTGATGGTCACCGCTATCCGGCAGCTCCGCGATGGTGGCATGCCGCTGCCGGAGGCGGTACGCGAGGGAGCGGCAACGAGACTCCGGCCGGTGCTCACCACTGCTGCAGTGGCGGCGATCGGGTTCGTGCCGATGGCGCTGTCAACCGGGGCAGGTGCCGAGGTGCAGCGACCGCTGGCCACGGTGGTGATCGGGGGGTTGGTGAGCAGCACTCTGCTGACGCTGCTGGTTCTGCCGGTGCTGGCCATCCGCGGGCTGTCTGCGAAATCCCCCCTTGACGGGACACCCCACACCTGATAACGTACGGAATCATGACTACCTGCCGCAGCTATTTCTTTGCGTTCGCGTTTACGGCCTTTCTCCGTGAGGGGGCCGGGATTCGACGCACGCTGTAGCTGGTCTGACAGCAGCACGATCCCGCGGCCCTCTCGAACTCCGAGAGGGCCGTTCTTTTTTCACCGTACTGGAGCAGCACAGAGATGCGCATCGCCTATCAGGGCGCCCCCGGCGCCTACAGCTACCTCGCCGCGTCCTCGCGGGTCCCCGGAAGCCGCACCCTCGGCCTGCCGGATTTCGGAGGGGTGATGTCCGCAGTCGCTGTCGGCAAGGTCGACGCCGGGATCATCCCGGTCTACAACTCCATCGTCGGGGATGTCACCGCTGCTACCGAACTGCTGGAGCGTCGCGACGATCTGGAAATCATCGAGGAGTTCGAACAGCGGATCGCCCACTGTCTCCTGGCTCTTCCCGGGGCCACTCTGGACGGAATCCGCTGGGTTGAGTCCCATCCGGTGGCTCTCGCCCAATGCACCCGCTGGCTCTCCTCGCGCCGCCTCGCTCCCCGTCCGGTGGAGGACACTGCCGGAGCCGCCCGTGACATCGCCGCAGACCGCGACTGGACCCGGGCCGCAATCGCTCCCGCCGAGGCGGCCGAACGCTACGGCCTCGAAGTGCTGGCTCGCGATATCGCCGATTCGGCCGACAACCGGACCCGCTTCGTGATGGTGGTCCGGCGGGCCGGTCGTCAGAGCGTGGCCGCCTGATGCTGCGCCGACTGATCCGCCGCCTGCTCGGCATTCCGACCGTCCGCGCGATCCGCGGTGCGACCACCGTGGCGGCCGACCGTCCCGAACTGGTGGCCGAAGCCGTGGTCGAACTGGTCAACGCGCTGGCAGACCAGAACTCGCTCGAATCACAGGAAATCGTTTCGGCGATCTTCACCGTGACCGGTGATCTCAGCAGCGCTTTCCCGGCAGTCGCCGCCCGCTCGGCCGGCTGGGAGAACGTGCCACTCCTCTGTACCACCGAGATTCCGGTTCCGGGCGGAATGCCGCGCTGCATCAGGGTGATGCTGCATGTCGAACGCTGCTGGGAAGGCCGGTCGGCCGTCCGGCACGTCTACCTGCGCGACGCCCGCCGACTCCGTCCGGATCTGGTATCCGCACTCCCTCAGGTCAGCGGCGGGAGCAGGCTCGAAAGAGAGGTCGCGGCCTGATCACTTGATATGTGGGGCGCGAAGGGCCAACATCCGGCGTCTTCAAACCGGATGAACCCGTCGTGCCTACCCAGCCTGAACGTCTCTCCTCGATCGCTCCCTACGTCTTCACCACTCTCATCGCTCGCAAGCGGGCGGTCGAGGCCGCCGGCCATACCGTGCTGGATCTCTCGCTCGGCTCTCCCGATCAGCCGATGCCGCAGGCGATCATCGAGGCGGTGGCAGAGGCCGCCCGTGACACCCGTGCCCACGGCTATCCGAACATGATCGGTGAGCTGGCATTTCACGAAGCCTTCTCGGGCTACATGAAGCGCCGGTTCGCGGTGGACATCGCTCCGGTGAAGGAGGTCGTCCTCACTGCCGGAGCAAAGGAAGCGCTGGCCCATCTGGTGGCGGCGTACTGCGAGCCGGGTGACGCGATGATGATCACCGATGTTGCCTATCCCGTCTATGAACGCGCGGTCGCGGCGAGCGGCGCCGATCTGGTGCGCCTGCCGGTGACCGCGGCGGAAGGGTACTGGCCCGACCTCGACGCGATCGATCCAGCCCTGGCTCGCCGGGCGAAATTTCTGCTGCTCAACTTCCCCAACAATCCCACCGGTGCGACCACCACTCTGGCGAAGTGGGAGAAGGCGGTGGAGTTCTGTCGCCGGCACGACATCATTCTGATCAGCGACATCGCCTACAGCGAACTGACCTACCACGGCGATCCGGCGCCCAGCGTCTTCCAGGTCCCGGGTGCAATCGACGTGGCGATCGAGGTCCACAGCGGCTCGAAGAACTTCTCGATGGCAGGCCTGCGGCTGGGCATCGTATGCGGCCGTGCCGACGTGATGACTGCGCTCAACTCCTACCGGACGCTGGTCGGCTATGGAGTGCCCACTGTGGTCCAGCGGGCCGGTACGGTGGCCTTCAATCGGGCGGAGGAACTGTCCCGCGGGATCCGGGAGGGCTACAGGGAACGGTTTGCGGCGGCCATTGCGGGCTTCGAGGAAGGCGGGGTGAAGCTCCCGATGCCCGCGGCCGGGATGTATCTCTGGATTCCCGTACCCGACGGCCGGACCGACTGGGAAGTGATGGAAGGCCTGCTCGATCGGGAACGGATCGTTCTCACCCCCGGCAGCGGTTTCGGTCCGGGAGGGAGCGGCTACGTCAGGATCTCGATGGTGGCGTCACCACCGGTGCTGCGGGACGCCGGGAGGCGGATAGCCGGCACCTGGGGATGACAGAGGTCAGATGACGGCGAACGGCGAACCGACCCGTACCACCCCGCATTGCCGTAGGGGCGACGCCATGCGTCGCCCGACCATGTGCCACCATCCGGGACATGACGCCACGCCATGCGTCGCCCGACTCACCCCCGCGACGGTACCAGCGCGATTCCCCTGATGATCAGCAGTACCCCGGCGATCAGCAGGACGTGGATCCAGCCGGCAGTGTAGGGGGTGCCGAACTGGAGCACTCCCCAGCCCAGGGTGATCAGCAGTCCGATGACGAGGTCGCGCATCCGGTACTCCCGGCAGGAGGGTTTCCGGGAGCGTTGACGGCTCTCCGGTCGAGCCGTATTATACCAGAAGCCGGTCGGTGGCGGGGGGCCACACGTACTTGAGCCAACAGGTCCGAGGATGGGCCCGAATCATGTGTCCGACGTCACGCCCCGAGGGGAAGACGGACGACGCGGTGAGGGCGCCGCAACTTTCTCCACGGGCTTCAAGACACTCCCCCGCCACCGATCGGCCTCGCGGCGCCGCCTCCTATGGAGCAGGGCGCCGCTTGGGTTTTGGGCACCCACAAGGGGTGGTGGGTAGGGCACCCACAAGGGGTGGTGGGTAGGGCACCCACAAGGGGTG
>CAZSPH010000119.1:0-6303 GCA_964608715.1 uncultured Gemmatimonadaceae bacterium | reverse complement strand
GGGTCAACGGAGTCGCTCGCGATCCGCGGTCTGTCAAGATGGAGGGCGGCGAGCCGCTTGCTCCCCGGGATCTGCCCGGCTTCCAGCAGCACCGGGCCATGCTCGGCGACCTGCTGGCGCGCGGGGTGTCCACTGTCTCCGGCAGTGCCCAGCTCCGCCCGCTGGGCGAGTAGTTCCAGCCATTGCGGGGCGCCTTCTGGCGTCCCGCCCTTACGCTTCCGATGATCTGGATCGGCATCATTGCCGCAGCCGCGCTGGCTGCCTGGCTGCCGTGGCGCGGTGAACTGAATACCGCTGCCTCATGGCTCGGAGCCGCATGCCGATTCGCAGCGGCACTGGCACTGATCATTCTTCTGGCTGATCCTCAGATTCCCTTCCAGCGCCCCACCGGCAGACCCCTGGTGCTGCTCGACAACTCGCTGTCAATGCATGCGTCGCGGGGCGCATACGATTCCGCAGCAGCGATGGCCAGACGACTGGGTGACGTGGTCACGTTCGGTGAACTGGCGGACGGCGTTCCGGGCGGTACTACCATGGCAGCACCGGCAGTGGTCGCGGCGGCAGCGTCGTCCCGGCCGGTGGTGGTGGTCACCGACGGCGAGATCGACGATTTCGATGCGATCCCGGCCGATCTGCTGGAACGGGTGAGCGTCGAGCTGGTGACGGGAGAGCGTCGTCCCGATGTGGGCATTGTTGCCGTCGAGGCGCCGCCGCGCTTTGCTGTCGGTGATACCGTCCGGTTCATGGTCGAACTGAAGCGCTCCGCTGGATGGCAGGGCACCGCTCCGCTGGAACTGCGCGACGGTGAGCGGGTCCTGGGGCGGGGCGAAGCGGTTTTCGACGGGACCGGAGCGGTCCGCCGCACCGAACTCCGGGTGAACTGGCCGCCCGATCTGGTCGGCGAGCGCTGGCTCGAAGTGGTTCGTACCGGAGACCCCGATGGCGAGCCACTGAACGACCGCCGGTGGATCGGTGTGTCGGTGAGTGCTTCGCCCGGGGTAGTGCTGGTGGTGACCCATGCCGACTGGGACGGGCGGGCGGCATACACCGGTCTCAAGTCGGTCACCGAAATGACGGTGCGGGGATTCATCCGGCTGGGAGGCGGCGAATGGCGCCGGATGGAGAACCTGGAACCGGTGGCCGAAGCGGCGGTGCGCCGGGCTGCGGCAGGTGCGGATGTGCTGGTGATCCGTGGCGATCCCGCGCCCTGGCGTGGTCTCGGACGATCCCAGTTGCGCTGGTTGCCCCCCGAGCAGAGTGCCGACTGGTACGCCGGCGAACTGCCGCACTCACCGCTTTCCGGCGCGATGATCGGAATCGATCTCGACTCGCTGCCGTCGCTGCCCGGGGTGCGTAGGGTGTCTGAGCAGCCGATGCCGGAATGGATCGGACTCACGATGCAGGCAGGCCGTCGAGGGCAGGCAGTGCCGGTGATAGCGGGCTACGATGGCACCCCTCGGGTGGTCGAGTTCGGTGCATCCGGCATGGGACTGTGGTCGGCCCGTGGGGGAGCTGCGGGGCAGTTCTGGCGTGGTGCCCTCGCCCAGTCGGTCGGCTGGCTGCTCGGGACCGGACGCGGGCCGGCAGCAACGGTAGAGCCTGCCTCGAAGGTCGTGTCGCAGGGCGAACCGGTGCGATTCGTCGGCGGTGAAGCCGCGGCGGCTGTGGCGATCACGCTGACCGCCGACGGGTCGAGCCGGTCGGATACCTTGCGGTTCGACAACGGCGGCAGCGCATCGCTGGTGCTCAGTCCCGGCCTCTGGCACTATACCGTCGGCCCCGATTCGGGGTCGGTGATGGTGGAAACGTTCAGTCGCGAGTTCATTCCATCGGATCCTGTAGTCGAATCGGTCGCGGCGTCGATATCCCCTGCCGCACCGTTCAGGTCGGTGAGGGGAATGATGGCGCTGTTCCTGGTAGCAGCAGCGGGACTGGTGGCCGAATGGCTGATCAGACGGAAACTGGCGCTGCGCTGAAACCGGCGTAGCGCAGGGAGACAGTTGAATGGCATTGCTCGGCAGGAAGCTCGGGGTCTGGGAGAAGATCAAGCGGCTGGCGCTCACCGACGTCGGTGCGCTGGTGCGCGGTCTCAAGGGGGACGAGATCGAGGCACTGGAGCGGCTGCTGATCGAAGCCGACTTCGGAGTTCCCGCAACGATGGAGCTGGTAGAGACGATCGAAGCCCAGGTTCGCGCCGGCAGCATCAGGAACGAGGATGACCTCCGCAGCAGCGTGGTGGCCAGTCTCACCGAACTCCTCGGCGGCAGCGAGCGGAAGCCGCTTGCGGCGGGGCACCGGCCAGGCGTGATCGTGGTGATCGGCGTCAACGGTGCGGGGAAGACCACCACCGTCGCCAAGCTGGCGAACCTGCTTCGCAATCAGGGGAAGAACGTTCTCCTCGCGGCAGCCGACACCTACCGCGCCGGTGCCATAGCCCAACTGGAGACCTGGGCGGAGAGACTCGGCATTCCGGTGGTCTCCGGAGCCTCCGGTGGTGATCCCGCCGCGGTGGCCTTCGATGCGGTGACCGCAGCGGTCAATCGCGATGTCGACTACGTGATCATCGATACCGCCGGCCGACTCCACACCCAGGACGGCCTGATGGCGGAGCTGGGCAAGGTGGCCAGGGTGATAGATCGCAAGCTCCCCGGTGCACCGCACGAGGTCCTGCTGGTGCTCGACGGCACCGTGGGACAGAACGCGGTACAGCAGGGAAAGCAGTTCGCGGCGGTGATGCAACCCACCGGTCTGGTAGTCACCAAGCTCGACGGCAGCGCGCGCGGCGGCGCACTGGTGGCCCTGCGGCGTGAACTCGACGTACCTGTCCGCTATGTCGGTATCGGAGAGAAGGTCGACGATCTGCGGGAGTTCTCGGCGACCGAGTGGGCCGAGGAGCTGCTGGCAGCCGAATGAAGAGCCGACATGCCGGGGTGATCGGCGTGACGATGGGCGCCGTGCTGGTGCTTGCAGCCTATGCCGCCACTCACCTGGCCGGATCGGGCTCGCCCGCTGGTGTCTGGTTGATGATTTCCGGCGTCTCCATTCTCATGGGGGCTGCCTTCCTTCTCCCGGTCAACGGGTGGGGGAGGTGGGGAGTCGCGCTCGGAGTCACGGCACTACTCCTTACGGCATTTGCTGCGACCTTCACCTCTGCACCCGATCATTCCGGTGGTCGCCTCCTCGGCGGATTTCCGTTCAGAGTCGGCCTGATCGTCTACGGCGTTGCGATTTTCCCGGCGCTGATCCTGCCGCTGCTGCACGCCCGCCAGTTCGACTCCAGCGGACTCGACCCCGATTCGCTGCGAAGCTTCCGGGATGAGTGCAGGCGACTCAGGGGTGAGCCGTGACCGCTGTCACTTCAGTACTGTTCCAGACCCAGCCGCTGCCATCGCTCCAGCATCCGGAGATCGTCGCACTGGTGGCCCTCTACTTTGCCATCTGCATCGGCATCGCAGTCTGGGCAGCGCGGCGGACCCGGACCGCCACCGACTTCTTCCTCGCCGGGCGGGGAATCGGGATCTGGGCCCTCGGTGTCGCATCGATGGCGTCTACCCTGTCCGGTTTCACCTTCATCGGTGGCCCCGGACTGGTATACAGTATCGGGATCGGTGCGCTGTTCATCGTGCTCTCCGCATCGATCACCGGGGTGATGGGAATCAACGTGATCGGCAGGCGACTGCGTCTGCTGGGCGAAGCACGCGAGATGGTCACGATTCCCGACGCGATCGGTGCCAGGTACCGGTCGCGCGCGGCCCAGGGACTTTCCGCCGCCGCGATTCTGGTCGCCACCATCGGCTACATGGCAACCAATCTCCTGGCGATGGGCTTCGTGATCGACGCGATCTTCGCTACCGGTCTCACTCGCGGCATCATCATCGGCGCGCTGGTGACGCTGGGATACTCGGTGACCGGTGGGATGCTGGCCGGCGTCTATACCGATCTGTTCCAGGGAGCGATCATGGCGGGGGCGTCGCTCATGGTCTTCGTCGTCGCTCTGCAGGATGGCGGCGGGATGACGTCGATCACCACGACCATCATGGCTCACGATCCGGAATGGTTCGGACCGTGGGGGAAGCTCTCCGTCATCGGGGCGCTCGGATTCTTCGTGGTCTTCGGAATCGGCTCGCTGGGCCAGCCGCATGTGATCCACAAGTACTACATGATCCGCGATCCGCGGCAGCTCCGCTGGTATCCGCTGCTGATGACCGGTGCGATGCTGGTCACTCTCCTGCTCTACCTGATCGTCGGTCTGGCGATGAAGGCAAAGGTGCTGGCTGGTGAACGTGCACCACTGGCAATCGCCGACCACGCGACTCCGCTCTTCCTGCTCGAACAGGCTCCGGTGCTGCTGGCGGGAGTGGTCTTCGCCGGCGTCTTCGCTGCGATCATGAGTTCGGTCAACTCGTTCATGAACATCGGAGCCGCAGCAGTGACCCGCGATCTGCCGAAGGCATTTGGCAGAAGTGTCGGCAACGAGCTGCTGGTCGGTCGAGTGTCGACCGTAGTCCTCACGGCTCTGGCGACCGTACTGGCCATCCGTACCGGGCTGCCGGTAGCCCTTCTGGGAGTGTTCGGCTTCTCGCTCTATGCAGCTACGCTGGTTCCGTCGGTGGCGATAGGACTGAACTGGATGGGGGGGACGCGAAAGGGGGCGCTGGCATCGATCGGTGTGGCACTGGTGATGACGATCGGACTGGAGACGGCGGTGATGTTCAAGCGGATCACCCTGCCGGCCGGCGTCACTGCGGCGGGACTCACGCTGATGACCGCGATCGTGACCTTCGTGCTGGTATCGCTTGCTACTCGCCGTGATGCCGGGGCCGATCTCGACCCCGACATCCGGCTGGTCATGGAGCGGTGACGGCGAACGGCGCGCTCCGCACCACCACCTGCTCGTCGTCGCCTTCCAGCCACCCCTGCACCACCAGACGATAGGTACCTGGTCCGTCGGGGGCGGGTGTCTCGTGGCTGGTGGTCTCGCCGGCCCGATGGATCTGAGCGATCATCGTGCACATCCGGAACGACTCCAGGGTCCGCCAGGTATCTCCATCCTGCTGTTCATAGCTGTTGACGCAGCCGAGTTCACCGGTGGTTACCGACTGACTGCTGCCGTTGGCGAAGTCGAACTTCACGGTGCTGCCGGGCTGGATGCCGGTCGATCTGATGGTGAGCGAGAGCCCTGCCTGGCTGCCGTCCTTCCTCAGATCGGGAGTCCTTCCCGCAGGGTCGGTCCCGTCGGTGGAACAGGCGACAAGAACTGCCACCATCGCGATGAATCGACCTGAACGTGCAAGCGACATAGCTGCTTCTCCTCGTGATCCGTTTCGGACTCCCCTGTCGGGACGACGTCCGTCCTGCTGTCATTGGCACCCGGCATCCGGTATCGTTCCGTGATGCCGCCTCTCCGTCTCGACACTCCAGTGCAGTTCCTGAAGGGCATTGGCGAGAAGCGCGCCATTGCCCTCGGGAAGCTCGGAATCGAGCGGGTGCAGGATCTGCTGCACCATCTCCCGCACCGCTACATCGACGCCTCGACTGTCACTCCGGTTGCCGGTGCCCGGGTCGGCGATGACGTCGCCTGCGTCGGCCGGGTGGTCAGCAAGGGAGTGATCCCCACCCGGCGCGGCCTCCGAATCTTCCATGCCGTCATCCGGGACGCCAGTGGGGTCCTGGAATGTGCCTGGCCCGGTCAGGCCTTTCTCGACCGGACCATCCAGGTCGGCCAGCTTCTCCTGGTGGCGGGGCCGATCCGCTTCTACCACGGCCGCCAGATGTCCCCCCGCGAGCTGGTCATCCTCGGCGATGCCGACGATCCGGAAGCCGGTGGTCGTCTACTGCCGGTCTACCCTGCTACTGAAGGACTCTCCCACAAGCAGATTCGTCACATCATCGATCAGCACCTCGATGCGATGGTAGCAGTGGCGGCGGACCTCCTCCCCGAGCCGCTCCGCGAACGTTTCGATCTGCCCGCTGTCGCCGAGGCATTCCGGTGGGTCCATCGACCGGAGTCGCTGAAGCAGGCGGAGCAGGGGCGCCGAAGACTGGCGCTGGACGAACTGCTCGATCTCCAGTTGATGCTCGCGCGGACCAGGCACCTGGCCCGCTCTGGGCTTCGCGGCACCCCCTTCGCGGCAAAGAGGACTCTCACTACCGGGCTTCGGGAGAATCTTCCCTGGGAGCTCACTGCCGATCAGAAGCGGGCGGTGCGCGAGATCTTCGCCGACATGACTGCGCCGGAGCGGATGCACCGACTGCTGATGGGCGACGTCGGCACGGGAAAGACGGTGGTGGCGCTGTTCGCCG
>CAZSPH010000118.1:0-6333 GCA_964608715.1 uncultured Gemmatimonadaceae bacterium | reverse complement strand
GATTAGCTCAGCTGGTTAGAGCGCGCGCCTCACATGCGCGAGGTCGGGGGTTCAAGTCCCTCATCGCCCATCGCCCCGAAGTCATCCCGCTGGGTGGCAGAGGGACGCCGAGTCAGTCAGTGAGTGGAGCCTCCCGGGCTGGCTCGGAACGGAAAGCGGCGCGGCCGACATCTTCGAAGGTGTCGGCCGCTCTGCTTATTCCCCTGTGGAGAACTCCTCAGTCGCCGTACTGCTCTTCCCAGCTCAGCAGTACCTCGTGTGGCGCGACGGTGGCGGTGCCGCGCTTGCCGACCTGCACCCCGGCCGCGAGATTGGCCAGCCACGCTGCCGTAATCACGTCTGCCCCCGCGGCCAGCGCCGCCGCGGCCCAGGCGCTCACGGTGTCACCTGCGCCCGAGACGTCGAACACCTCGCGTGCCACACTGGGGATCGCCGTGATCGCATCGTTCGAATCGACCAGCACCATTCCTTCCGGTCCGAGGGTCACCAGCAGGTTTTCCACAGACAGGCGCCGACGGGCATCAATCAGGTCGCCGTCCTCCAGCGCAACCGGGGCGGCCAGCGCCATTTCGAGTTCTCTGCGGTTCGGCTTGAACAGCGTCGCGCCGCGGTAGCTGTGGAAAAGTCGGAGCTTGGGATCGATCACCACCGGCAGATCCAGTTCCATCGCGATGTTGATAAGTGTCGCAGCCAGCTCCTGGTCGAGGACGCCCTTGTCGTAGTCCTCGATGATCAGCGCATCGGCCTGCTGAAGTGCGCCAGTCGCGGCTCGGATCACCGCCTCGCGACGCGCTGCCGGCAGCGGGGTGGTCACTTCCCGGTCGATGCGCACGATCTGCTGACCCCGGGCGACGATTCTGGTCTTCGCGGTGGTGGGACGCCCGGAGATCGTATGCACTCCGGAGATATCCACATCGGCAGCGGCGAGCAGGTCGGTGAGGTGATGACCGTCAGGGTCATCGCCGACCACACCGACCAGACTGGCCCTGGCGCCGAACGCCTTCAGGTTGGCTGCGACGTTGGCCGCTCCGCCCGGTGCGCTGGTCTCGTCGGTCACGTTCACCACCGCTACCGGCGCTTCCGCCGATATCCGGTCGGCGTCGCCGTAGAGGTAGCGGTCGAGCATCACATCGCCGACCACCACCACCCTGGTCGACTTCATGGCCGTCAGGAGTTTCTCAACATCCGCCCGGCCCAGTGAATCGGCTGTCCTTGTCATTGCAGTCTTCCAGTCCAGTGGTTGCCGAGGGTGACGATCAGGCGCCCCTCAGGGGAGGTCCGTGATCGTCCCGACACATGATCCGCGTTGCGGACGAGGTTGATGCCCACCTCGCCGCTCAGCCGGGCCGGTCCTATTCCGCCGGCGACACCGATCGCTCCGCGGGTGGTGGTTCGGACCGTCCCGATCAGAAAGGTGGGGGTATTCGGCGAGAAGTCCACCGGGAGGTCGAGTCTGCCTTCACCCTGCCGCTGAAACTGGATGGTCGGAGAGAGCAGCAGCCGGTCGAAGATCGGCACTCCCACGCGCACCATGAGGAGATCGTTGTCGGGGACGGTCCGGGTCAACCCGATGCCGTCGACGGCGTAGTTCTCCAGCGGGTTGCTGGTGCGATAGGCCATCGAGGTGACCCGTTCATAGCGTAGCTGCCATGAAAGGCCGGCAGCGAGGGCACCGCGGGCGCCCAGGGCCACTGCCCAGCGATCGGGGCGGGGCCGTTCTCCCGCCTCGGTGTTGGTCGGCTGGGCGCGGATGTCATCGGCTGCAAACTGGAGTTCGAGTTGCAGGGAAGGGCGGGGACGCCATCGCCCCTCGACTCCGAGGATCGGATTGTTGTTGGACGGGCGGCCGAGCTGGGAGGCGAAGGTCATCACGTTGAAGAGGGTGGCGACGGCGTCGGTTCCCTGGGCGGCATCGTCGGCGAGAATCAGTGTCTCCCACAAGCCGAACTCCAGGGTGCTGCTGGCGCGGATGCTGACCCGATGACCGGCGAAGTACCGCTGTGCCATCCCATCTCCGGTCTCTACACTCGGCAGCGGGATGAACAGGAACTCGGCCGAAACCGGCACGGTGCGGAACGAGAGCTGAAGGCCGGGTCGCGGGTAACCGGCATTGCTGACACCGAGGCCGGGGAAGCCAGCGGGACCCCAGTTGCGGTCAACGGTGCCGATGGTGGCGGCGAGCTTGCCGAACCGGGTCGAGAGATAGGCGTAGTCGCTGCGGAACGCGAAGTTCTTGCCCTGCTGGTGGACCCTGCCGGGCCAGTCGGGATCGTCGATCAGCCGGTTCTCGCCCGAAACTCTTCCCGCCACCACGGCCGCTCCCCAGGTGAGATGTCCGGCGATGTCGCCGTAGAGTGCCGCTCCGTTGCCGTCGCCGTCGGGTTGCAGCGGATCGCGTCGGGCTGCGCCGTAGCTCTGGAGCCCCAGGCGGGGTTCGATCGACCATTCGTTGTCACCGTCGCTTCGGGGGTCCCACCTGGCGACCAGGCTCCTGATCATCGCGCTGTCCGTTGCGGTGGCGCCGACAGGGGAGGCCAGAGCGTCGAGGGCTGCCCGGACTGTGACGGGGCGTACGAACGGTGACGGGTCGGCGATCACTCCACGGGTGATCAGATGTTCGAGCCGCTGGAGGTCTGGATCATCCAGTTGAATGAACGGGGAACCCTGGGCACCGAGTGAGCGGGCGGGCAATGACAGCAGGGTGAAGGCAAGAATGAGGCTGGCCAATGGCCGGGGGAGGGATGCCGACCGGCTGGCCATCCCCCTATCTTCGCCCGCTGGATGCGCGAACTTCTCGTAGTATCGATGCGCGGCGACCTGGACGAGTCGGTCCATCGTGTCTCCGTGGTGGTGGCTGACGCAGCCGGTCGGCTGCTCCGGATTGCCGGGGATCCTGATCAGACCGTCTACTGGCGCTCGGCTGCCAAACCCTTCCAGGTGTGGCCGCTCATTGCAGCAGGCGGAGTCGAACGATTCGGCCTGGATCAGGCGATGATCGCGATCGCCTGCGGCTCCCACAACGGCGAGCCCTTTCACAGGGAGACGACCGCGAGGTGGCTATCCGCCACAGACTGCACCGAGGAAATGCTTGCCTGTGGTGGACACCTCTCGCTTTCAGCCAAGGTCGCCGCCCGGACCCAGCGCACCGGCGAGAAGCCGACGCCGGTATGGAGCAACTGTTCCGGCAAGCATGCGGCTCTGCTGGCACTCGCCCGGATGAACGGCTGGGATACCGACGGCTACGAACTGCTGGGGCACCCGGTCCAGGATGCAGTGGTGGACTCGATCTCCCGTTGGACCGGTCTCGCTGCGGATGAACTCCATTGGGGAGTCGACGGCTGCTCGGCCGCTGCTGTCGCGACACCGCTCCGCTCGATGGCGGTGGCCTGGGCCAGACTTGGCGGCGACCCGGATCCGGCGCTGCGAGTGATGCGCGAGGCGATGATGAGCAATCCGGAGATGGTTGCCGGTGACGATCGGATCGATACTCGACTGATGCGGGGCTGGCCCGGGAGGATCGTGGTCAAGATCGGCGCCGATGGTGTCTTCGGTGCGGCTCTTCCTGAACTCGGACTGGGTGTCGCACTGAAGGTTGCCGACGGCGATCTCCGTGCGGCCGGGCTCGCGCTGGTGCACGTGCTCCGGCAGGTAACTGCCGAATTCGGAGGCGAACTTGATTGGCCGGAAGAGCCGCTCTCGTTCTGGACCGAGCCTGCGGTCGTCGACATGCGTGGACGAAAGGTCGGCTACCTTGAGGTTCGCGGTTCACTCGGAACGGATTCCCCGGAGCTGGCAGATGACTGATACGGTTCCCTCACCGGTACTCGACGCTGCGACCCGCAGCCTGGTAGATCTGGCCGCCGCGATCGCACAGGGCGAGGAGCCGGACATCCGCGACGCGATCGACGGCTTCGTGAAGGCAGGGGGAGCCGCTGCATGGGGTGACGAGCTGATGCTCCAGTCGGCGCTGATCTGTGGCTGGCCGCGGGCGCTGGTGGCCGCACGGATCTGGCGGAAGGCGGTGCCGGAGGTCGCCGAGGAGACTGTCGATGATATGGACTACGCCAGTCACGAGGAGTGGACCGGCCGTGGCACCGAGACCTGCCAGGCTGTGTATGGCGACCACTTCGACCGACTCAAGCGGAACATACGGGAGCTTCATCCCGCGTTCGCGTCATGGATGATCACCGAGGCGTACGGGCGCACTCTGTCCCGTCCCGGGCTCGACATCGGGCGCCGCGAACTCTGCGTGATCGCCCAGACCGCCGTACTCGACACCCCGCGTCAGCTTCGTTCGCATCTGATCGGTGCGCTCAACGTCGGCGTCTCTCCTGATGAAGTCGAAGAAGCCCTTGGCGAGGTGAATCCCTACCTCTCCTACGACCACTGGAAGGCGGTCAAGGAACTCTGGGAGCATGTGCGCGAAGGGTGGAGTGACGACTGATGGCTTTCGTAGACCGGGTAGTGGTGGATGTGAAGGCTGGAGACGGCGGCAACGGGCTCGTCTCGTTCGCGCGCTTCAGGTACAAGCCCAAGGGTGGTCCCGACGGAGGTGATGGTGGCCGCGGTGGCTCGGTGTGGGTGGTTGCGAATACCAATCTCAGCACTCTCCTCGACTACCGCTATCGGGCGAGCTGGAAGGCCGACTCCGGCGCCAACGGCAAGGGTGCCAACAAGACAGGCGCCTCGGCCGACGACCTGATCCTGCCGGTGCCGCCGGGCACCGAAGTGTTCGATGAGGCTACCGGTGCGCGGCTGGGCGAGGTGCTGAAGCCCGGAGATCGCCTGCGGGTCGCACGGGGAGGGCGCGGAGGGCGGGGCAATCTCCATTTCACCAGTTCGACCAACCGCGCCCCCCGGGAGCACGAAGACGGTGGCCCAGGGGAGGAGCGCCGACTGGTGCTGCTGCTCAAGCTGATTGCCGATGTCGGGCTGGTCGGTGAGCCGAACGCGGGAAAAAGTACCCTGCTTGCGGCAATCAGTGCCGCGCGTCCGAAGATCGCCGACTATCCCTTCACCACGCTGGAGCCGAACCTCGGCGTGGTCGGGCTTTCAGGGTCGCGGACCTTCGTCGTTGCGGATGTTCCCGGAATCATCGAGGGAGCACACGAAGGGAAGGGACTGGGACTCCAGTTCCTGCGGCATGTGGAGCGGACGCGGGTACTGGTGGTGATGATCCCGCTCGACGCCGAGGACCCGCAGGCGGTGCATGATCAGCTCCGGAGGGAGATCACCCTCTACTCCGCCGAGCTGGCTGCCAAGCGGTATGTGGTGGTGCTGAGCAAGCGGGATCTTTTTCCGGATGAAGAGGAGCTGCCGGAAGTCGATGCGCCGGAAGCGGCTGCGATTCTGGCGGTGTCATCCGCGTCGGGAGCGGGACTGCCGCAACTGCTGGAAGTGCTCTGGCCGCTGATCGAGGCGGCGCGAGAAGAGGCCGAGGATCTGGAAGAGGAGAATGGAGATGAGGGATCCTGGGCTCTCGACTGGGAAGGAGAGCAGCAGCAGGAGGAGTGAAGCTGCCACCGCCGAAGAGCGTCTGGCCTGGATTGCCCTGGCGCTGACGCCGGAGCTGGGTGCCAGGCGCCTGGGCAGACTGCTGTCACACTGGGGCTCGGCGGCAGAAACGATTGCCGCTCCCGCGCGCGACCTCTCCCGGATTGCGGGAGTGCGCCTTGCCGGCACGGCAGATCTCGCGCGAGTCGAGGACGTACTCTCCAGGGCAGACCGCGCGGGTCAGCAGTTGCTGATCCCGTCGGACGATGAATACCCGCCGCTGCTCCGTTCGATTCCCGATCCACCGCCACTGCTGTTCGTGCACGGCGATCCCGCTGTACTTCGTTGCGACGGGGTAGCCATTGTCGGATCACGTGACCACACCGGCTACGGTGGTGGAGTCGCGGCGGAGCTTGGTGCGGTGGCAGCGGCAGCAGGACTGGTCGTAGTCAGCGGAATGGCGCGCGGGCTCGACGCCATTGCGCAGGTCGCTGCACTCGATGCCGGCGGAACGACTGTCGCGGTGCTGGGCGGTGGGGCTGACGTGATCTATCCGCTCAGGAACCGGCAGCTCCACGCTCGAGTGCTGGAGCAGGGAGTGGTGGTGTCGGAGCATCCTCCCGGTGAGCGGCCGCATCCGGGGCACTTTCCCCGCCGCAACCGGATCATCAGCGGGCTGGCGAAGGTGCTGGTCGTGGTCGAGGCGGCCGAAGGATCTGGAACGCTGATCACCGTGCAATGCGCGCTGGAGCAGGGGCGTGAGGTGCTGGCCGTTCCCGGTCCGGTCACGTCGGCCACTTCGCGCGGCACCAATCGGCTGATCCGCGACGGGGCGACGCC
>CAZSPH010000117.1:0-6448 GCA_964608715.1 uncultured Gemmatimonadaceae bacterium | reverse complement strand
GGCGACCGGACTGGCAGGAATCGCTGCGGCAAGGCGCCGGCAGAACAGGTGACGGCGAGCTGCGAACGGCGAACGGTGGTTCGCCGTTCGCAGTCATCCGTTCGCTGACATCTGCCCCCTGACCGCCGCAATCCGCCGGGCATCCGTCACCATCCGGATTCTTTCGTCCTCAGGCAGAGACTTGCGGAATGAGACCCGGGGCATGGTCCAGGCAGATCCCTCCCGGAACTCCCCGGCACAACGCACATGCACGTCAGTGACCCCGGTGGCCGCCACCAGTTCGGCGACGTTGGTTTCGTTCACCCCGCCACCTGCCATGATGGTGATCCGATCACCGGCCTGCCGGACCAGCTTCGCGATCAGCTCGCGGCCGTCCCACGCCGTTTCCCGTTGACCGGAAGTGAGCACTCTGCGGACGCCCATCGCAATCAGCGCCTCCAGCCCTTCCACGGGATCGCGGCAGACATCGAACGCGCGATGGAAGGTCAGCTCCATCGCACCCGCGACATCGACCGCCCGGGCGACGAAATCGGCATCGATGTCGCCAGTGGCTGTCAGCGCGCCGATCACGGCTCCACGACATCCCAGTTCCCGGAGGCGAGCCAGATCGTCGAGCATGATCTCCTGCTCCGCTATGCCGTAGACGAATCCACCGCCACGGCAGCGGACGATCGGATAGACCGGAACGCTGCTCCTGGCGAGCGCCCAGGCCGTCATTCCGAGTGAAGGCGTGGTGCCGCCGTCTCCCAGATTGTCGCACAGTTCCATCCGGTCTGCGCCGCCGGCCAGTGCGGCCTCTACCGATATCACGTCATCAACGCAGGCTTCCAGCACCATCGTCATCACTTCCTCCCGGAAATGAGCGGGCGCCACATCCCGGTCCCGGAATGCGACGCCCATTCCCGTGACCGCAGCCTCAGAGTTCCCAGCCGGCCCGGTAGGTCGGTTCGATCCACTCCTTCGGCACCACCGTCTTCAGCGTGCCGTCGCGATTCAGCTCGATGGCCTTCCCTGCGCGAACTGCCACGCAGCCGTAGAGCACCATCTCGGTGAGCGGTCCGGCATGCTCGACGAAGTTGCTCATCGGCTTCGGACCCTTGCCGGTGATCGCGTTGATCCACTCGACGTAGACGCCGGGCGAACGCTCGTACTTGATCTTCGGCGGGTTCTTCGTGAACTGCTCGTGGCGGGTAGCGTTGAGGATCCTGGCGCTGTCGCCATAGGCGTCGGCGATCATCGCCCCCTCGGTGCCCACCCACATCTGGCCGCCGACCTCACCTACCGGCCAGGCGTCGTACTCGCCAAGTTCCGGAGGCTTGGCTGGCCAGAGTGAACCGTCGCGCCAGACCACCTTCACCGCCGGGCGACTGCCGCGAGCGGGGAACTCGTACTCCACTCGCGAGGACTTCGGTGCGGTCTCCTCGAAGATCGCCGTCGACTCCGGTGTGATCGTGGTAGGGTTGCGGAGATCGAACGCCCAGAATGCCGCATCCATCGCATGGCAGGCGATATCGCCGAGCGCGCCGGTGCCGTAGTCCCACCAGCCGCGCCAGCGGAACGGGGCGTAGGCAGGATTGTACGGACGATCCGGCGCCGGTCCGAGCCAGAGATCCCAGTCGAAGGTAGGATGCGGATTGTGGGCATCGGTCGGACGCTCGATGCCCTGTGGCCAGATCGGGCGGTTGCTCCAGTAGTGGATCTCGCGGATCTCGCCGATCGCTCCCGCCTCGTACCACTCGCGGATCGCCCGGGTACCGACACCTGCATGTCCCTGGTTGCCCATCTGGGTCGCGACGTTCCTTCGCCCGGCCTCCGCCATCAGCATCCGCACCTCGCCAAGTGTGCGGGTCAGCGGCTTCTGGGTGAAGACCGGCTTGTTGAGCCTGAGCGCCGCCATTGTGGCAACCGTATGGGTGTGATCGGGAGTCGATACGCTCACCGCATCGATCTGGTCACCCATGGTATCGAGCATCTCACGGAAGTCCTTGAAGCGCTTCGCATCGGGATACCGCCCGAACGACTGCCTTCCCGCCCTCCAGTCGACATCGCACAGAGCCGCCACCGACGCACCGGCCCGGACTATTCCGGTGATGTCACTGTCCCCCTTGCCGCCGATCCCGATTGCGGCGAGCCGGATGGTATCGCTCGGCGCGGTGAAACCGCGACCGAGCACGTGGCGGGGAACGATGTGAAAGGCGGCACCCGCTGCCGCGACCGACTTCACGAACCTGCGACGACTCGAATGCGACGACATCTGGCATGGCCTCCGATCTGGATTGTAAGGACGCAGCATGCTGCGCCCCCTTGCAGGTCCTGCATGCCCCTCGATCACCGCAGCCTGCCGGCGGCGGATGAGATTACCCGTTCGCCGCTAGCGGTTCGCTGCTCGCCGCGCCCGGCTTGAACATCAGCGCGAACAGCACCAGAATCACCAGCGCGCCGATGGCCGGAATCCGCCAGATGGCGGTCCAGTCGTGGCTGCCGTCTGCCAGCCGGTGCGCATCGACGATCCGGCCCGACAGCCACGATCCCACGAAGTTGCCGATGCCCAGCGTCACCAGTGCGATGAAGCCCTGTGCTGCGGCACGGATCTTCGGCCCGGCCTGCTGGTCGACGTAGATCTGGCCGCTGACGAAGAAGAAGTCGTAGCAGACGCCGTGGAGAATCAGACCCAGGTAGATCAGCCACATGCCGCTGCCGGCATCACCGGCACCGAAGGCGAAGTAGCGCGCCGCCCAGGCCACCATCGCCACCAGCAGGATGGTCTTGATCCCGAACCGCTTCAGCAGCACGCCGATGAAGATCATGAAGAAGACTTCGCTCATCTGGCCAAGCGTCATCTTCGTGGCCGCGTTGGCCACCCCGATCTCGTTGAGGAAGGGGTTGGCGAAGGCGTAGTAGAACTGGAGCGGAATGCAGAGCAGGAACGAGCCGATGATGAAGACGGTGAACGACGGCGACCTGAGCAGCGACAGAGCATCGAGACCCAGCGCATCGCGCGCCGAGAAGGGCTGCCCCTTGGCTGGCGGCGGGGTGTGCGGCAAGGAGAGGCAGTAGAGTCCCATCGCCACCGAGGCGGCAGCCGCGATCATCAGCGGGGTCGAACTCGCCTCGTTCACTCCCATTCCGATCACCCAGCCGACCGCGATCCACCCGATCGTTCCCAGGACACGGACCGAGCCGAACTCGGCCGTGGAGTCCTTCAGGTGACTCATCGCCAGCGAGTTGGTAAGCGCCAGCGTCGGCATGAAGCAGAGCGAGTAGAGCAGCATCCCGATGTACACCGACGAGAAGTCGCTCAGCGTAGAGACATACCAGAGAAGCCCGCCACCGAGGATGTGCAGCAGGGCAAGAATGCGTTCCGTCGGGAAGAAGCGGTCGGCGATCATCCCGACGAAGAACGGCGAGACGATCGCGGCGATCGCCGTGGTGCCGTACACCAGCCCGATCTGCGATCCCTCGAACGAGAGGGTGTTGCCGAGATACGTGCCGAGGGTTACGGCCCAGCTCCCCCAGATGAAGTACTGGAGGAACATCATTGCCTGCAACCGCATCTTCGTCGACATCAGCGCCCCCGGATCTTGATGTTGCGGTACCAGACGGTGTCACCGTGATCCTGCAGTCCGATGTAACCGCGCCGGGTCTTCCCGAAGGTCGGCCAGTCGCTGAACTTGCTGGCTGCAATCTTGTCCTTCATCTCCTGCGAATCGAAATCGGCCTGCACCGTGCGGACTCCGTTGAGCCAGTGCTCCACCCGGCTACCGCGGGTGACGATCCGGGTGTGATTCCACTCGCCCACCGGCTTCACCAGTCCGGGGTCGGCCGGGTAGAGGGCATAGAGCGACCCCGATGCCGTCATCGGCGACATTCCGTCGCTGTGCCCGATGTTGTCGAGCACCTGGTACTCGGGCGAGTTGTGATAGATCCGGTCGGTGGCCTGGTGGGCCCAGTAGAAGACCCCGCTGTTGCCGCGCGGCCCGACCTTCCATTCCAGTTCCAGTTCGAAGGAGTCGAACTGGCGATCGCTCACCAGATCGCCTCCCGGACCGGTGCGCACCAGCATGGAGTCGATCACCCCCCATCCCTTCACCACACCCGGAGCTTCCCGATAGGTGTGCCACCCTGCGGTGGTGCGCCCGTCGAACAGGGGCCGCCATCCGGCCTGGACTTCGGCGGAGGTCAGAAACGACGGTGCCACCGGCACGGGATCGACTGGGGGACGGGGCTGGCTGCCGCAGGCGGCAACGACAACTGCGAGCAGGGAAAGGCGGGCGTACATCGCGCAGGCCTCGATCGATGAATGGGGTCGGGGTAACCCTCTAAGTCTAGGTCGCCCCGACCCCATGCGGAAGCCATCAGCGCGGTACCGCTTCGACCAGGGCACGCACTGCCTCGGTACCTACCACCCGGATCAGCCCGAAACGTCGGTCGTGAATACGGGACAGCGTGGAGTCGGCCGCCGCCCTCCAGCCTGCATCCGCCTGATTCCCGCCGACCACCCGACCGAGTGCATCCTCTCCCAGACGACCCAGTTCACCGAGAGCCCGGGCCGCAGCCACACCCTCACCGGCCAGCGGAACACGGGAACGCAGCGTCTCCAGTTCGCTCTCGAATCGGGTCATCCGTTCGAACGAACCGGCCAGAGCCGACCGGGCCGCCCCGTCTCCCGCAATGGCCGACCGGGCCAGTGCCCGCAACCGCCAGCGGTTCCAGGGCTCCGGAATTGCCACATCCTGCAACCGGTTGAGCGGCGTGAACTGATCGGCACCGTACCAGCCGAACCCCTTGGGACGCGCATACTCCAGGAACTCCAGCAGCACTGCCGCATCGGCACCGGTGGCGAAATGGCGCACCATCCTGGCGCGGTGATCCTCATGCCCGAGACCGAGAGTGGCAAGCCGCACTGACATCACCTCCAACCGCCGGTACATGTCATCGACATCCTTCACCGATTCGGGCGACCAGAACCGCTCGGCAATCGCCGCCAGGCGAGGCCAGATCCGCGAATCCACCATCTCCGATGTCACGTACTCTGCCCACATGCACGCCTCGCCACCCAGCACCAGCCGCTGCTGCTCGGCCGTCAGGCCGTGACCGGTGGGAAGCGGATCGCTGAGATACATCTCCTCCGCAGTCTTGATGTGATCCAGGTAGTACGGCGCCGACAGGAATGCCTGCTGACCGTTCTTCGCCGCTTCCACCAGGTAGCTGGTGCCGCGCCATGACTGGATCACCGCAGTCTTCGGCAGACCCGGGTTCATGATCTCGTCCCAGCCGACCGGACGCCGGCCGTAGCGATCGAGGATCGCGAAGAGCCTGGTGTTGAAGTGCGCCTGAAGAGCATGGGTGTCGGCGATCCCGTTCTCCTTCATCCAGTTCTGGATGAACTCGCTCTGGCGCCAGTGCGCGGGATCCACCTCGTCACCACCGACATGCCAGTACCGGTCGGGAAAGAGCTGTACCATCTCGGCGATGAAGGCATCGAGAAAACCGTACACCGACTCACGGGTCGGGTCGATCGTCGGCTTGTGTACTCCCCAGGCCCGCTCGATCGAGTACGGCCCCGGCGCCGAACCGAGTTCAGGGTACCCGACCAGCCACGCCGTGGTATGACCCGGCATGTCGAACTCCGGCACCACCCGGATTCCCCGGTCGGTGGCGTACTCCACCACCTCGCGGATCTGGTCCTGGGTGAAGTAGTCGCCGTCCGAGCCGAGCTGGTGCAGCAGCGGAAAACGGCGACTTTCGACCCGGAATCCCTGGTCATCGGCAAGATGCCAGTGCAGCACGTTCAGCTTGACCGCGGCCATCCCGTCAAGCGTCCGCTTCACCACACCGACGTCATGGAAATGACGCGATACGTCGAGATTGAGACCGCGCCAGGGGAAACGGGGCTCATCGGCGATAGTCGTACCGGCGAGATAGTGACCGTCGCGATCGGCACCGTACAGTTGCAGCAGCGTTTCGAGTCCGCGCATCGCACCGACCACGGTATATCCATGAATGATGACTCTTTCGGGAGTCACACTCAGGTGATACGCCTCGTTCTCGCTGATATCGGGAGTGGCGAAGCCGGGACCATCGACCGAGATGATGATGCCAGTGGTCGCCGAACTGCCGAAGCTGCGAGGCAACGGCGCTGCGATGGTCTTCTCCAGCCGACGCATCGCCCGGTTCACGGCGCGTTCCAGCCGGGCATCGCGGTAATCGGTGATCGCAACTGTCACGGTCGAATCGAGTCGGAACCTCGCGTCACTCATCCTGACTTCGGCGGGAACCGGCATGAGCTGGTGCTGGACCGCCTGAGCGGCCGACGATCCGGTCAGCAGCACCATCGCGCCAACCAGCGGGAGGAGTCTGTTGGGCATCCTCTCAAGATACGCCGTATCTTCAGGAATGGAGATCTCCTCACTCCACGTCTATCCAATCAAGGGGTGTCGCGGCCATG
>CAZSPH010000116.1:0-6480 GCA_964608715.1 uncultured Gemmatimonadaceae bacterium | reverse complement strand
GCCACCTGTCCAGCGGCTATCCAGATGGGTCAGTACGCTGCCAGGTATTTCAGGAAGCGGTTGGCAGGGAAGGAGGCGCAGCCGTTCCGCTTCCTGGACAAGGGACAGCTCGCGGTGATCGGTCGCGGACAGGCAGTGGCCGATCTGGGGAAGCTGCACTTCGGCGGTTTCTTCGCGTGGCTGATCTGGGCACTGCTGCACATCTTCTATCTGATCGGCTTCCGCAATCGGGTGCTGGTGATGTTCCAGTGGGGGTGGGCCTATGCCAGCTATTCGCGGGGCGCGCGCCTGATCACCGGCGAGACCGGAGAGTATGCCGCCCGGGTGGAGCCCGGAGGGTGACCGGAATTTCCGCCGCCGAGGTGAAGGCGGAGGCACTGAGGCTCGGATTCATCGCCTGCGGGATCGTCCAGCTTACTCCCAGCATCCGCGGCGATGCGCTCGACCGCTGGCTCCGGGCGGGATATGCGGGGGCGATGGGATATCTCCCTCGTCAGGCCCGCAAGCGGAAGAATCCCGGAGACATAACGCCGGGAGCACATACTGCGGTGATTCTGCTCGAGAACTACGCTCCTCCGTCGGCCGAACGGACCCGCGATGAGGACAGCTTCCGGATCGCGGCATACGCACGAGGGACCGACTACCACCTGGTGACCCACGGACGGCTGCATCGTCTGGCCGAGTGGATGATCGGACGTGGCGTCAGCCTCGCCCATACCTGGGTGGATGATGGCCCGGTGCCGGAGCGTGAACTGGCCCAGCGGGCGGGCCTGGGCTGGATCGGCAAGAACACCATGCTGATCAATCCCGACTTCGGCTCGTACACCGTGATCGGCTCGATCTTCACCGATGCGACCCTGGAATTCGACCGTCCGTTCGAGCCGGATCACTGCGGGACCTGCACCCGCTGTATCGACGCCTGCCCCACCAATGCTCTGGTTGAACCGCGGGTGATGGATGCCACCCGCTGCATCTCCTATCTTACCATCGAGAATCGTCGCGAGATTCCGCCGGAACTGGCGGCCCTTACGGAGGGCTGGGCGTTCGGCTGCGACATCTGCAACGACGTGTGCCCGTGGAACGTCAAGTTCGCGACCGAGACCGCCGAACCGGAGTTCACCCGTCGCGAGGACCTCGATCGCTCCGATCCGGAGTTCTTCGAACGGATCTCGGATACCGAATTCTTCGAACGATTCGGTGACACCCCGCTGATGCGTCCCGGTCTCGAACGGATGCGTCGCAATACCCGGATGGCGCTGGCCACCAGGAAGCCCGGAACCAGATGAGCATCACATTTCACTCCCTGGCGATCTTCGTCTCCGACATCGAGCAGGCACGCCGTTTCTACGAGGAGCTGCTCGGTCTGCCGGTACAGTCGGCCGGTTCGTTCGGATTCCAGCTCTTCGAGGAGGCGCCACATGTCGGTGTCCATCCGGCACAGCATCCTGATGCGCGCAAGCTGGTTGGGCGTCATACCGGAATCACGCTGAAGGTGGACGCGCTGCTCCAGCTCGCCGATCGGCTGCACGATGCCGGAGTGCAGTTCGTCAATGAGCCGACCCAGCAGGGATTCGGAATCATGGCGATGGTGGCCGACCCGGACGGCAACATCATGGCGCTCTGGGAGGACAACGTCTCGCAGGAAGACGAGGCGTGACGGAACGCCCGTCATTCGCCAGCGACAACACCGCACCGGCGCATCCGGCGGTGATCGACTGGATTTCGCGGGTCAACAGCGGCTCCGCTCCATCCTATGGAGACGATCGCTGGACAGTGGCAGCGCACGAATGGTTGCGCGAGCAGTTCGGGCCGGATTCCGAGTCACTGCTGGTGTGGAACGGAACGGGAGCCAATGTTGCCTCCCTCCGGGCGGTTACTCGTCCCTGGCACGGCATCCTCTGCCATCGCCTGGCCCACATCAACGTCGACGAGTGCGGTGCGCCGGAACTGCTCACCGGCTGCAAGCTGATCGATCTTCCCGGTGACCACGGCAAGCTGACGCCGGATGTGATCGCTGCCGCGGTCACAGGAATCGGTGTGGAACATCACGTGCAGCCGCGGGTGGTGTCGATCACCCAGAGCACCGAGTACGGCGCGGTCTACTCGCTGGCGGAGCTGACGGAACTTGCTGCCACCGCACACGGACTCGGCCTGCTGGTGCACATGGATGGCGCCCGCCTGGCCAATGCCGCTGCCGCACTCAGCTGGCCGCTGCGAACGCTCACCCGGGATGCCGGAGTTGACATCCTGTCGTTCGGATTCACCAAGAATGGTGCAATGGGAGCCGAGGCCGTGGTCGCTCTCGATGGCGAACTGGCCGCGGAGCTGAAGTACATCCGGAAGCAGTCCACCCAGTTGGCCAGCAAGATGAGGTATCTTTCCGCCCAGGTCCTGGCACTCGCCGGGGACGATCTCTGGCTGGCAAACGCGAAGCACTCCAACGCCATGGCACGCAGGCTGGCGGATGGACTCGATGGCATCCCCGGCATCACCATCACCCAGCCGGTCGATGCCAACGCCGTGTTCGCGGTGATGCCTCCGGGGATGACCACGGCGCTGCAGCGGGACTTCCATTTCTACGTCTGGAACGAGGTCCTGGGCGAGGTCAGACTGATGACCCACTGGGCCACCAGCACCGAGGCGGTAGATGAGTTCATCGATGCCGCACGAGCGGCCTGAGACATTGACTCCCGGAACGGAAGGCACCGCGCCGGTGCGGCGTCCGTTCCTGATGCTGACCCTTCTGCTGCTGTTCGGTGCCGTGTCGCTGCTGATGGTTTCCGGCAGCGTCAGCCACTGGGACGATCGGGTGCTGGAGTGGGCCGGTGCCGGCCGGAACGATTTCGCCACCAACCTGATGATTGCGCTCACCACCATCGGAGATGGGCTGGTGCTGGTGCCGCTGGGGCTCGGCATCTGCCTGCTGCTCTACCTGCGGGGGAGGTCCCAGTGCGCCAGGCATCTGCTGCTGGCCGGTCTCTCTGGTGAGGTCATCTATCTGCTGGCCAAGGCGGTTTTCCAGCGGCCGCGTCCTACGGTGATCCCGCGGTTGAGCGGGGCCGGCTGGTATTCCTATCCGTCGGGACACACCATGATGACGGTGGTGGTTCTGACGATGGCACTGCTGCTGCTGGCGCGCGCCACCCGCACCACCGTCTGGCGCGTTCCCCTGGCCGTTCTTGCCTTCGCCCTCCCGCTCGGTGTTGCCGCCTCCAGGGTCTATCTCGGCGTCCACTATCTCACCGACGTGCTGGCGGCGCTCTGCCTTGGTGGTGCGATGGTGCTCTACTGGTGGGATCGCACCGGGGCGCCGACAGGGGCGTAGCGCGGTAGCCAGCTGGTATCTTTGGGCATGGCCGCGATGTCCGAACAGGAACTGGTCCGTCTTCGGGCCATGACTGCCTCCGAGAAGGTGGCGGTGATGAATTCGCTCTGGCGTCAGGCGTGGGCGCTCAAGGTGGCCGGGGTGCGAGGGCAGCATCCTGACTGGCCGCCGGAGCGGGTAGAGGCAGAAGTGCGCGCCATCTTCCTGCGGATGCCGCGATGACGGAGGTGGGGCTGATCTCCCTTTTCGTGAGTCCGCTGAATCGGCTTCGCATCCCATATCTGGTTACCGGCGGTGTGGCCTCGGTGGTATACGGAGAGCCTCGCTTCACTCGTGACATCGATATGGTCGTCCAGCTCCGCCCGGGTGACGCCGCACGATTCGTCGGTGCCTGGGCTCCGGCAGAGTTCTACGTGCCCCCGGTGGAAACGGTCGCGGAGGAAAGTCGGCGCCCTGCACACGGGCACTTCAACCTGATGCACCACGACAGCGCGATGCGGGCAGACATCTATCTGCCGGGAGAGGACCCCCTCAACGCCTGGGCACTGGAGCATCCGGTGACGCGGGTAGTCGACGGGGAGCCTGTTACGATGGCTCCCATCGAGGCGGTTATCCTCAACAAGCTTCGGTACTATCAGGCAGGCGGATCGGATCGGCATCTGCGTGACATCGAGAGCATGATCGAGATCAGTGGCGACCAGATCGATCACGTCCTGCTGGAGCGTTGGGCCTTGCGGATCGGGGTCGCCGGCGAATGGGACGAAGTTCGGGGGCGGCACCACGGCTGAAGGCCAGCCACATCCGTCATTCCGACCGGAGATCCGGCGCAGCCGGGTCGAAGCGGAGGAATCTGTTTTCTGGCCAAACATCGACGCTACCGAAAAGCGGATCCCTCCACTTCGCGATTGCTGGGCAATCGCTTCGGTCGGGATGACCGGGGTAGGTCTTCAGCCGCGGGCGGACCACAGTACATTCAGGGGTTACCGGAAAAACCTGTCGGTACTCCATCAGCCGAGTGTTGCCTATGACCGGACTGTCCCAGTTGTCGCTGCTCCATCCGGGCGGCAGCCAGATGAAGTGGTCAATGGTTCTCCTCCTGGCGGTGGCAGGGTGCGGTGCGAGCCCCGATGCCGAGCCGGCAGCACCGCGCAGCCATCTCTACGTCTGGACTGCGTCCACTGACACCACAGCTCCCGACTTCCTGGCGATCCTCGATGTCACCGAGGATTCGGCCGGATTCGGCAGGCTGGTGGGTACCGTGCCGGCTCCGACTGGCTACACCATTCCGCATCACACCGAGCACGAGATGCCGGCTGACGGGAGGCTTTTCGCCAGCGGGTTCAGGACCGGCGCGACCTTCATCTTCGACCTGAACGACCCGGAGCACTCTTCGGTCACGACGGCGATCGAGGAGGTCGATGGGTTCTCCCACCCGCATTCGTATCTCCGCCTGCCCAACGGCAATGTGCTGGCGACTTTCCAGATGCGTCACGATGCATCTGGCATGGGTCCCGGTGGACTGGTCGAGATGACGCCGCAGGGCGAGGTCGTCCGCTCGGCCTCTGCCGCTGGTCCTGGTGTCCCTGCCGGACTGCGTCCCTACTCGGCGGCGATCGTGCCGTCGCTCGATCGCATCGTGACCTCGAGCACGGACATGGACCACTCGAATCCCTACCAGGCTGACCAGGTGCAGATCTGGCGCCTGTCGACGCTGGAACTGCTGCACACCATCACCCTTCCGCCCGGGCCTCTTGGCGATGAGGGTCAGTACACCGCCGAGCCCAGGCTGCTGGCCGATGGCCGCAGCGTGATGGTATCGACCTTCAATTGCGGGTTGTATCTGCTGGAAGACATCGACGGAGCGCAGCCCAGCGGGAAGCTGGTTGCCACCTTTCCATGGAGCGACGGGAAGTACTGTGCGATTCCCGTCGTGGTGGGAGACTACTATCTCGTGACCGTGCCGGAGTGGAATGCCGTAGTCAGCCTCGATGTCAGCAATCCTGCCGCGCCCCGCGAGGTCGGTCGGCTCACGCTCGGTCCGGAAGATGTGCCGCACTGGATCGCGATCGCACCGGACCAGCGCAGGCTGGTGGTCACCGGCTACGGGGCGATGATGAACCGGGTGGTGATTGCCAGCTTAGATCCCGCCACCGGTGCGCTGGCAATCGACGAACGCTTCCGGACACCGGGCGATTCCCTGTCCGGCATCTCGATGGCGGGGGTGAACTGGCCCCACGGCGGCAGTGCTCCCGGAGTGCCGCACGGCGCGGTGTTCGGGCCCGCGACCCCACGCGTGGGCCAAGGCGCCCGCTGAAGCTGGACGCCCAAGGCGAGATCTCCCCGGAGGCTTCAGTCTCCGCTCTGGCCGAACCGTCACCCCGTTGCGAAGTCACGCAGTGACCGAAGCAATCCAGTGACGGGCAAGGCACACCTCCCCGTCCCGGTGAATCAGTTGTACATTCAAGGGTTACCAAGTAAAACCTGTCGGTACCCCAGCAGCCGAGCGAGGCGCGTGACCGCATCATACCAGTTGTCGCTGCCATATTCCGGCGGTCTGTCATGACCGTTGAGCGTCTGGCTGCGGCGTTGTCCGACCGCTACCGGATCGAGCGCGAGATCGGTCGCGGTGGCATGGCCACGGTCTATCTGGCTGAGGACCTGAAGCATCGCCGCCAGGTAGCTATCAAGGTGATGCAGCCCGAGCTGGCGGCATCGATGGGCGCTGAGCGGTTCCTCAGGGAAGTCGAGATCGCGGCGAAGCTGTCGCACCCGAACATTCTGCCGGTATTCGATTCGGGCGAGAGCGATGGCTTCCTCTACTACGTGATGCCATACATCGAGGGCGAGTCACTTCCTGACCGCCTCAGGCGGGAGAAGCAGCTTCCGGTAGCCGAGGCACTGCGACTGGCCCGCGAGGTGGCCGAAGCGCTCGGCTATGCGCATGCCCGCGGCTTTGTGCACCGCGACATCAAGCCGGCCAACATTCTGCTCAACTCGGGCCATGCGCTGGTGGCGGATTTCGGAATCGCCCGCGCCGTATCGACCGGCGGTCAGGGCCTGACGCAGACCGGCATGGCCATCGGCACTCCGCAGTACATGAGCCCCGAACAGGCGACAGCCTCTTCCGATGTCGACGGCCGCAGCGACATCTATGC
>CAZSPH010000115.1:0-6553 GCA_964608715.1 uncultured Gemmatimonadaceae bacterium | reverse complement strand
ACCAGCGGCTCGACCAGCTCGAGAATCGCTTCGATCAGCTCGCCGACCAGATCGACCGTCTCGCGGAGTCGCAGGACTTTCTGGCCCGGGTGATGGTCGACCGGGGTGGCCAGCTTTCCGATCCGGGAATGCGCACGCCGCATTGATGCCGTTGGGCGAGGACGCTCGCCAGTTACCCTCCCGACCTGCAGCATCCCGAGTCGCCCGGTAACGTGCGCCACCACGCCGGGCGTGGCCACAACAAGGTGTCGACGCATATCGCCCAATCCCCGCCGCCTGACGGCGGCGGTTGGGGGAGGAGGCAGGTGCCATGTGCAGGTGTGGTGCCCCTGCCCAGGGCACCCACAAGGGGTGCTATGTGCAGGTGTGGTGCCCCCTCCCAGGGCACCCACGAGGGGGTGCTATGTGCAGGCGTGGTGCCCCTTCCCAGGGCACCCACAAGGGGTGCCCTTACGGTTCGCCGATCGCCGTCATCCGTCGTTAGCTTCCGGAGATACCCGCCAACCGGAGAAGCCCCATGCAGCGGCGCGATCTTCTCAGTCTCCTCGGCGGAGTTCCGCTGCTCGCGGGGCTCACCGTAGATGATCTTCTGGCACTGGGCGCCCGTACCCATGCCAGTATTGCAGGCAGCGGAGCCGGAGCCGGCTTCTTCGATTCCCACCAGATGCACACCGTGGCCGCGGCCGGCGACCGGATCATTCCGACCACCGACACTCCCGGTGCGATGGCCGCCGAATGCCATCTGTTCGCCGAACGGATCGTGGCCGATCACTACGACGCAACTCGTCAGCAACGCTTCACCGATGGACTCGCCGATCTCGATGCCCGATCTCGCGCCACGCACGGCAGGCTGTTCATCGAATGCCCTCCCGCAGAACAGGACGTCGTGCTCACTGCGGTCGAGGATGCCGCACACGCAGCGGGTGTGAATACCGCGCAGACGTTCTGGCGCGATCTCAAGTATCTGACGATCTACGGCTACTACACCTCCGAGATCGGCATCGAGCAGGAACTGAAAACCGAGCGCTATCCCGGCTACTACGACGGCTGCGTTCCGATCGAGGAGCGGCGATGATCCATCGCGATGACTGGGATGCCATAGTGATCGGCTCCGGAATCGCCGGTGGCTGGGCTGCGAAGGAGCTGAGCGCGAAGGGCCTGCGCACACTGGTGCTGGAAGCCGGGCGGCCGATCAGCCCGGCGCGCGATTTCATCATGAATGCCCCCGCCTACGACTTCAGCTATCGCTACCTCGGCGACCTGAAGCAGCTCGATGCCAGGCAGGCGGTACAGAAGAAGTGCTATGCCTGCGACGAGGGTGCCACCCAGTTCTTCGTCGACGACGTCGACAATCCCTACACCACTCCGAAGGACCGACCGTTCGACTGGATCCGCGGGCGGCAGGTCGGCGGCAAGTCGATCATGTGGGGTCGGCAGTGCTACCGGATGAGCGACCTGGATTTCGAGGCGAACGCCCGCGACGGCAACGGCACCGACTGGCCGATCCGCTATCGCGATATCGCGCCGTGGTACGATCACGTCGAGCGCTATGCCGGCATCTCCGGCGAGAAGCTGGGGCTCCGTCATCTTCCCGACGGGCCGTTCCTCGCACCGATGCCGATGAGCTGCGCCGAGTCGTGGGCGAGGGATGGCATCGCGAAGCGGTATGGTGGGGACAGGGTGCTGACCGTGGGCCGGGTGGCAGTTCTTTCGGAGTCGCACAACGGTCGCCCCGCGTGCCACTACTGTGGCGACTGTCATCGTGGCTGCACCACCGCTTCCTATTTCAACTCGGTGCAGACCACCCTCAAGGATGCTCTCGCCACCGGTCGCTGTACCATTCGCCCCTTCTCGGTCGTCCACTCGCTGGTATGGGACGAGGAACAGGGGAAGGTGACCGGTGTCAGGGTGATCGACGGGCAACGACTGGATGAACAGATTTTCCGCTCGCGGATCGTCTTCGTCTGCGCCTCGGCGCTGGAGTCGACCAGGATCCTGCTCAACTCGCGCAGTCGTTCTCATCCGGAAGGGCTGGGCGGCAACTCCGGTGTGCTCGGACGCCATCTGATGGATCACACGATGCAGCACGGTGCACGCGGGACGGTGCCGGGATTCGAGGACAGGCGCACCCACGGTGTGCGACCCAACGGGATCTATCTCCCCCGGTTCCGCAACGTGAAGGAACGCCATCCCGACTTCCTGCGCGGCTATGCCTACCAGGGTGGCGGGAGCCGCACAGCGAACGGCTGGCGTCGTGGCGCTGCCGAACGCGGCTTCGGTGCGGCGTTCAAGGATGGACTCAGGGTTCCCGAGTACGGCACCTGGCGGATGTCGCTCGGCGGATTCGGTGAGTGTCTGCCGCATCCCGACAATCGAGTCACGCTCGATCCGGTGGTCACCGATCGCTGGGGCGTGCCGGTGCTGCACATCGACATGGTATGGCGCGAGAACGAGCGCGCGATGATGCGCGATGCCGAAGTGCAGGGAGCGGAGATGCTGGAGGCAGCGGGATGCCGTGATGTCACCACCTATGACAACGGGACGCCGCCGGGGCTCACCATCCACGAGATGGGTACAGCGCGGATGGGAAAGAATCGGCGCGATTCGGTGCTGAATCGCTGGAACCAGGTGTGGGATGCCCCGAATGTCTTCGTCACCGATGGAGCGTGCATGGCGTCGTCGGCGTGCCAGAATCCCTCGATTACCTACATGGCGCTCACCGCTCGCGCTGCGGATCACGCGGTGAGCGCGCTCAATCGCAAGGAGCTGTGAATGGATCGCAGGACGATGCTGCGGATACTGGGTGGGGCCGCGGCTGTCATTGCGAGGCCGGGTACCGGCCTCGCAATGACGGTGCCCGCCGACCGGATCGGTGTGCAGCTCTACACCCTCCGCTCCCGGATGGCGGAGAGCGTCGAGCGGACGTTGCACGAGGTGGCGCGGGTCGGCTACAAGGAGGTCGAGTTCGCCGGCTACTTCAACCGGCCGCCGCGTTCGATCCGGCAGCTTCTCGATCGCAACGGTCTCAAGGCGCCGTCGGCCCATATCAGCATGGCGACACTCAGGTCGGGATGGTTCCGTACCCTGGACGAGGCCTCCACGATCGGTCACAGGTGGCTGGTGATTCCGTCGCTGGCAGCGAACGAGCGTGATTCGATCGACGCGATCAGGCGGACCGCAGAGGTGATGAACCGTGCGGCAGAGGACGCGAAGGAGTTCAAGATCCGGCTGGCGTATCACAACCACGACTTCGAGTTCCGCGAGGTCGAGGGACGGGTGATGTTCGATGTGCTGCTGGAGGAGCTGGATGCGAAGCTGGTCGACATCGAGCTGGATCTCTACTGGATCACCAGGGCTGGGTTCGATCCGTTCGTCTACTTCGCGCGGTGGCCGGGACGTTTCCCGCTGCTGCACGTGAAGGACGCCGGACCGGCGCCCGAATACGAGATGACCGAGGTGGGCAAGGGAATGATCGACTTCGCCGCGATCTTCGCGAAGGAGAAGGAGGGCGGCTTCAGGCACTACATCGTCGAGCACGATCGTCCTGCCGATCCGCTGGCGAGCATCGCGACCAGTTTCCGCTATCTCAAGGGGATGAGGTAGCAGGTGGCCGACCCTGTGCCACTCGACACTCCGCCGGTCGATCGCTTCTCCGATCGAGCAAACGAATATGCTACGAGTCGTCCCGACTATCCGGCGGCGCTGGGCGAGCTGATCGTGCGGTATGGCGGGTTGATATCGGGTCCGGACGGGGCACCCACAAGGGGTGTCCCGACGGTCGCTGATCGCAGCTCGCCGGTCGCCGACAGGGGTGCCCGTACTGTGGCGGATATCGGGTCGGGTACCGGGATTTCGAGTCGGCTGCTGCTCGATGCCGGGTGCCGGGTGATCGGTGTGGAGCCCAATGCAGCGATGCGGGCGGTATCGGTAGCGGAGCTGGCGAACGAGCCGCGCTTCACTGCGGTGGCCGGAACCGCGGAGGCGACTACGCTGCCGGATGCATCGGTGGATATGGTCGTAGCTGGACAGGCGTTCCACTGGTTCGATCCGGTGCCTGCCAGAGATGAGTTCCAGCGGATTCTCAGGCCGGGTGGTGCCGTGGCACTGTTCTGGAACATCAGGTCGACCTCCGGCACGCCGCTGCTGAACGACTACGAGGCGCTGCTTCAGGAGTTCGGTGGCGACTACCACGCGACCGATACCAGACACGAACAGGCCTGGAAGAACGTCTCGGTGATACTCGGCCCCGATCACCGGTTCGAGACGTTTCCGCATGCGCAGCATCTCGATCGCGCCGGACTGCGGGCCAGGGTCGAGTCGTCCTCCTACATGCCGCTGGCCGGCAGCGAGCGGTACCCGGCCATGGTCAGTGCGATCGACGCGATCTTCGACCGTCACCAGGTGGATGGGGTAGTGACGATTCCGTATACGACCCGGGTGTATCTGGGGAGGGCCGAGTTGCGAGGCGGCTAGGCCGCCGAAGAACTCCCCTGCGGAATGCCGCGCCAATACCGGGTTTCCTGTCAGCCTGGCTCCTGACCCTCCTCAATTCCGTCCTCGTCCTCCCCGTTGGCGGGATATGCCGACTCCGCCAGGCCGAGCGTGGTGGTGGCATCGTCGCCGGAGAGCTGTTCTACGGAGCGGAGGCGGCGTTCCATCGCGCGGGTGCGGGCGCCTGCCCTGTCGATGGTGCTGGCGGCGGTGTTGAGCTGCTTCTTCACCTTGTCCAGCACTCCACCGAACTTGCCGAACTCCGTCTTCACGGCACCGAGGACGCGCCAGACTTCGGATGCTCGCTGTTCGATCGCCAGGGTCTGGAATCCCATCTGCAGGCTGTTGAGGATCGCCATCAGCGTGGTCGGTCCTGCCACCACGACTCGGAAGTGGCGGTGAAGTTCATCGACCAGTTGCGGTTGCCGTAGCACTTCCGCGTACAGTCCCTCGGTCGGGAGGAACATGATCCCGAAATCGGTGGTGGCGGGTGGATCGACGTACTTGTCGCGGATTTCCTTTGCTGCTGCCCGGATGGCGCGGCCGAGCGCGTCGGTGGCTGCCTGCACCGCGACGGCGTCGGATTCGTCCGCGGCCTGCTGGAGCCGCAGGTAGTCCTCCTGCGGGAACTTGGAATCGATCGGCAGCCAGATCTGCGAGTGCGGGTCATTCCGCTGACCGGGCAGTCGCACCGCGAACTCGACCCGTTCCGCGGACTCCGGTTTGATCGCGACGTTGCGGGAGAACTGTTCGGCGGTGAGAAACTGTTCCAGCAGCGCGCCGAGCTGGACTTCGGCCCAGGTGCCGCGGGTCTTCACGTTGGTGAGGACCCGCTTGAGATCGCCGACGCCGCTGGCGAGGGTCTGCATCTCACCGAGCCCCTGATGCACCGCATCGAGGCGATCGCTCACCAGTTTGAACGACTCGCCGAGTCGTTTCTCCAGCGTGTCGTGAAGCTTCTCGTCCACGGTCTTCCGCATCTCGTCGAGTTTGCGCTCGTTGCCTTCCTGCAGTTCGCGGATGCGGGTGTCGACGGCGTCCTTCACCCGATCGAGTGCGGCCTGGTTGGACTCGGTGAGTTCCCTGAGCTGGAGCGTCATCGCGTCGAGCCGGGTCTGCTGGGTGGCAGCGAGGGACTCGAGTGTCTTCGACAGCGTCTCGGTGCTGCCGCGCAGTCCGCCGGTGACCTCGTCCCGCAGCTCCCTTGCTGCACTCCCGGCTTCGGTGCGCGCCGCCCGCATCTCGTCGCGCACCTCCTGACCGGCTCCGCGGTGGGTGTGCCAGGAACGGATCAGGGTGGCGAGCGTCAGCAATGCGGTGAGAGCGGCGAGGCTCAGGGTGATCCAGAGGAGGCTGGTGGGAGGCATCGAGGCAATGTAGCCCCACCCCCGGATTATCTTCAGCCACACCATCGCGCTCACCGATCAACAGGGACGGACGGATGCGTTACCTCGCTGCTCTGCTCGCCATCATCGTGGTTCCGGGTGTCTCGGTCGCACAGGGCGGCGCCGTTTCCGGCACCTTCCTCGAGGCCCTCCGCGCCCATTGCGGCAAGGCGTACGAGGGGACAATCATCAATCCCCAGCCGAATGACACCACCTTCGTCGGCAAGCGGCTGGTGATGCACGTGCGCGCCTGCGATGACACCGTGCGGATTCCGTTCCATGTGGGTGAGGACCGGTCCCGCACCTGGGTGCTGACCCGCTCCGGCGACGGCGTGCTGCTCAAGCACGATCATCGCCATGAGGACGGCAGTGAGGACCGGGTGACGCAGTACGGTGGTCACTCGCGGAGCGATGGCGCAGCCGACCGTCTGGAGTTCCCCGCCGACTCGTTTACGGTGGCGCTGATTCCCTACGCCCGCACCAACATCTGGACGGTCGAGATCACCCCGACGATGTTCGCCTATCAGCTCCGCCGCGAGGGGAGCGACCGACGGGTGCGAATCGAGTTCGACCTGACCAGGGAGGTCACCCCACCTCCCGCTCCCTGGGGTTTCGAGAACTGAGAAGGAGTGCATGCTGACTGCAATCGATGCCCTCGTGCGACTGCGCGATGGCAA
>CAZSPH010000114.1:0-6667 GCA_964608715.1 uncultured Gemmatimonadaceae bacterium | reverse complement strand
GCCACGAAGTAGAGCACTATCCCGACATGCACGATGTAGCCACCGTACCGGCGCCGGTTGCGGGCAACGAGATTCACGATCGCACCGAAGAAGCCTTCACCGTGCATCGCCTGACGCGCCCTGATGCCGCGGACGAACTCCTGGGTCACCGTTCCCAGCACGAACCCGGCGAGGCCCAGCGACATCAGCGCCCAGACGTTCCGCATTCCCAGCAGCACCAGCACGGTCGCGGTCAACAGCCCCGCCGCAACCGGGGCGACGAACTGCCGCTGGAGATTCCTCGCCGACGCCTTCCGCCAGGCGATCAGCGGCCCCACGCCGGTGATGAACAGCAGGAAGAGACCGAGCGGCACATTCACCTGATTGAAGAACCGCGGTCCCACCGTCACCTTGGTCCCCTGCACCCATTCCGAGATGATCGGGAACACCGTTCCCCAGAGCACCGAGAAGGTGATCCCTACCAGTGCCAGGTTGTTGAACAGGAAGGCCGACTCGCGGCTCACCACCGATTCGAGCTTCGCCTCGGGTTCCAGCGACGGCCATCTGGTGTACAGCAGCGTGAACGAGAGAATGCCGGTGACTACCAGGAAGCCGAGGAAGAAGTAGCCGACACTCGACTGGGTGAAGGTGTGGACCGACGCGATGACGCCCGACCTGGTGATGAAGGTTCCGAAGATCGTCAGCAGGAAGGTCCCGATGATCAGTCCCATGTTCCAGCGCTTGAGCATGCCGCGCTTTTCCTGGATCATCACCGAGTGCAGGAACGCAGTAAGTGTGAGCCACGGATGCAGCGAGGCGTTCTCGACCGGGTCCCAGCCCCAGACGCCGCCCCAGCCCAGTTCGAGATAGGCCCACCACATCCCGATGGTGATGCCGATCGACAGGAACAGCCAGGATGCCAGTGCCCACTTCCGCATCGCCACGATCCAGCCGGCGTCGAGCTGGCGTCCGAGCAGCGCCGCAATAGCGAAGGCGAACGGAATCGTCAGCGAGATGTAGCCGAGGTAGAGCATCGGAGGATGGGTGACCATCCCGGGGTTCTGGAGCTGCGGGTTGAGTCCGCGGCCATCAGCGGGAGTGAAGGCCATCCGGTCGAAAGGATTGGCTGATTCCCCGAAGAGCATGACCAGCAGGAAGAATCCCAGCACGATATTGGTGACACCGGCCACGTACGGCAGCAGGTTGCGGTACCGCTCGGCGGTGAGCGCCTGCGCCAGCGCACCGAAGATCGCCAGTACCACGCACCAGAAAAGAAGCGAGCCCTTCTGCCCCGCCCAGAAGGCCGACACCAGATAGTAGGTCGGCAGATTCCGCGAGGTATAGGAGGCCACGTACTCGATGTTGAAGTCGTGGCTGAAGATGCCGTACCACAGCGACAGTGCCGCGACCAGCATGGCAGTACAGGTGGCGTAACTGCTGCGGCGGACGGCCAGTGCCATGCCGGGACTCGACTGCCACGGTGCCAGGAATGCGACTGCGGCACTCCAGACGGCAACGATCATTGCCGCCCAGAGCGCGAACTGCCCGAGCAATGTCATCGAAGTATCAGGCCTGCTTTGCGGGGTCGTCCCAGGCGGCTTCGTAGCGGGAGCCGCACTTGGCAATCACGTCGGTGGCGTGGAAGGTGCCGTCCCGTCCGAACCGGCCCTCGACCACCACCTCGATGTCGTTCTCGTCGGTGAAGGTGTCCGGCACCAGGCCGACATAGGAGACCGGGAAGGAGTGGGCGCCATCGCTGATGGTGAAGTCCACCCGCTGGTCGTCCCGGTGGATCGAGCCCTTGACCACCTTCGCTGCCACCTTGATACCGACATCATGGAAGGTGGAATCGGCCTCGACCCGCTGGACCAGTTCGGTCGGGGTGAGGAAGTAGATCCCGGTGGTACGGATCCCCTGATACATCAGGAGCCCGACCACGGCGACGATGACGGTCGCACCCAGCGCGAAACGAGTACCAGGCTTCATCCCCGAATTATAACCCGGCTCCCTCCCGATCAGGTCGGCCGTAGTCGGCCCAGGCAATGGCGGCCGCCACTCCCCGCCGCCATGCTGCCCGCATGTCTTCCCGCCTCGATGCGAGCATCGTCGGCTCGAACCGGGTACTGCCCCCTTCGGCCTCACCGGCAGGCGGCAGCGGCGTCCAGCCGGCACCGATCGCCGCCAGCCGGGCAGCGCCGTAGGCGGTGAGATCCAGCAGAGCCGGACGCACCACCGGAACTCCCAGCAGATCTGCCTGCAACTGCATCAGCCAGTCGTTGGCAGTGGCACCACCATCGACCCGGAGTTCCTCGACTCCACCCATCGCCTCGACGAGATCGACTGTGCTGTGGGCAATCGCTTCGAGCGTGGCCCGGACCAGATGCGCCCGGCTCGTCCCCCGCGTCAGTCCGACGATCGTACCGCGCGCCTCGGCGTTCCAGTGCGGCGCACCCAGGCCGGTGAATGCCGGCACGAATGAGACACCACCGCTGTCGGCCACACTCCGTGCCAGTGCCGCCGTCTCCCCCGCTTCGACGATGATGCCGAGCCCGTCCCGGAGCCACTGGACTGCGGCTCCGGCGATGAAGACGCTGCCTTCCAGCGCCCAGGCCACTCCGCCATCGTCGGCAGCGGCGGCAGTGGCGAGGATCCCTTCGCCCGGCACCGGTGGTACCGATGTACCGGAGAAGGACAGCAGGAACGCACCGGTACCGTAGGTGACCTTGGCCGCTCCGGGAGTCACGCAACCCTGACCGTAGAGGGCGGCCTGCTGGTCGCCGGCCAGTCCGGCAATCGGAATCTCGCGACCGAACCATTCGCTGGCGGCCACCGCGACGGTACCGGCACACGGCACGATGGCAGGCAGAATCTGCCGAGGCACGCCGAACAGATCCAGCAGATACGGGTCCCAATCCAGCGTCGCGAGATCGGCGAGCATCGTGCGCGAGGCGTTGGTGCGATCAATCACATGAGTACCGCCGGAGAGCTTCGCGACGACCCACCCTTCGACCGTGCCGACCCGCAGGGTGCCCTGTTCCGCCCTCTCGCTGATGCCGGGCTGGGCCAGCAGCCATTCGAGTTTCGTCGCAGTGAAGTAGGGATCCAGCAGCAGGCCGGTGCGGCGGCGGATGTCGGTTTCGAGTCCCTGTTCGCGCAGTTCGCGACAGCGACCGGCGGTCCGCCGATCCTGCCAGACGATGGCCGGGTGGACCGGCTGACCGGTTTCGGCATCCCAGGCCACCAGGGTCTCGCGCTGGTTGGTGATGCCGATCAGATCGGGCGCGACACCGGCGGCAAAGATTGCGTCGCGTCCGGCTTCCACCAGCGAATCGAAGAGAGCGGTCGGATCGTGTTCGACCCAGCCGGGCTGCGGGTAGGACTGGGGGATCTCGCGGTAGCCGCGGGAGAGGATGGTGCCGTCGCCTGCCACCATCAACGCGGTGGAGCCGGTGGTCCCCTGGTCGAGGGCGAGGATGTAGGGCATGGGGGATGATAACAGAGAACAGATGACAGGGAACAGCGATCAGCGAACGGCGAATCATTCACTCCGTCATCCCGAGTGTAGCGACCCGCAGGGTCGCGAAATCGAGGGATCTGCTTCTTCCTGACAGAAAAGCAGATTCCTCACTGCGTTCGGGATGACGTCGATGAGGGGCACCATCCCCGCCGCCTGACGGCGGCGCTTGATGGCAGAGCCGTTCGCGGTTCGCGGTCATCCGTTCGCCGTCCGCTATCTTTCCCCGATGACCTACACCACCCTTCTCCTTGACATCGACTCCGACGGGATCGCCGTCGTGACCGTCAACCGGCCCGACAAGCTCAACGCGCTTAACACCACGATGATCGCCGAGCTGGCGACTGTCGCCGAGCAGGTGGCCAGCGACCCGGCGATCAGAGCTGTGATCATCACCGGAGCGGGGCCAAAGTCGTTCGTGGCCGGCGCCGACATCGGCGAGCTGTCGCAGTTGGATGCAAGGAACGGTCGCAAGCTGGCCGAGCATGGCCAGGCGACCTTCCGCGCGTTCGAGAAGCTCGGCAAGCCGGTCATCGCGGCGGTCAACGGCTTCGCACTGGGAGGTGGCTGCGAGCTGGCGATGGCCTGCCACATGCGCCTGGCCTCGCCCAATGCAAAGTTCGGCCAGCCAGAAGTGAAGCTCGGCCTTGTTCCCGGTTATGGAGGCACGGTCCGTCTGCCTCGTCTGGTCGGTCGCGGTCGTGCCGCCGAGATCCTCACCACTGCGCGGATGGTGGATGCAGCGGAGGCCGAACGGATCGGCCTGGTGAACCGGGTCGTGCCTGCTGAGGAACTGATGCCCGAGGCACGGAAGCTTGCCGCCAGCATCATCGCGCAGAGTCCGGTGGCGGTGGCCCTGTGTCTCAAGCAGCTCGACGAGGGCGAGGCGGTCTCGCTGGACATGGCGCTGGATCTGGAGGCCGAGGCATTCGGCATCGCCTGCGGCAGCGAGGACCGGGCCGAAGGGACGACCGCTTTCCTCGAAAAGCGCGCTCCGGTCTTCCCCGGCCGCTGAGTCGATGCGGGTCGCCGCGCTTACCGTACGGCGGTTCCGCAACCTTGCCGATACCGAGCTGCGACTCCCTCCCGAAGGAGTCGCACTGGTCGGAGCCAATGGCCAGGGGAAGACCAATCTCCTGGAAGCGATCGGTTATCCCGTCCTCTACCGCTCGATCCGCGGCGCACTCGATCGCGAAATCGGAGCATTCGGCGGTCCCGGCTTCCATGTATCACTGACACTGGACAGCGGCAGCGTGCTGGCTGTCACCTGGCAGGCGGGTGAGCGCGGCAAGCGGATAACCCTCGACGGCGATGAACAGGGCCGGATCTCGCCCCTGCTCGGCCGCTGGCTGGCAGTGACCTTCCTGCCGGGTGATCCCAGCCTGATCGGTGGTGGTGCGGCGGAACGCCGACGGTGGCTCGACCGGCTGCTGTCGCTGGCCGTTCCCGGCTATCTTTCGGGGTTGCTCAGGTACCGCGGTGCACTGGTCCGGAGAAACGCTGCGCTGAGGAATGGTGACATCGCGACTGCGGCAGCTTTCGAAGGACCGCTGGCAGACGCCGGTGCCGACGTGATGAAAGCCAGGATGGCCTGGCTGGTGGATGCCGAGTCCCGCTGGCGACATGAACTGGATGCCCTGGGCGAACCGCTGCCGGTCACCCTCAGGTACCGTGGCAACAGCGAGCTGGCGGACCGCGAGGCCTGGGCGGATTTCCTGGCAACGCATCGTCAGCGTGACATCGCGCGGATGAGCACTGGCAGCGGTCCTCATCGGGACGATCTCGCACTTGGCCTCGATGGCAGGGCCTTCCGGGATTTCGGATCGACCGGCCAGCAGCGGACCGCGGCAGTGGCGCTCAGACTGATGGAGCATGATGCACTGGAGCGGGCGCACGGCAGGGGACCCGCACTGCTGGTAGACGATGTCTTCGCCGAACTCGATGGCTCCCGACAGGAACGCCTGGCGGTGCGGCTCCGGGAAATCGGCTGTCAGTTGTTCGTGACCGCACCGCGCCCGGAAGACGTTCCCGGCCGACTGGAGCTGGCGAGATGGCGAATGGCAGGAGGAGTCGTCGCGTCGACGGAGTGAACCCGCGGGCACCGACGGCGATCGGTGAGGCGGTCGACGCGTGGCTCGACAGCAGCGGTCTCCGGAAACGGTTCGACCTGGCAGCGGCGGTCGAAGGGTGGCCGGAACTGGTCGGACCGCAGATCGCAGCGGTGACCAGAGCGCTGGCGGTAACCGCCGACGGAACGCTGCTGGTCAGGGTAAAGACCGCTGGGTGGGCTGCGGAACTCGGGCTGATGGCGCCGAGGATCCTGACCCGCGTCAACGGTTCGCGAAAGGGCAGGATCAGGCAGGTGCGCTGGCTGGTGGGTCCGCTGGACCAGCCGTGATTTCATTTCCGAACAACGGAACGGTGAATGTCGAAGGAACCAGATAACGGGCAGCAGGAGCAGGAATACGGTGCGCAGTCGATCACGGTCCTCAAGGGACTGGAGGCGGTCCGCAAGCGCCCGGGCATGTACATCGGCTCGACCGGCGAGAACGGTCTCCATCATCTCGTATACGAGGTGGTGGACAACTCGATCGACGAGGCGCTGGCGGGCTACTGCGACACGATCGAAGTCACCATCCATCGTGACGACTCGATCACCGTCGCCGACAACGGTCGCGGCATCCCGGTTGACATCCACCCCACCGAAGGACTGCCGGGCGTCGAACTGGCACTCACGGTGCTGCATGCCGGCGGCAAGTTCGACAAGAACTCATACAAGGTGTCGGGTGGCCTCCACGGCGTCGGCGTCTCGGTGGTCAACGCGCTCTCGGAACGGCTGACCGTCACGGTCGACCGCGACGGCGCCCGCCACCAGATGAGCTTCGTCCGGGGCCACACCACCCAGAAGCTGACCGTCATCGGAATGGCGGCCGGTACCGGCACCACGGTCAACTTCAAGCCCGACCCGCAGATCTTCTCGGTACTGGAGTTCACCTGGAACACGCTCGCCGACCGGCTCCGTCAGCTCGCGTTCCTCAACGGCGGCATCACCATCGTCCTGACCGACGAACGGCAGGAAACGCCGAAGCAGGAGAAGTTCTTCTACAAGGGCGGCCTGGTCGAGTTCGTCGAATGGCTGAACCGCAACAAGAAGCCGCTGCACCCCAAGCCGGT
>CAZSPH010000113.1:0-6768 GCA_964608715.1 uncultured Gemmatimonadaceae bacterium | reverse complement strand
GACCGCGGGTGCTCATGCCCACAGTGCCACGCCGGTGTGAGACGGTGCCCAGTTCATCGCGGTAGTACTCCGCGGCGCCGACATATTCGTTGTCGCCGGGACTGCCGCCCTGGATCACGAAGTCATGTTCAACCCGATGCCACGAGAGTCCGTCGTAGTAGCCGGCATCCACCAGTTCGAGAATCCTGGCTGCGGTGATCGGGGCGACATCGCCACGCATCCGGACGGTGAACGACCTCCGACCGCCGTCTGCCATCCTCACCTCCAGTCGCACCTCCTTGCCCAGCGCCAGTGCGACTGCTTCGGCGGGAACCCGTGAGCCCGTTGCCGGCGGGCGATCATCGCTGGCCGGTCTGCCAGTTGCCTCCAGCAGCGCCGTCCTTAGGTCCCGCTCGGAAGCGTTGCCTCGCCTGACCCAGCGTTCGAAAGCATCAGAGGCCGCTGCCTGCGCCACCGGATTACCGGTACCCTTGAGTGCCCGCGCTGCCGCGAAGGCCGGCTGAAGGTCACCCGACTCCAGTGCCGCAATGAAGAGTGAGTCGTCCTGCTGCCGGGTGAGTGCCGCCAGTGCGTCGATCGCCACCTCGCGGACGTTGGGGTCGGCATCCCGCGCTGCCCGGCGGAGTGCTGCCGTATCGGCCGCCATCCTTGCAGCCCGCACTGCGTGAAAGCGGAGGTGCCATTCCGGGTGCCCGAGGGCGGTGCTGATCCGATTCCGTACACCTGGCGCGCCGAGTCGGGCGAGCGCAACCAGCGCCCTGGCACCGGCATGCCAGGTGACCTGACCATCGCCCCGAGTCATCGGTTCCTGCGGAATGCCGTCGAACCACGACTCCAGCAGGCTCGCCAGTCCCGGATGTGTGGCGCAGGATGTCGGCACCACTTCGGTGGCCCGGAACCGCACCGGCCACGATTCATCTGCCAGCGCCACCATCACGGCATCGCAGGTTGCCCCGCGTCCAGGCAGCGCCCGGTAGCGAGCCTTCCAGGCAGCTTCCGGCCAGATGGGTGGAGGAGTCAGCGCCGGAAGCTCTCCGCGGCTGGCGAAGGCGGAGTCCGTCATTCTCGCACGCGCCCGTTTAGCGATGGTGCTGATCCGCTGATCGGAATGCTGCTCGCCCAGTGTCAGCGCCGGGTCTGCGAGATCCCCCCGCTGTTCGGCGGCGAGAATGCGGCCGACCAGGGCACTGTCACCCTGCTGCTGGCACGAGGCGAGGAGCGGGTTGGCAAGTGTCAGCAGGAAGGCGTACCGGATGAACTGGCTTGGCTGGGTCAAGGCGTTCCTCGTCGGGTGCAGGCCTGTGATGGTGATGACGGAATCTATCGCCTGATCGCCGGGCAGGCTGGCAGGGATTTCCCGGACTGGCGGGCTGCCGCTGTTCACCGCCCCCTTCGGTCATTAAGATTGTCGCCTTCGCCGTCACCAGCAGGAGCAGCTCATGGCGACCAGGATACCGGATCTCCGGACGACCGCAACAGCGCAGTGGACCATCCGCGACGCCGAGCGACTCTACAACATGGCAGGGTGGGGGCTCGGATATTTCCGGATCTCACCCACCGGTCATGTCACGGTCCATCCTGATGGAGACGAGGGACGGGGGGTCGATCTGTACCAGATCGCCACCGATCTCAATGCCCAAGGGGTCGGACTCCCGCTGCTGCTGCGGTTCTCCGACATCCTCCACTCACGGATCGCCGAGCTGGCCGGGCGCTTCCGTGAGGCGCGGGAGGAGTTCGGGTACGAGGGTGGCTACACCACGGTCTATCCGATCAAGGTCAACCAGCAGCGGCACGTGGTCCAGGAGATCGTCGAGTTCGGGTCACCGTATGGTGTCGGGCTGGAGTGCGGCTCCAAGCCGGAACTGATGGCCGTGCTCGGCCTGAACGAGTCGACCAACCACATCGTCGTCTGCAACGGCTACAAGGACGAGGAGTTCATGCGCCTCGCCCTGATCGGTCAGCAGCTTGGCCACAAGGTGATCGTGGTGATCGAGCAGCTCAGCGAGCTGGAACTGCTGCTGCACGTGGCCGACGAAATGGGCGTCGAGCCCAACGTGGGGGTGCGGATCAAGCTCGCCTCCGAAGGGTCGGGCCGCTGGGCCAAGAGTGGCGGCGAGAAGTCCAAGTTCGGTCTCTCGGCGGTCGAGCTGGTGCAGCTCCTGGATCGACTCACTGCGGCCGGCCGGCAGCATCTACTCAAGCTGGTTCATTTCCACCTGGGCAGCCAGATCACCGACATCCGGACCGTGAAGACCGGGCTGGAGGAGGTCGGCCGCTACTACGTGGAACTCCGCAAGCTCGGCTTCGGAGTGGAGTATGTCGATGTCGGTGGCGGACTCGGCGTCGACTACGATGGCTCGCGCTCCACCCGGCCGGCGTCGATGAACTACACCATGCGTGAGTACGCCAACGATATCGTCTACACCATCGGCGGCATCTGCCGGACCGAGGAAGTGCCGATGCCGCACCTGATCTCGGAGTCCGGCCGGGCGATCACTGCGCATCATGCCCTGCTGCTGATCAACGTGATCGACTGCGAGAGGCAGGATGCCTCCGGAGCGGTGGTGCTGCCCGAGGAAGCGCATCCGGTACTGGTTGAGATGAAGGAGAATCTCGACGAGTTCTCCGAGGACCGGGTGGAGGAGATCTTCCACGACGCGATATTCGCGAAGGAACGCTCGCGCGAGTACTTCGCCAGCGGCGTCTTCTCGCTCCGCGATCTCGCGATGGCCGAACAGCTCTATCTGAGGACGCTCAACCGGGTGTCCCAGGCGATCGAGGACGACCGCGCGTCGTATCCCGAACTGGCGGCCCATCTCGATACCGCTCTGGTCGACCGCTACTTCTGCAACTTCTCGCTCTTCCAGTCGCTGCCGGACAACTGGGCGATCGACCACCTGTTCCCGGTGATGCCGATCCACCGGCTCGATGAGGAGCCGACACGGCGTGGAACCATCCAGGACGTCACCTGCGACTCCGACGGTGTGATCGACCGCTTCACCGGTGGGCGCAAGGGAAAGCCCTCACTCGAGCTGCACTCCTGGAAGGAAGACGAGCCATACATCCTCGGCATCTTCCTGACCGGCGCCTATCAGGAGATCCTCGGCGACCTGCACAATCTCTTCGGTGACACCAACGCGGTCCACGTGCGACTGAAGAACGGCGGCTACGAGATCACCGATCTGGTGCATGGCGATACCGTGACCGAGGTGCTGACCTACGTCCAGTTCCATGCTTCGGATCTGCTGGCAACTTTCCGGCGCAAGGTCGCTGCAGCACCGGGCCTCAAGCGGCAGGAGGCCAATGCCTTCATCGCTGACTACGTCGCGGGGCTGGAGGGATATACCTACCTCGAAGGGGAGCTGCCGGAGTAGGGCGTCCGATGGTGTGACCCGGTCATTGCGACAATGGAAGGCTCCTGCGGGGGCCTTTTTCATTGTTCCTCTCCGGTCGGAATGCGGACACCGTGCCGATTATACCCTTTTTTGATCCTGGCTTGAACCTGTGTCTTTACACTGTGGGCGTGGCGAGGTAGGTTCACTCAATCCCCGCAAGGTTGCCGGCTGTACACGCCACAGCAATCGGCAGCGAGACGGAGGCAGGTATGCAGAGAAAGCGTTCATGGTGGATTGCCGCAGCTGGTGCAGTCGTGATCGTCGGCTGCATGTCGGAGGGTGTCGTGACTCCGGACACCTTCGGTGTGCCTCGACGCCTGGCGGAGGTTGCGCCCGACAGCTTCATGGCGCAGGTGGGTTGTGAGAGAGCCGGTCCGCGACCCGGCCCTGGTGCCGTAGCCGTGCCGTATGGCGGTGGCCGCCCGATCGTCTTCGATTGCGCGGAGGTGCCACGTGATTCGGTCGATGCGGCACGCCTCCGATATCATCAGGCGCGTTCATCGGATGGGCTGACTCCCGGCGCGACGCTTGGTTACTGGATGTACGACTGGTTTGACGCCCGTGAGTGGTGCTACGCCGAGGGGAACTGGGGTCCGGACGGTCTGTTCTACCTCAAGGAGGGGACTGACGTGTGGGGCTGCTTCTGGGTGGTGTCGTACTCACGGCGCTGGGTGAGTCACGATTCGCCAGACTTCGATCCGGAATGGCCCGAGGCAGACGGTCCCGGAGGGGAGCCAGTGCAGTGGGATGAGCAGCCGGAAATACCCGACGTGGTGTCGATATCGGTGGCTCCGACGTCCATGGTGGTAGAGGAGGGGCAGTTCGGTGGGCCGTTCGTGGTCACGGCCCACTATGCGGACAGCACCACCAACGAGGTACCGGGTGACTGGTCGAGCAGCAACAGTGCCGTACTGGTGCCGGACGACATCGGGTACCTGATGACCACCGGTATCGGTCAGGCTGCATACACTGCCGAGTTCGGAGGGAGATCCACGTCGGCGACGGTGACGGTGGTGCCGGTGGGAATGGTCGGTTATTGTCCCACAGAAAATCCAGACTGCATAAAGGATCTTGAGGGCGAACACCGTGATAAAATGTTCGCTGCTGCCGAGTTGGTCGATACTACGATTACCCTGTGCCGTGGCGCAAAAACAATGTTCGACAAGTTTATGGCTGTTGGTAGGATATATGGTGGTAAACGAGATATCCAAGATCTTCCGGGTGCGACCCACCATGCCCAAGCGGCACTTGCTCTTAGACCTGATTCCAGTGTGGTTGAGGAGGATTCGTATGTCCATTTTGATGACGACTACTTGGATGAGGTGCATACTGCTGGGCTCGCCAGCGTGCTAGTCCATGAAATGTGGCACCTTATGGGTTTGTTCCATGACCCCAATGAGGCATATCCGTACGAAACGGAGCCGTTTTCATGGCAGGATTCATGCGTGTTGCCATAGCATCGGTCGCTATTGCTGCGGCTGCATGTGCGGCCAATAGTAGTACTCATACCGTGATGGAAGGTGGCAAGCAGGAGGTCGTATCGGTGCTTACGGAACTTCTGCGGCGGGTGAGTCGTACATCATCCTATGTGGTGGCTGATATCGGTTCATTCCAGACCGCTATGACGCTGGATTCGGTTGCAGTAGCGCGTCTCTCTGAGGCAATGGGAGACCACGGCACGATTGGGCTCGCCACCAAAGACGGCGACTGCAGTAGGTCGGCATACACATGCCTTGTCCTAGAATTGGAGTCTTACCGCGATTTTGGCGACAGCATTCTGGTCAGCTTTGTCGTAGGTGGGCTTTACCCTAGGCCAGAATGCAATGAAGCTGAGCATTCAACGTACCACTTCAGGCGTACCACTTCAGGCGCCCATTTGGAGAAGATGGTGTTGATCCGTGGCTCATGTGGGCCGTAGGTCGCAGATGTCGGCACGTTCGTGCATTCTAGTAAGAAAGGAGTAGGCATGATGCATCGTGAGTTCACAGCCCTGTCGCTGGTCGCATCGCTGATCGGCTCTGCGGTCCCAGCTACTCTTCAGGCCCAGGCGTCAACGGGCGGAGTGGATCCGGTCCAGGCCCTCGTGGCGGTGATATCCATCCCGCTCACCCGAGGGGACGCCTATGTCGTCGCCGACCTGGAATCAGTCCAGCGAGTGGCTGGCTTGGACTCCGCAGAGATCGCGCTCCTGACTGACCGGCTGGGCTATCGTGGCACCGTGGGCATTCCGGCCGAGGACGAGATCTGCCGGCTGACCACCAAGCCGTGCATTGCGGTGGTGCTGGACAGCTACCGTCGGGAAGGCTCGGGGCTGGTGATTGGTACGAGCGCCTATCTGCAGAAAGATCCCGATGCCTGCGACGTCCGCTACACCGAGCGGTTCCAGGTCCGACCGAGGGGTAACCAGGTCGGTCTCACCGTGGAATCCAGTCAGCGCGGGTGTCCGAAGAAGTAGGTCCTCCCGCGCCTCCGCGTCCTCCGCGCCTCCGCGTGACCCCTACCGCTTCGCCAGCGGCACGAACGGCCGCTCGTCCGCACCGGTGTAGATCTGCCGGGGCCGCGCGATCTTCTGCTCCCTGTCGGTGATCATCTCTTCCCACTGGGCCAGCCAGCCGGGCAGTCGACCCAGAGCGAACAGCACCGTGAAGTAGTCGGTCGGGTAGCCCATCGCCTGGTAGATCAGGCCCGAGTAGAAGTCGACGTTCGGGTAGAGCTTCCGCTTGATGAAGTACTCGTCCTCCAGCGCGATCCGCTCCAGTTCCAGCGCCACTTCCAGCTTGGGGTTCAGGCCGGTCTGGGCGAAGACCTCGTCGGCGGTGCGCTTGATCAGCTTGGCCCGTGGATCGTACGACTTGTAGACCCGGTGCCCGAAGCCCATCAGGCGGCCTTCGCCGTTCTTCACCTTCTCGATGAAGGCGGGGACCTTGTCCTTCGTCCCGATCTCGTCGAGCATCCGCAGCACCGCCTCGTTGGCACCGCCGTGCAGCGGGCCGTAGAGTGCCGCAATGCCGGCAGAGATCGCCGAGAACGGGTCGACCCCGGAGGAACCGACGGCGCGGACTGCGCTGGTCGAGCAGTTCTGTTCGTGATCGGCGTGGAGGATCAGCAGGATCTCCAGCGCCTTCTGCAGCACCGGGTTCGGCTCGTGCTTGCCGCCGATGCTGAAGGTCATGTTGACGAAGTTGCCGATGTAGTCGAGATCGTTGCGCGGGTACTCGAACGGCAGGCCGCGCGAGTGCCGGAACAGGAACGCCGCGATGGTCGGCAGCTTGGCCATCAGCCGCACCCGCTGGACGTAGCGGTTGTGCGGGTCGTGGATGTCCTTGGCCTCGGGGTAGAAGGTCGACATCGCGCCGACGGTGCTGAGCAGCAT
>CAZSPH010000112.1:0-6833 GCA_964608715.1 uncultured Gemmatimonadaceae bacterium | reverse complement strand
CCGCTCTACATCTCCATCATCTCGCAGATGGTGATTCCCCTGGGCATCTGCTTCGCAGTGCGGGAGACGATCGGCCTGGAACCGATCCATGTCTGGCTGGCCATCCTCACCGGCCACTTTGCCAGGTGCGTGCTTTCTGTCGTACGATTCAGGCAGGGTCGCTGGCAGAACATCGCCGTTCCCGGAGTGCGGTAGCCTGACAGCAGCGGCAGGTCCCAACATGAAGAGGAGATAGTCGATCCGATGCGCTTCCCCTCACTCGATGCACTCGTCCGGCGTGCTGTCGCGACCGCAGCAGCTTTTCCGTGGACGATCACCCTCGCCGCAACGGCAACCATCGCGGCAATCCTATCCAGCGGCGAAGGTGCTGACTCCCTCGCCGAGCGCATTGCATTCGTCGCGATGCTCGGCGTGCCGCTGTCGATTGCACTGTCGCTGGCAACCAGGGCGTGGCGATCCACCACCGGCTACGGTGTTCTGCTCCAGATCTTCGGCCTGGCGTTTCTGGCTGCCTTCTTCTTCGGGTGGGAAGGCCCGGGACGCAAGGACGAAGCAGTCGCCTATTTCCAGTTGAGCGCGATCTTCCACCTGATGGTTGCCTTCCTTCCCTTTCTGAAGGGCGGCAGCTCGGGCGATGTCTGGGAATACAACCGGCGGCTCTTCACCGCCGTCCTCAAGGCGGCGCTCTTCTCCGCGGTTCTCTACTTCGGAGTACTGATCGCTCTCGCGGCGCTGGACAAGCTGTTCGGTGTCGATTTTCCTCCCCGGATCTATCTCAACTGCTGGTTTGTGGCAGCACTGCTGATCAGCACCTGGATCTTCGCCGGTGAGGTCGATGAGGAGATCACCTTCGATGAATGGCAGGGCGGCTACCCGAAGGTGATGAAGGTGTTCGCGCAGTACGTGCTGACACCGATCGTCTTCGTCTATCTCCTGATTCTGGTGGCCTACCTGGTGAAGGTGCTGGCTACCGGCGAATGGCCGAGCGGCTGGATCGGTTGGCTGGTCGCGAGCGTGGCGGCGAGCGGACTGCTCGGTTTCCTGCTGGTGCATCCGCTGCGCGATGATCCGGCGGAAGGATGGATCCGTTTCTACAGCCGGGTGCTGTTCATCGGACTGATTCCGGCGGCACTGATGCTGCTGGCCGCGTTCTGGCAGCGGATCGAGCCCTACGGTCTCACGGAGATGCGCATCGTCGGAATGCTGCTCGGACTCTGGCTGCTGGTACTGGCGATCCGCTTCGTGCTGCGTCCGGATACCGGAATCAGGCTGATACCACTCTCGCTGGCGCTGGTACTGCTGGTGACCGTCGGCGGACCCTTCGGCCTCAGCCACCTGTCGGTGGCGAGTCAGGGGAAGCGCTTCGCGAAGATGATCGCGGCTGACGATTCAGCCGAGGCCACCGAGGCGCTCTACTTCCTGGTCGATCGTCATGCCGAAGGCGAGATCGCGAAGAGGCTGGGCGCGCCGATGCCGGTGATTGCCTGGGATTCGATCACCAGCTGGGGCATGGAGCGCGATTCGGCGGTTACCAGGATCATGGCAGCGGTGGGGATGAAGGCAGTCCGCGGAGGCGGACCGTATGGCTTCAGCCGTCCCGAAATGACGGTAGTCTCCAGCGGTAACCGTCGCGCGAGGGATGTCTCAGGCTACGACTGGGCGGTACCAGTGTGCGGTTACATGTCCGGGGCTGGCACGCAGCCGAGCATGGTCCGAGATGATTTCCTGCGGGTGACCCGGTCGGACAGCACCGGCCAGGTAACGATCACCAGCGGCGGGGCAGTGCATCACTTCGATCTGTCCGGCATCGCATCCGCGCCGCGGCACCCCGCAGACAGCACGATCAGGGTTGCGCCTGACGGCGACAGCACCGGAGCGATTGTGCTGGCGATCACCAGTGCCGGGATCGACGGCAGCGGGGAAGGAGCGCCGCGGCTGGTAAGCTGGTGTGGTGACCTGCTGATCGGGGATCGTCCTTAGCAGCATGAAGCGGCTGATGGTGCACGGTGAAACTATTCCCCGATCGGGGACGTCCTTGACGGTATGGTCTCTCTGATCGACCCGGCGGCTGTCAGGCGTCATCTGACGGCCCTTCGCTCGCGGCTCGCGGCTGGTCGGGAGCGTTACGCTCCCTGGCTGACGCGACGCCGTGCGGTGATCGTCACTGTCTCGCTGCTCGGGCTCGGTGCGGTCGCACTGGTGGCGGATGCGGCGATCCGTGGTCACCTGGGTGATCCTGCTGACCGGGCGCCGAGCGCCTTCGTCACCAGATCGGAGCAGTGGGGTGGGGGGAATGCACAGCCGGTCGCGTTCGCGACAGTCGGTGGTGCGCCATTCGAGCGACGCGAGCCGGTGGCAATCGACGAGATGCCGAAGCATCTGATCGACGCGGTGCTGGCCGTGGAGGATCAGCGCTTCCTGGATCACGACGGCCTGGACCTCCGCCGCATAGCCGGCGCGATGCTGGCCAACGTCCGTGCGCTGGGTATCGAGCAGGGCGGCTCCACCGTCACGCAGCAGCTCGCCAAGAATCTCTTCCTTTCGCAGCGCCGTACTCCGCTGCGCAAGCTCCGTGAGGCGGCGTTCGCGGCAGTGCTCGAAGCCCGCTACGACAAGCAGAAGATTCTCGAAGCCTATCTGAACGAGGTCTATCTTGGCCAGGATGGTGGCCGGGCGATCCACGGGATGGGTGCGGCCTCACGGTACTACTTCGGCAAGGATGTCAGAAAGATCGTTCTCTCCGAAGCGGCGACACTTGCGGGGATGATCCGGTCGCCCAACCGCCTTGCGCCATCGCGTCATCCGGCCGCCGCACGTGATCGTCGGAACCTGGTGCTCCGGCTGATGGCGGAGCAGGGCAGGGTGAAACTGGCTCAGGCGGAACAGTCTTCGAAGGTGCGGGTGCCGACGAAGGTGCATCCGCTGGCCACGGTCGATGGTCGCTGGTTCCGCGATGCAATCGACCGCAGACAGATCGCCGATGTCGCCCCTCGCGGTGCGGTGATCAGGACCACGCTGGACGCCCGACTGCAGCAGGCTGCCGAACGGGCGGTCGAGGCAGCTCCTGCTGGCGGACAGGTCGCATTGGTGGCAATCGATCCGCGCAGCGGTGATGTGCTGGCGATGGTCGGTGGACGGAACTACGGTCAGTCGCAGTTCAATCGTGCCGTCGATGCGAAGCGGCAACCGGGCTCGGCGTTCAAGCCGATCGTAGCACTGGCGGCACTTCAGGGTGACGGCAGTCATCCGCCGAAGTTCACGCTTGCATCGCGACTCGACGATTCTCCGTTCGAAGTGACCGCTCGCAATCAGCCGACCTGGCGGCCGGCCAACTACGACGGTTCGTTCCGGGGTGAGGTCACTTTCCGCGAGGCGCTGGAGAAGTCACTCAACATTCCGTTCGCGCGAATCGGCATGCAGGTAGGTCCCGAAGAGATGGTCTCCCTTGCCCATCGCATGGGAATCACCTCGAAGCTCCAGCCGGTGCCAGCACTGGCGCTCGGCGCGTCAGAGGTATCGCTGCTGGAGCTGGTGCGCGCCTACGGTGTGCTGGCGAACGGTGGTGTGCTGGTCTCTACCCGAATGGTGGTCGACGGAACTTCGGGTTCTTCCGAAACGGTGGTCGACCAGGCGAGCGCATTTCTGGTGACCACGGCGTTGCAGGGAGTGGTTTCCCGCGGTACCGGCAGGGCCATGGCGTCGCGGGGCGCATTCGCCGGCAAGACCGGCACCTCGAACGACTGGCGCGACGCCTGGTTCATCGCATACACGCCGGAACTGGTGGTCGGCGTCTGGACCGGTCACGACGACGGCCGTTCGATCGGTCGCAGCGGTGGCGCCGCTGCGCTGCCGGTGGTCTCGCGATTCCTTGCCGAGGGGAAGGTTCGCGCCGTTCCCTTTGCGGTGCCGGATGGTATCGAGCGGGCCTACAGCGTTGCCGGTAGCTACTACGAGCCTTGTGGCGAGATGGAGTACTTCCTTGCCGGTACGGCTCCATCGTCGAGAGGCTGCTGGGACCGCGATTTCTACGATCCCGACATCGACTTCGGCGAGTACTTCGACAGATTCAACACCGACCGCTTCGAGCGGGAGATCCGGACCCGCGCCACCAACTGGCTGAGGCGGATGATCGGGGGCAGGTGACAGCGAACCGCGAACGGCGAACCGCGAACGGCGAGCGGCGGGGCCACCTCACCATCGTCATCCCGAGCGAAGTGACCCGCAGGGTCACGCAGTCGAGGGATCTGCTTTTGCTGTCCTGAACCGGAAAAGCGGATTCCTCCGCTTCGGCCCGGCTTCGCCGGCCTCCGGTCGGAATGACGGGTTCGCCGCTCGCCGCTCGCCGCAGTCCTTAACCCTGGAGAACTCTGATGAGAATGCTTGCCACCGCCGCGCTATTCTTCACCGCGCCACTGGCGGCGCAGAACTCCGCAGCATTCCTTCCGAGTCCGGCCGTGGCCGACTCGATCACCAGTGTGGTGAGAACCCTGTTCGACGGCATGCGGGCACATGACTCGACGATGGTGCGGTCGGTGTTCGTACCGGGCGCCCACTTCTCCCGGCCTCCAGCTCCGGGTCGCCCTCACCGCTTCACCACCGTCGATCAGTTCGTCGCCGCGGTCGGTCAGCCCGGTCTTCCCTGGGACGAGAAGTTCTACGATCCCGAGATCCGCGAGGATGGCGGAATGGCCACGGTCTGGACCTTCTTCACCTTCCATCGCGGTACGGAGTTCTCGCACTGCGGGGTGAACGCAATCCAGCTCGTCCGTACCGGCGAGGGCTGGAAGATCAGCGGACTGGCCGACTCGAACCGGAGCACCGGCTGCGAGGTGACCGGGCGTACGGAGGCTGGTGCACCCTCAGGGGCCGCTGGACGGCGGCCCTGAAGTTCGGGGAATGCGCAGAAATCCCCGCCGCCTGATGGCGGCGGGTGGAGCGGAAGGTTCGCCGCTCGCAGTTCCCCGCCATCCGTCATATCTTTCTCCGATCCACCCTTTTACCAGGATGCCCTGATATGGCAGACACTCCGCTCACTCCGATTCCCCCGGCCCGCGCCGCCGAGGAACTGCTCAAGATCTCGACTGCATACCGGAACAATGAACTCGATGCCAACGAGTACGAGCATCGCTTCTCCCGGATGATCCAGGAGCTTCGCGATCGCCGGATCGGAGGCACCCGTGCCGAGATCATGGCGGCACTGGAACCGCTCAGGCTGCAGGGGTCGGTCACTCCGGTGGAGTGGGATCGTTTTGTTACGCAGCTCGGGCTGGGCTGAACGGAAGATCGGCATGAGAGCAAGGCGTCCGACCCCGACCGTAATGATCGGCGGAGTCCCGGTCGGGTCGGCGCATCCGGTGGTGGTCCAGTCGATGACCAACACCGATACCGCTGATGTGGTAGCCACGGTCCGCCAGGTGGCGGATCTGGCGCGCGCCGGCAGCGAGATCGTCCGCGTTACCGTCAACAACGATGAATCGGCCCGGGCTGTCCCCGAGATCGTCGCAGGTCTCGATCGCATCGGAATGCCGGTGCCGATCATCGGCGACTTCCACTACAACGGGCATCTGCTCCTTACCCGCTACCCGGACTGCGCTCGCGCTCTCGCCAAGTACCGGATCAATCCGGGCAATGTCGGCGGCAAACGTCACGACGAGCACTTCAGGGCGATCATCGACGTCGCGATCGAACATGGCAGGCCGGTGCGGATCGGGGTCAACTGGGGATCGCTCGATCAGGCACTCCTGGCCGAACTGATGGACCAGAACGCGGCGAGCGATTCACCGCGCGATGCCCGCGAAGTGATGCTCGACGCTATGGTCGAATCGGCAGTCCGCTCGGCGGCGATGGCCGAGGCTGCAGGACTGCCCCACGACCGCATCATCCTCAGCGCCAAGGTCTCGGCCGTGCAGGATCTGGTGGACGTCTATCAGCGTCTGGCTCCGATCACCGATCACCCGCTCCACCTCGGCCTCACCGAGGCGGGAATGGGGATGAAGGGGATCGTCGCCAGTTCGCTCGGTCTCGGGCTGCTGCTGCAACAGGGGATCGGTGACACCATACGCGTGTCGCTGACACCGCGGCCCGGCGGTGATCGTGCCGACGAAGTGATCACCGCGCAGCAGATTCTCCAGTCGCTCGGTGTGCGTCACTTCACGCCGCAGGTCACATCATGCCCCGGCTGCGGTCGTACCACTTCGACCTTCTTCCAGCAGATGGCCGAGGAGATCCAGCACCACCTTCGCGGCAGGATGTCCGACTGGCGGGCGATCTATCCCGGCGTCGAGGAACTGCGTGTTGCAGTGATGGGATGCGTGGTCAACGGACCGGGCGAGTCCAAGCACGCCGATCTCGGCATCTCGCTGCCGGGTACCTTCGAAGAGCCCAAGGCGCCGGTCTACGTGGATGGCGCGTTGCACACCACGCTGCGAGGTGACCGGATCGTCGCCGAGTTTCTCGAGATCCTCGACGGCTATGTTGAGCGGCGCTACGGTCAGGTAGCCGTGGGGTGATGGACATCCCGCCGGTCGACGGTGCGATCGGTCAGAGTCCGCTGCTGGCATTGCTGCTGATGTTCCTTGCCGGTGTTGCGACCTCGCTCACTCCCTGCATCTACCCGATGATTCCGATCACTGCCGGGCTGCTCGGTGGCGCGGGTGCTGCGGGAGTGGGCAGGCGGCGCCGCGCAGTGATGATTGCCTGCTATGTCATCGGACTTGCCACGGTCTATGCGTTGCTGGGTCTGATCGCCGGACTTACCGGCACCCTGTTCGGTACCATCTCGGCCAATCATCTGGCGCTGCTCTTCTTCGGCAATCTGCTGCTGCTGGCCGGAC
>CAZSPH010000111.1:0-6843 GCA_964608715.1 uncultured Gemmatimonadaceae bacterium | reverse complement strand
GCCCCCCACTCCCTGATCAGCGCCCTGGTTCTTCCGCGAGCCTCCAGCGCATGCACCGGCATCACCAGCAGGTCGCCGGGTCGCCCCCATTCCAGCAGCCTGCGCACGGCATCGGTTTCGTCGGCCGAGCAATCGATCTGATCGACTCTGGCGCCGGCCGCGATCAGTTCGTCGCGAAGCAGCGCCGGCACTTCGCCCGACTGACGGCCGCGCAGATAGCCATCGAGATCCTTGAGGATGATGCGCTCCGGCCGCGCCACCCAGGCTGCACGCGCCAGGGCACGGATGGACTCGTCGTCGCGATTGCCCGCCTGGCCCAGCAGCAGCCCGAGCCGCCCATCACCCCTGTGAGCCATTGCCGCATCGAGCAGCGCGCCGAGCCCGTGAGGATTGTGAGCGTAGTCGACCCAGATGCGGATCCCGCCGACCTCGAACCGCTCCAGCCGTCCGGCGTTGTCGGCATTGTCGGCGCCGAACGATCTCAAGGTGGCGTGAATGGTCCCGAGCGGAACACCGAGTGCACGAGCGGCGGTGGCTGCGGCATGCGCATTGGCAATGTTGTAGACGGCAGCTCCGGCCAGGGCTATCGGAATCTCGTCGACCGGCGGGAGCAGATCGGCATCACCGCCCGCACCGAACCACTCGACACGCGACTCGATCGAGGGAGCCAGGCCGCGCAGAACGGGATCATCACCATTCATCACCAGGACACCGCTACTCCCCAGTGCCCCGGCCACGACCGCCTTGGCGCGGGCCAGGTCTTCCAGCGAATCGATGCCATAGTCGCCGAAGTGGTCGGCGGCGACATTGGTGATCACCGCAGCATCGGCGCGAGGCACCACCAGACCGCGCCGCAGCATGCCGCCGCGCGCAGTCTCGAGCACCGCAGCGGTGACACGCGGATCGTCAAGCACCCGGCGTGCACCCTCGGGCCCGGAGTAGTCGCCGACCGCCAGCATTTCATAACCGATGAACACGCCGTCGGTGCAGCAGTACCCCACCGTGTGCCCCTCGGCACGCAACATCGCAGCGATCAGCCGCACGGTAGTAGTCTTGCCGTTGGAGCCCGTGACCAGCGCTATGGGCATTCCCGGCCGCCGGTCGGTGATGACCTCTTCGGGAATGGTGCCTCGTTCCTGCCCGACGCGTTCTCTCAGCCACTCCAGAGCAGCCGACCGTTCGACCGGCGGAACTTCGTCCTCGATGGCGCCGCGGTCGTACTCGATGCCCAGCGACTCGGCCGCTGTCAGCAGTGCCCACTCATTGACGCCGGTCGCAGTGAGCAGGGCGTCCGTCGGGGCAGTGAATGCGAGGATGGTCCCGGCGGAGTGATGGCGGACGGTACACGACGGCTCGGGCCAGCCAAGCTCGGCGGCCATGTCCGCGACGGCCCCGCGCCAGCGGCTCCAGAGGTCGTCGGTAGCGTCCTGGAGCGGCGATTCGAGAACCACTCCCGGGGCGTCGAGCCACAGGCTGGGCCCGAACAGTCGCCGCGAGTCGGTGAACAGTGGCTTCAGTCTTCGGTCTCTCGGGCCAGGCGCACGCCGCGCTCATCGCGGATCAGCGTTGCGAGATCATCCATCGACGGCTCGACCAGCGTCGCTGACGCCGCCGCAATGACCGGAATGGGGTGCTCGGCGGTCACCGGCCTCAGTGCGCCGTCGGGATGGAAGTTGATGATCTGCTTCCAGGTGCGGGTGATCTCGTCGCCGAAGATGAGCAGCAGGTCGCCGGCGCGGCCCATTCTCAGTGCGGCGTCGACGGCCCGCTGCTCGTCGGGAATCACGGTGATCCGGTCGTCGGAAATGCCGGCTTCGCGGAGTGCCGCGGCGATGATCCGCGGCACTTCGTCACCATCGCGACCACGGAGCGAGTCGTCCCGGCGGCAGATGTAGTGATGGAAACCTCCGGTCGCCGCGACCCTGGCGATCTCGCGCAGGTCCTCGTCGCGGCGGTCACCGGGACCGGCAATCACCATGATCCTGCGACCGGTCACGTCCAGCCGCGCCGCGAGCTGCACCATTGCCTCGACGGCGTGAGCATTGTGACCGTAGTCGAGAATCACCTTGAAGGGATGCTCGTTGTAGACATTGGCCCGGCCCGGCGCCTGGAAGAAGGTCGTGTCGAAGGTGCGCAGGCCCTGGCGGATCGTCTCCAGCTTGATCCCCATCGAGAACGCCATTGCGGCAGCCACCATGGCGTTGCTGACGTTGTGCAGCGCGCGCCCTTCCATGGTCGCCGGAATCAGGTGGGTCCAGAGCAGCGGAATATGCGCGCCGCGATCGTAGATGGTGATCATCTGACCGTTGACACCGGATTCGAGCGAAACGGCGCGGCCTCCGGCACGGATATGCTCGCGCACCAGCGTGTGCTGCGGATTCATGGTGACGTAGCAGAGATGCTTCGCCTCGGTGTACGCCGCCATCCTGAGTACCAGCGGATCATCAGCGTTGAGCACCGCTGTGTCGCGCGCCACCTCCACGACGATCCGCTTCACCTCTGCGAGTGCTTCGAGGGAATTGATTCCCTTCAGACCAAGATGATCGGAGCGGACGTTGAGAACGGCGGCAACATCGACGTAGCGGGTTCCCATTCCAGCCCGCAGCAGTCCGCCACGGGCGATCTCGAGCACCGCGACGTCGATGCCAGGGTCGCTCAGCACCGTGCGGGTGGCAACCGGTCCGGTCATGTCGCCCTCGACGGTACGCTGACCGTCGATGTACACGCCGTCGGTAGTGGTCAAGCCTGGCGTCATGCCGCCCATCTTGCAGATGTGAGCGAGCATCCGGGAGGTGGTGGTCTTGCCGTTGGTGCCGCTCACCGCCGCGATCGGCACGGTGGCAGGAGTTCCCGGCGGAAACAGCATTTCGATGACCGGCTCCGCCACGTCACGTGGCCGACCGTCACTCGGCGCGCTGTGCATCCGGAAGCCTGGCGCAGCATTGACCTCGCAGATCGCCCCACCGCGCTTCCTGTACGATTCGGTGATATCGTCGGTCAGGAAATCGACGCCGCCGATGTCGAGTCCGATCGCTCTGATCGCCCGCACCGCCATCTCGGCGTTATCAGGATGGATCACGTCGGTGACATCGGTGGCGGTACCGCCGGTCGACAGGTTGGCGGTGGACCGCAGCGACACGACCTCGCCAGCCGCCGGCACCGTGGCGGCGGTGTAGCCGCGCGCCTCCAGGAGGCGCTCCGCCTGGGCATCGAGTTCGAGCCGAGTGAGTACCTTCTCGTGACCCACGCCGCGTCGCGGGTCGGCATTGACGATCTGGATCAGTTCGGCGACGGTATGACTGCCGTCACCCGTGACATGCCCCGGCGTGCGGCGGGTTGCGGCGACCAGCACGCCGTCGACCACCAGCAGCCTGTGGTCGTCACCCGATACGAAGCTCTCGACGATCACCGAACGGGAAACTTCGCGGGCCGCATGGAATGCCGCAGAAACCGCTTCCGAAGTGGTCAGGTTGATGGCGACCGCGCGTCCGTGGTTGCCGTTGTACGGCTTGACCACCACCGGATAGCCGATCCGGCGCGCCGCGCGCAGGGCTGCTTCTTCGCTCTGGACCAGCTCCTGCTTCGGCACCGGAAGTCCGAGCTGGCCGAGGATCTTGTTGGTCTCTTCCTTGTCGCTCGCCAGTTCCACCGCGATATGGGAGGTACGACCGGTGACGGTGGCCTGGATCCGCTGCTGGAAGCGGCCGTGGCCCAGCTGCACCAGAGACTGGCTGTTGAGCCGCATCCACGGGATGCCACGGCGCTCGGCCGCGTTGACTATCGAAGCTGTGCTCGGGCCGAGCGCGCGCCGCTGCGCGTAGCGGATGAAGGTGTCGCGTTCCCCGTCGAAGTTCCACTGGTCCGGCACGATCCCCGTTGGCCGGCACTCCTCCGGCAGCAGCGAGGCGAGCAGCCGCATTGCCAGTTCCCCGGCCTCGAGTCCCTCGTCCTTCTGCTCGTACTCGTACACGACATCGTAAACGCCTTCCTGGCCGGCGCCACGGGTCTTGCCGAAGGTCACCGGAATTCCGGCGACATTCTGCAGTTCGATCGCTACATGTTCGAGCACATGCCCGAGCCAGGTACCCTCATCCTCGGTCATCCGGCGGACGAAGCCACCGGGCTCGCCGTAGGAACAGCCGTGTTCGCGCAGTCCCGGAAGGGCAGCGAGCAGACCATCCACGAAGGGCGCACCGAGCCGGCTGGTGGGCCACTGTTCCAGCTCACCGAGGTCCAGCGTCAGGCGGATGACTGGGAAGTGGGCGTAGAGAGACGGCCCGACGTATACCGATCGTTCGAGAATCCGCATTTCCTAAGCTACGACGGAATCCGGCTGGCCGCGAGGGCGCCGGCGGAGGCCTCGCGGGTGTGCAGATTGAAGGTGGCGCCGTGGATCAGCACATGGAGCGTAAGGCCCAGCATCGAGACCGGATCGTCGGCATCGGCACGATCCATGGACGAGAACTTGAGTCGCGCCGCATCGACGATCGTGAGCGTTCCGCTGCCCTCCACCTCGACGGTCTGGTCCGGTCCGATGAACGCCGCAGTGTCCTCGTCGAGTCCCAGTCCGATCAGGAACGGGTTGAATGCCAGCGCGGTGATCAGACGTCCGAGCCGGGCGCGCTGGGTGAAGTGCTGGTCGATCACGACCCGGTTGGTGAGGCCGAGCCCGGGGGCGAGGGTGACCGATCCGGCGTGCGGAGTGCGATTGTCCTCTCCGAAGGCGATCATGTGCTCGCTCAGGAAGCTCGCGCCGGCGCTGGTTCCCGCGACGTGTCCCCCGCGCGCGTTGTGTTCGCGGATGGCCTTGGCGACGCCGGTACCACCAAGCATGGTGGTGAGCCGCAACTGATTGCCGCCGGTGAGGAAGACTCCGTCGCATTCGATGATCTCGCGGATGCGGCCCTGTTCTTCGCCGTCACGACGGGTATCGAAGTCCATCACCTCCACATCGGCCGCGCCCAGCTCCCGGAAGATGCCGCGATAGCGGTCACCGGTATCACTCATCCTGGAGGCGGTCGGAATCACCACCAGCCTGGCATCCCGGCCGCCGCAGAGCTGCACGAAGCGTTCGAGGATCACCGGGCTCTGTTCCTTCTCCTCGGCACCGCCGATGGGAATGATCCAGCCGCGGCTGGCGCCGTCCGGAGTGCGTGCCGGGCTCATGCCTGCTCCCGCGGGGCCGCCTCGAAGGTGCCGACGATGCGCGGCCGACCGTCACGTACATGCCAGATTCCCATTGCCATCACGTCCTGGATTCTCCCGTCGGAGTCGAGTACTGCGAGATCGGCGTCCGATCCCGTGGTGATCCGCCCCTTGCGCACCAGCTTCAGCAGGCGCGCAGGATTGGCGGTGAATGCGGGGAGCACGCGTTCCAGTGGCTCACCGCGCTGCAGCAGCCCGCGAAGGGTGGACGCCAGCGCACCAGTCGAGCCCACGTCCATCGAAACGACCCGCCCTTCGGCGTCGAACACCGGCAGACAACCCCCACCGTCGGTGCTGACACTCACCCGGTCGGGTGGGGCCCCACTGGCGAAATAGCGCAGCAGCGCGTCCTCCGCCGACCAGGCATCCTCGCCGTCTTCCACCGGGAACGCGGTGATGTCGATGCTGGAGCCTCCGCGTGCCAGTTCCACCGCTTCATCGAACAGTGCCTTGCGCCTGTTGACATGGGTGGGATTGAAGACCCGTGGCGGCAGCTCGGATGCTGCAAGGGCATCGCGGATCGGCTGCAGTCCGCGCGATCCGTCGCCCACGTGCAGATGCACGATTCCGGCCTTGCCGGTCATCAGTCCGCCCACATGCGCCTCGCTGGCGAGGCGAAGCAGTTCATCGGTGGTAGGCTGGCTGGAGCGGTGATCGCTGATGGCGGTCTTGACCCCGATCACCGGGTCGACGAGCGCCAGGTCACCCCGGACCGAACCGGTGATCGTCACTGGTGGTACGTGATAGCCGGCGGTGTAGCACCAGGCACTGATTCCTTCGTTGCGCAGGGCATGAACCACACTCACCAGCTCAGCCGGGTGGCGGGTGGCGTCGTCGGTTCCGAGCACGCCGACCACCGTGGTCACCCCACCAAGAGTGAAGCGCGAGAGCGGCACCGGGGGTACCCGCGTGTGGGCACCGGCCTCGCCTCCACCACCGGTGAGGTGGACGTGGCAGTCGACCAGCCCCGGGATCAGTCGCAGTCCCTCCAGATCGCGCTCCACCACGCCGAGAGCGGGGGAAAGCGTGGGGCGCTCGGCGCCGATCCAGGCGATCCGACCGCTGGCCACCAGCAGATTCAGGCGGCCCAGCGGTTCAGGGGCATGTACGTCGGCATTGAGGAGCAGTTCGAGCATCCGGGAAAACTAGCAGAATCCCCGAGGCGCTAGATTTCAGGGTTGGCCCGAACCCGCATTCCTCCGAGCACTGGAGTCGCCGTGACCGCCCCTGATGCCCCTGTCTTCAAGCCGAAGAAATCCGTCGCCCTCTCGGGCGTGACCGCTGGCAACACCGCCCTCTCCACCGTAGGCCGCACCGGCAACGACCTGCACTACCGTGGCTACGACATCATCGAGATCGCCGAGCAGGCGGAGTTCGAGGAGATCGCCTACCTGCTGGTGCATGGCAGGCTGCCCAATGTGGCGGAACTCAGGGGCTACAAGGCCAAGCTCAGGTCGATGCGCGGTCTCCCGGCCGCGGTGAAGGCCGCTCTCGAGCAGCTCCCCGCCTCGGCCCATCCGATGGACGTGATGCGCACCGGTGTATCCGTTCTCGGATGCGCTCTCCCGGAGAAGGACGATCACAACCTCGCCGGCGCCCGCGACATTGCCGACCGCCTGATGGCCTCGCTCGGTTCGA
>CAZSPH010000110.1:4048-7073 GCA_964608715.1 uncultured Gemmatimonadaceae bacterium | reverse complement strand
CCCTCGTCGTCGATCCGGAAGGTGACGGTGTCCTCCACCACTGCCGCGGTGATGGTGATGGTGTTCCCCTTGCCGGTATGTGAGACCGCGTTCACCAGCAGGTTGTGGAGGATCTGTTCGACCCTGCTCGCATCGGTCATGATCGCCGGGAGATCAGGTGGCAGTGATTCGACGATGGTGGTGCCGGCGTCTAGCGCGATCGGCTTGATCCGGTTGACGATCTTGTGTGCCATGTCACCGGGACTGACCCACGCCATCACCGGACGGAGGCGCTGTTCATCCAGCCGGGAGAGGTCGAGCAGATCATTGATCAGTGCCGCGGCCACGGTACTGGCTCCCAGCACTTCGGCAATTGCTTCTTCCGCACTAGCCGCTCTGAGCGGTCGGGTAGCCATCTGAGCCCAGCCGTGGATCGAGGCGATGTTGTTCCGCAGCTCGTGATTGACCATCGCGAAGAAGTGGTCGCGGGAGCGCATCAGCCGCTGCACCTCCGCCAGCAGCGCGGCGCTCTCCTGGTGCAGTCGGGCGTTCTCCACCGCAGCGGCGGCCTGATTGGCCAGCAGCATCGTCATCCGTTCGTCCTCGTCCGAGAACTCCGGGGCGCCGATCTTCTCGGTGAGATAGAGGTTGCCGAAGACTCCGTCGCGGCCGACCACCGGCACACCGAGGAAGGAATGCATCGGTGGATGATGTGGCGGGAAGCCGTACGAATCGGGGTGTCGGGTGAGGTCGGGGAGACGGATGACGCGATTCTCCCGGATGACCAGTCCCAGAATGCCATGTCCCTTCGGGATGGCGCCGAGCTTGGTACGCAGCTCAGCCGACATTCCGGCGGTTGTGAAGGTCTCGATCGTGCGACCGTCGGGCCCGAGCACTCCCAGTGCCGCATACGAGGCACCGACTATTTCCACTGCCAGATCGGTGACCCGCTGCAGCACCATCTCCAGCGATGTCTCGGTGAAGAGCGCTCTGCTCACCTCCAGCAACCGTTCGGTACGATCTTCCATCTCAGCCATCGTGGAAGGCGCCGTCAAGCAGTGCTGCCAGTCTCACCCCGGCGCGCAGCAGCAGTTCCTCGGCGGCGGGATGGGCGGCGGCGAGGTAGGCGTCGTCGATCACCAGATTGTCGGCGAGTCGGCGATAGGCGACATCCCGGGCAACCCTGTGAGTCTCCATCGCCCAGCGGGTGACCGTTCCGGAGGCGATCGCGGTCGCATCGCTGCGGCTTCTCAGTCGCTGTTCGATCCGCGAGACCATCGCGTTCTCGGAGAGTCCCATCGTCTGGAGAACGGCTCCGTCCCAGAAGGCATGGAGCGAGAGTCTCCGGCGATCCAATCTGACCTGCAGGTCGTTGCCACCGCGGTCGCCGCGGTCACCGACATGCAGCGGCACGTGCAGATCTCCCACCAGATGGACCACCCACCTGAGTGCCTCGGCGCGCGCGGCGCGGGGTGTCATCCGGTTCTCCAGGATCCGCAGTTGCGTCTCCAGTGCCTTGATGATGCACTGATTCGGGCAGTGCCGGTTCTGGCGGTAGATTGAATCCGTGATCGGGATGTTGACGTAGTGCCACGGGCCGGTGGACGGGCGCTGTCCTCTGATCTCGTCTCCCCAGGTGCTGATCTCGGCCATGGTTTTCGCCCCCAGGTAGGGCTGCAACCGCGACCGGGTGAGTGGCGAAATCCGGGCAGCGGCCACCCTGGCAATCACCCGGTGGCCGAGCACCCCGTAGCGGGCGGTGAAGGCGTCGACGGCTGCGACGTCTCCATATGGATGGGGCGCGAGGGCAGAGGGCCCCGCAGCAACGGTCGCAAGCAGAATCAGATGGAGCATCATTGCGTATAGTAACAACCGGAGTGCGACTTGTGGCTACCATCGTTGCGGTTCTCGCGACCGCCGACGGGGCTGTGGCCCAGCTTCCTGATTCCGGAACCGCGATCTCCAACACCGGGGTGATGCGTGCTGCCGACAAGGTCGACGCGGTATACACCGACCGGGTCCTTCCTGCCGATACCGTCGCGATCGGCGATTTCGCCAGCTATCTGCTGGCGCGACTCGGCGTGCCGCCATTTCCGGACTCGATGGGCTTCCGGGTGGCTTCCGACAGTCTTGGCGCCAGGATCAGTGGCAGGCTGATCGACTTCCCCGAGGAAGCTCGTCAGGAGCTGGGGCCGCTCTTCTCCTTCATCGACCCCAATGCCTCGTTCGTTGCCCGGGTACGGCTGGTCCAGGCGCAGTACGGGATCATGCGGTTCAGGTTGCAGGGCGTGAGCGTCGGCGGTGTTCCGGTGCCGGACCTGCTGCTGATTCCGGCGCTGCGCGAATACTCGCGGCGCTATCCGGTACTGGCAGCCAACGGCTGGGAGCTGATGATCGCGATTCCCGACGACGGCTCGGCGCGACTGATCACCGATGGGATCGAACTGAGTGTGGAGGGCAGATGAGTAAGGCCCGTGCGGATGCTCATCCAACCGCCGCCGTCAGGCGGCGGGGATGTCTGTGCAGATCAGGGCAGCCTTACGGCTGCCCTTGAGCGTGTGTCGAGGGGTGATCATGGCGATGTACCGCCGTCCGCCGCCAGTCCAGTGTCACCAGGATGGTGTGCAGCGTGATGGTGACCGCTGAAATAGCGCACCACGGGCAGAAGGTCTTCAGGATGATGAACTCGGCGTACTTGAGGCGCAGCGTGAAGAGGAACGCCGGGTAGATCAGCAGCATCAGCGCGATGGCGACCTTCGGGTCGTCGTCCCGCCCGGTGACGATTCCCCACATCGCCACCAGGAAGATCAGCGAGTATCCGACTGCCCCGATCAGGGCGACATCCACTCCCAGGAACCAGGACCAGGACGAGAACTGCACCAGGGCGCAGCCGTGTCCGCCACCGCAGGCGAGGGCACCTGCCAGGCCGAGCTTCCAGAGGTGGAGGTAGAGGGCCACCAGCCCGGAGATCAGGGCGGTGACAGCGATGATGTGGCGGTAGGGGAGACGCATGGCTATAAGGTAAGGGCACCCCTTGTGGGTGCCC
>CAZSPH010000110.1:0-3948 GCA_964608715.1 uncultured Gemmatimonadaceae bacterium | reverse complement strand
GCCATAGGGCGGAGGCAGGCAGGGCTCACACCATCCCGATCCCGTGTACGGGCACCCCTCGTGGGTGCCCTGCCATAGGCATGCGCCGCCCGTGGGTGCCCTGCCATGGGCATGCGCCGCCCGTGGGTGCCCTGCCATGGGCATGCGCCGCCCGTGGGGGTGCCCATGCAGGGCATGCGCCGATGTCAGCCAAGGGCACCCACAAGGGGTGCCCTTACATTACACCCCGATGACGTCACCGATATCCCCTGCTGCCATCGCCGCTACGATCGCCAACCGGCGCACCTTCGCGATCATCTCTCATCCCGACGCCGGCAAGACCACCCTGACGGAGAAGCTCCTGCTCTACGGCGGGGCGATCCATCTGGCCGGTTCGGTCAAGGCGCGCCGGGCTGCCCGTCATGCCACCAGCGACTGGATGGCGATGGAGCGGGAGCGGGGGATCTCGGTGACGTCCAGCGTGATGCAGTTCGCGTATCGCGGCTTCCAGGTGAACCTGCTCGACACTCCCGGCCACGCCGACTTCTCGGAGGACACCTATCGGACGCTGGTCGCTGCCGACAGCGCGGTGATGCTGCTCGACAACCGGCGCGGCGTCGAGGAACGGACCCGGCAGCTCTTCGAGGTCTGCAAGCTCCGCCGGATGCCGATCTTCTCGTTCGTCAACAAGTGCGATCGCCCGGGCGGCAACCCGCTCCAGCTCATCTCCGATGTCGAAGCAGATCTCGGCATCACGATCTATCCGGTGACCTGGCCGGTGAACAGTGCCGCGGGATTCGTCGGTGTGGCCGATCGGCGGCGCGGCGAGGTGCTCCTCTTCGATCGGGCCGCCGACCACGGCGCCACGCTGGTAGAGGCCCGCCGGATTCCGCTCGACGATCCCGAGCTCGAGGTCGTCCTGGGTGATGCCGCTCTGGCGACCCTCCGCGATGAGCTGGAACTGCTCGACATGGCCGGCGCCGAGTGGGACGAAGCTGCGATCCGCTCGGGCGAACTCTCGCCGATGTACTTCGGGTCGGCGCTGACCAACTTCGGTGTGGCCCCGTTCCTGGAGGACTTCCTGGAACATGCGCCCGAGCCGCTCTCCCGCCCGACCGAGACCGGAATCGTCGAGCCCACCGACCCGGATTTCACCGGCTTCGTGTTCAAGATCCAGGCGAACATGGACCCGAAGCATCGCGACCGGATCGCTTTCGTGCGGGTGTGCAGCGGGCATTTCACCGCCGGGATGTCCGTGACGCTCGCCCGCACCGGCAAGACGATCCGGCTCACCCAGCCGCAGCAGTTTCTGGCCCAGGAACGGAACGAGATCATCGAGGCATGGCCCGGCGACGTGATCGGTCTGCACGATCGCGGGTCTCTCCGGGTTTCCGACTCGCTCTCGCTCCGGGGAGATGTGGCCTTCACCGGCATTCCCCGTTTCGCGCCGGCACTCTTCGCGCGGGTGCTGGTCAAGGATCCGATGCGGCGCAAGCATCTCGATACCGGCCTGCAGCAGCTCTCCGAGGAAGGGGCGGCCCAGGTCTTCTACCAGGAATCGGTGATCGGGCCGGTGCCGATCGTAGGCGCTGTCGGCATGCTGCAGTTCGACGTGCTGCTGCATCGTCTGGAAGGGGAGTACGGCGTGCCATGCATGCTGGAGCATCTGGCCTTCCGCCACGCCCGCTGGGTACGCGGCCCCGAGGAGGCGATCGACCGGCTGGTGGGCGGGAGATCGCGGATGCGGCTGTTCGACGTCCACAAGGAGTCGATCATCCTGTTCGAGGACGAATGGGCGCTGCGCCATGGGCTGGCAGCCGACGATCGACTTACCTTCTACGATACCGCTCCATAGACCCTGGCAGGACCACATGACGCTGACCACCGACATCGCAGTGCGTCAGGCCTATGCGGCCGATGCCTCGGGGCTGGCCTGCCTGCCCGATGCGGTGGCGCGGCCGACGGCGGTGGAAGAGGTGAGCGAACTGCTGCGCGAAGCCTCGGCCTCCGGCACCGGCGTCACTGCTGCGGGTGGTCAGAGTTCGATGACCGGAGGCTCGATCTGCGAAGGCGGAATTCTCCTCTCGCTCCGCGGAATGGACCGGATCATCGAGCTCGATCGCCTCAGTGCCCGCGCCTGGGTGGAGCCTGGAATAGGTGTGGGCGAACTGAAGCGCAGGCTCGCCGCCGAAGGATTTCTGTTCGCTCCCGATCCGACCAGCGAGGAAGAGGCTTCGCTCGGCGGGGCGATCGCCTGCAACGCCTCCGGCGCCCGCTCGCTCCGGTATGGTGCGACCCGCTCCCATGTCACCGCGCTCAAGGTCGTCAAGGTGGACGGCGAGGTCGTCACCATCCGGCGCACCCGTCTGGAGAAGAACACTGTCGGCTACGCTCCGGTACAGGACCCCATCGACTGGTTCATCGGTAGCGAGGGAACGCTGGGCATAGTGGTCGCCGCGGAACTGGCGCTGCTGCCGCTGCCGGAGAAGGTCACCGGCCTCGGGTTCCCGTTCGCGGATGAACGCGACGCCTTCGCGTTCGTGGTTGCTGCCCGCGAGGCCACCCGTTCGGGAACGATCGCGCCGCGCTGTCTCGAAATTCTCGATACCCGTGCACTGGAACTGGTGCGTGAGAAGCCGGAAGGAGCGCAGTGGCTCGGCCGTGCATTCGTCTACACCGAGCAGGAAGGGCCCGGCGATCGCGACATCGACTTCGAGCCGTGGCTCGACCTCGCCGCACGCCACGGAGCGATGGTGGATGACATCGTGGTATTCGATTCCGATGCCTCGATCCGCAACGCGCGGATCCTGCGGCACAACGTCCCGGCGACGATGGCAGAACGTGGCCACCAGTTCCGCAACGATGGTGGTCGCCGACTCGGCACCGACTGGGCCGTTCCATACCCGAAGCTGGCGGAAGCGGTCGCGATGGCGCGCCAGGTGATTGACCGGCACGGGCTGAACCAGCCGGTGATGTACGGTCATGCCGGCAACGGCCATCCGCACATGGATTTCATCGCGACCGACATCGAGCAGGTGCATCGAGTCGAGGCGGCCATCGGCGAGACCCTGCGCACCGTGATCGGCATGGGCGGCACCGTTGCCGCGGAACACGGGATCGGCAAGATCAAGCGGCAGTGGCTGGGCATGCAGCTGGGACCGATGCAGCTCGCCGCGATGAAGGCCCTCAAGCATACGCTGGACCCGTCCGGCATTCTCGGCCCCGGCAACCTCTTCATCTGAAGTCATCTTCAGAATCGGAGCAGTGACAATGATCGCAATGATGATGCTGGCATCACTGGTCGCGACGACCTCCGCCCGATCGAACGAAGTCTGCGATGTCGCTCCCAGGCTGGTGCCCGTGGTCGCGGCCGACACGCTGCGAGGCTTCTACGAAGCCGGTGCGACCTATGGTGATTTCATGGCTGCTGCCAGGCAGCGGGTGTCGGAGTGGCAGGGGAACTACGCCCTGGGGGCGGAAGCGCTCGACTCGGAAGTACTCGACCGCGCGCGACAGCTCAGCGGAACCTGGTACATCCTGATCGTCGCGATCGACAGTTGCGCCGATTCGGTAAACATCGTTCCCTACCTGGCGGCACTCGCCGACAGCGTGGAGTCGATCCATGTCCGGGTGGTTCTGCCCGATGCCGGCAAGCCGCTGCAGGAGAGCAGGCGCACCCCTGACGGTCGGACGGCGACACCGACGATCATCGTGCTGAACGAGAACTGGGAAGAAGTGGGATCGATCATCGAGCGGCCTGCCGTGCTTCTCGAAGCGATGGCGGCCTGGACTGCCGAGGGAGAGACCGACATCCGCGGCCGCCGGATGGAATGGTACAAGGCCGATGCGGGCAGGTCGACGGTGGCCGAGGTGTTGGGGATGACGGAGGACAGCGACCTGTAAACGGCGCCACCTCACCTCCGTCATCCCGAGCGGAGTGACCCGCAGGGTCACGCAGTCGAGGGATCT
>CAZSPH010000109.1:0-7084 GCA_964608715.1 uncultured Gemmatimonadaceae bacterium | reverse complement strand
TACCGGTGCACTGATCGAACGCATGCTCGACGGCTTCGTTGCCGCCGGCAGCGGACTGATCGCCAATCAGCGCTCGCAGATGGGAATCCGTGAAGGCCGCAATGCCGACCGGATAGTCACCATGGAGGCGCGCCTGGAGTACCGTCGTGCCTCACTGCTCCGACAGTTTCTTGCGATGGAGACAGCGATTGCGCGCCTGCAGTCGCAGTCCCAGTCGCTGCTGACCTTCGCCAACCAGATGTCGGGAGCCAACAAGCAGTGAGCTACGGAACCGCGACTCGCTACCGCGAGATGGAAGTGATGACGATGTCTCCCGCCCGGCGGATCGTCCTCCTGTATGCCCAGCTCCTGGGATCGCTGCGGCGGGCACGTATTCATTTCGATCGGCAGGAGATCGAGGAACGGACCGAGCGGCTGTTGCTGGCGCAGGAGATCATCCACGAGCTGGCCTCCTCGCTCGATCGCAGCGCCGGTGGTGAGCTGGCCGAGCGGCTGGCATCACTCTACACCTGGCTGGCGACAGAGATCACCTCGATTCAGCAGCGGCAGGACGTTGCGTCACTCGACCGGGTTATCACCATCGTCGGTGAGCTGCACGAGGCCTGGGACGGGGCGGCAAACCAGGTCCAGCACGAAGGGCAGCCTGCGGCATGACGCCCCCGGCGGACGACGGTCCCGACGCCGTGCTGGCGGCACAGCTCGCCGCGCTGGCCCGCTACTGTCATCTGGTGGAGGCGCAGCGGGCAGTGCTCAGGCTGGGTGACGCCGGGATGCTGGACACCTTCTCCCGCGAAGCGGAGGGGGTCGTCGCCGACATCTCAGCCCGCGAGGTGCAGATCGTTGCGATCCGGGCTGCGGTAGCACAGGATTCATCCGCCGGAACCGTCGACCTCCTCACCCGGGCCGACTTTGCCCGGACCGAGGCAGCCACCGCAGCGCGCGAACTGGCCCGGGAGATGGAGAAGGAGGCGGTCAGGATCGCCGAAGCGCTGCGCCATACCAGCGGTGAACTCGACCGGCTGATCGGCAACTATGGGCGTCGTCCGGACGGCGGACCGGTCCTGATCGACCGGACCGGCTGAACTCAAGCTTGGCGCCGGACACCCGATAACGGGTCGAGAGGCACCAGCCAGGAGAGTGGGTAATGACCATCAAGGGAGTGGGGCAGGGCGGAAGCCCTCAGCCGGAGAAGGTCCGGACCGACAATGCCGGTCAGGTCCAGCGGGCCCGGCACCCGGGCGAGAGCAGTATCCGTCGCGGCGCCGAGGTCGGCGACACGGTGGAACTCTCCGGTGCCGCTCTTGAGGGAGCCCGCACCGAGGCGGTACCGAGCGGTGAGATCGACGCCGCGCGCCTCAGGGAGATCTCCCAGCGGATCGCCGACGGCAGCTATGACACGGCAGAGGTCAGGCAGCAGGTGGCAGAGAGGATCCTGGGGGCGGAGATCGGCTGACGGTAGATGGCGATCGGCGAGCCGCGAACGGCGAACCGGTTCGCGTATCCGTCATCCCGAGCGGAGGCGGCGTAGCCGCCGCAGTCGAGGGATCTGCTTTTCTGTTGGATGACGACTGAAAAGCAGATTCCTCCGCTTCGGCCCGGCTTTGCCGGGCCTACGGTCGGAATGACGACGAGATGGTGGCACTGTCACCGCCGCCTGACGGCGGCGGCTGGTCCGTTCGCCGCTCGCTGCCCTCCGTCATAGCCGGATCGTCAACCCATCCTGCAGCGCATTCCTGAACGCGCGCCACGCGGGAATCAGTCCGATCAGCAGTCCCGCCACTACCACACCACCCAGATAGATCCACTCCAGTTTCTGCGGAGCAGTGATCGGGATGAAGATCCCGAAGTGACGCTCGGCCAGGCCGCTGCCGAAGAAGAGCAGGCCGTAGACCAGTACTACTCCCACCACCGCACCGACGAACGCCAGCACCCCTGATTCGAGCACCAGCAGTGCAGCGATCCGACGGGGACCGGCACCGAGCGAGCGGAGAATCGCCATCTCGCGCCGCCGCTCCTGCAGCGTGCTGTAGAGTGCCACCAGCATTCCCAGCAACCCCACCAGCAGCACCGCTCCAGAAATCATCCTGACGCCATCCTCGGCGTACCCGATGGTGTGCCAGAGTTCGGTCAGGGTGACAGCCGGGAGAATCGCGCTGAGCGGCTCCTGCATGTCGGTGTTGATCTCGCGCTGAAGCCTGAGCGATTCGAACCGGTTCTTGGTGCCGAGCAGGAAGGACGAGATCGCACCGTGCTCGTGATCATGGTCATGATCCATCTCGCCGGTGCCATGGTCGTGGACATCCATGTTGCCGTCGGGATGATGACTGGGATCGTGCTGATGTCCCGGTTCGTGCTCTGCCTCGCCCTCGTGCGAGTGCTCGTCAGCGGCCGGACTCTCCTCACCGATGGCTGGCGGTGTTCCCATCACCGGCGGGACCCCGTTCTCCCAGCCCGCGTGCATCCCTTCGATCCCACCGAGGGTCACGTACAGCGATCGATCGATCGGAGTGAAGGTGGGTGCAAGAATTCCGACCACCTTGAACGGATGTTCGTCGTGATCCATGATCCCGGTGCCACGGAGTCCGTGGGTCAGCGCCAGCTCCGATCCGATCGTGAGCCTTCTCGCCTTGGCCACCTCGGCGCCGAGGACCACATCGCGGTCGCCGATCGGAAATTCGCCGTCGGCAAGTTCGACGGTGCCGTCGTTCCGGTAGCGATAGTACTCGTAGAAGGCCAGCGTGGTACCGACCACGCGGTAGCCGTAGTAGGAATCACCCAGCGAGAGCGGAATCGTCCACTCCACCGCCGGGTGATTCGCCCAGCGCTGGTAGGTGTCCCAGGAGATGGTTCCCGCAGGGGCACCGAGCCCGAACACCGAGGACAGCATCAACTGCTGCGAACCGCCGCGGGCACCGACGATCAGATCAGTGCCGCGGATGGTGCCGGCAAACGACTCGCGGATCCCGCGACGCACCGTCTCCACTCCCACCAGCAGGGCGACCGAGAGGGCGATAGACGCCACGGTAAGAATCGTGGTCAGACGACGATTGGCGAGCGAACGCATCGCCAGCTTGAGAGTCAGCATCAGGCCACCATCCTCGCGTTGCCTGCCCGATTGATCTCTCCGAGCGACAGTACGCGATCGAACTGCGCGCCGAGCGAGAGATCATGCGACACGAAGAGGAGCGTTGCTCCGGCCTCGGCGCATTCGGCAAAGAGCAGATCGAGGAAAGCCTGGCGACGGTCGGCATCGAGTGCCGATGTCGGTTCATCGGCGATGATCAGCTCGGGGCGCCCGATCAGCGCACGGGCTGCGGCCACCCGCTGCTGCTGCCCCACCGAGAGATCGCTCACCGGAGTCTCCAGAAAGTCTCCCAGATCGAGTCGACCGAGGAGCCGCTCGGCGGCAACCTCCGGAGCCTCGCCACCCAGCCGTTCCAGTCGCTCGCGATGCAGCAGACATGGCAGTGCCACGTTCTCGCGCACCGAGAGCCAGGGGAGCAGGTTGAAGAGCTGGAAGAGATAGCCGATGTGAATGCCGCGGAACGCATCGCGGGCTCCGGGAGAAAGGGAAGCCAGGCGGCTTCCCAGCACATCGAGCTGGCCGGTGGTGGGAGTGAGAACTCCGGCGATGAGACCGAGGAGCGTGGTCTTGCCGCTGCCCGACGGGCCATGGAGGAACACCCGTTCGCCGGCAGGAATCACCAGCTCGGCTATATCCAGCACCGCAGGACCCGACCGATAGGAGAAGGTCAGGTCCCTGATCGCGACGGCCTCGCTCACTTGGAGTCGGGCTTGTAGGGCTTGCTCTCCAGTCCTTCCATCTCGTAGTACGAGGCGCCGTAGGGCGACTCGACCTGCTTGAGTCGCAGCACTCCCTCGAAGTAGACCGGATCCCACCAGCCGATCTTGACCGTCTTGCGGTCCTTCATCTTGACGTAGACCATCTGGTTCGGCGGCGGCGGGGGGGTGTGCACGCAGGCACCGAAGTAGGGGACCAGCAGGAACTCGTCGGCCTGCTGCATGTCGTCCTCGAGCGGGACGATGAAGGCGGCGATGACCACCCGCTTGCCGTCGAGGTCCTTAAGCGACGCCGGCGCGATCCCGGTCTCGACGTCCATCGCCCCCAGGGTGCGCCAGTCGATCTTCACCGGATCATCGAGCATCGGACCCGTGGCGGTCGATGCCAGCGCGGCAGCCAGAGCAATGGACATCAGCACAGCGGTCTCCTTGATAACGTGATCGCAACAACACCTTCACCCTATTATACGTAAGGGGGTCAGGTTTGGTTGACCAGCGCAGTCCCTTCTCAACAACCGGAGTTTCAACATGCATCATCGTCTGTCAGGACGCGTCATCGCCACAGCGGTCGGCGCTGCACTCCTCGCACTTCCGATGGCGGCCCAGCAGGGCGGCGGTCGTCCCGGCGCCGGTGGAGCCGGCGCGGCGGCTGCCGCAGGCGGGTTCGCCGGCTTCGGCGCTCAGCAGGCCCAGAACCGGGTCGATTCCTCGCTCTACGTCCGCACCTCGATGCCGTCGGATCCGACCATCGTCAAGCTCTGGGACGAAGGAGTCAACCGCTCCCAGGCGATGAAGCTCGCCCAGGTGCTGCTCGACTCCATCGGTCCGCGGCTCAACAACTCCGACCGCTTCGATGCCGGCCAGGACTGGATGAGCCGGATGTACCAGCGCTGGGGCATTTCGGCGAAGAAGACCCAGTACGGTACCTGGGTGAAGTGGGTCCGCGGTACTACGCACGTCGACCTGATCGCCCCGCGTGTCCGGACGCTGGAAGCCACGGCACTGGGCTGGAGCCCGTCGACCAATGGCACTGTCGAAGCTGACGTGATCGTGATGCCACCGCTCACCACCCCGGAAGAGTTCACCAGATGGGCACCTTCAGCCAAGGGGAAATTCATTCTCGCCTCGGCTCCGAATCCTTCCTGCCGCATGAACGCCCAGTGGACCCAGTTCGCGCAGGATGGCTCGCAGGCCCGGATGGATTCGACCCGCCGCGCCTGGGCTTCCGGCTGGAACGACCGGATGATCCAGGGCGGCAATCCCAAGGCGTGGCCGAAGCAGATCGGCGTCGCCGGCATGCTGACCACTACCTGGTCGCAGTACCCCGGCATCAACAAGGTCTTCGGCTCGCCGCGTGACCAGGTCCCTACCCTCGACATCTCGTGCGAGGACTACAACCTGCTGTTCCGTCTCGCCAGCAACAATCAGGGCCCCAAGGTCCGGATCAACGCCGAGTCGCGCAACCTCGGCGAGCAGCCGGTCCACAATCTGATCGGCGAGATCAAGGGCAGCAGCAAGGCCAACGAGTACATCATCCTCTCGGCCCACTACGACTCGTGGGACGGCGCGTCGGGCGCCACCGACAACGGCACCGGCACGCTGACGATGATGGAGGCGATGCGGATCCTGAAGGCAGTCTATCCGAACCCCCGCCGTACGATCATCGTCGGCCACTGGGGCGGTGAGGAACAGGGCCTCAACGGCTCGCGCGCCTGGGTCGAGGACAACCCGGAGATCGTCTCCCGGGTTCACGCCGGCTTCAATCAGGACAACGGCACTGGCCGGATCGTCTCGGGCGGCCCCGGTCCGTTCGTCGGCGGTACCGACGCCTGGATCCGCTACCTCCGCGCCATGCCGCGGGACTTCACCCTCGGCTTCCGCCTCGGCAACCCGGGTGGCCCTGCTACCGGTGGCACCGACAACGCGGCCTTCCAGTGCGCCAAGTCGCCGGTCTACGGCACCTCGGGCCTGAGCTGGGACTACAGCAACACCACCTGGCACACCAACCGCGACACCTTCGACAAGGTCGTCCCGGAAGACCTGATCCACAACGCGACGATGATCGCGATGCTGGTCTACATGGCCGATCAGGACGAGGAGATGCTCTCCCGCGAAGTGCTGACCACGATGCCTGGCACCGAGCGCGAGATCAACTACACCTGCCCGCCGGCAACGAGAAAGACGTCGGATTCGAATCGGTAGTGAGTTCATGCCACCCTCCCGCGAAGCGGGAGCAGCGGCATGGATGTAACGGAGCAGAGGCGCAGCGATGGCTGCGCCTCTTCTCTTACCGTCATTCCGAGCAGAGTGACCCGGATGACGAAGGCGCCACACCGGTCATTCCGAGCGAAGGCGGCGCAGCCGCCGCAGTCGAGGAATCTGCTTTTCTACTCTCCTCCAAAAAGCAGATCCCTCCGCTTCGCGATTGCTCCGCAATCGCTTCGGTCGGGATGACTCACTGCGCGGCACCGTCATTCCGAGCGGAGTGACCCGCAGGGTCACGCAGTCGAGGAATCTGCTTATCAGCGGTTCGTCGAAAAACAGATCCCTCCACTTCGCGATTGCTACGCAATCGCTTCGGTCGGGATGACGTGGGCGGGCGTCGCGCGGAGAAAAGACCAGGCTCGCGATAATAAGGTCCACGCTTCACGCCGCGACCTGCCTAGCGTGCTTCATGCCACGTCAAGCCTGGGTGTATATCATGGCGTCGAAGAGCAGATGCCTGTACGTCGGAGTCACCACCAACATATGGCGCCGCTGGCATCAGCATGCTGTCCAGAGGAGCGGCAGGTACACCAGTCGATATCGGATCCACCGGCTGGTGTACGTCGAACAGGCACCATCAGCCGGAGTCGCAATTGCACGTGAGAAGCAGATAAAGCGCTGGCGCCGGGAGAAGCGCGTAGCGCTGATCGAGAAAGACAATCCTTCCTGGCAGGATCTCGCAGTGACCTGGGGTTGGGCCGAGTCGCCGTCATTCCGAGCGGAGTGACCCGCAGGGTCACGCAGTCGAGGAATCTGCTTTTCTACTCTCCTCCAAAAAGCAGATCCCTCCGCTTCGCGATTGCTGTGCAATCGCTACGGTCGGGATGACTCCTGGCATGGCACCGTCATTCCGAGCGAAGTGACCCGCAGGGTCACGCAGTCGAGGAATCTGCTTTTCTACTCTCCTCCAAAAAGCAGATCCCTCCGCTTCGCGATTGCTTCGCGATCGCTCCGCAATCGCTACGGTCGGGATGACTCCTGGCATGGCACCGTCATTCCGAGCGGAGTGACCCGCAGG
>CAZSPH010000108.1:0-7218 GCA_964608715.1 uncultured Gemmatimonadaceae bacterium | reverse complement strand
GCCCTCACCTGCCACGAGAGCGTGACCGGAAGCTTGCGGTCATACGATCCCAATGGGGACAGGGGGATTGCTTCGTCAGGGGACTGCTTCGACCCTCCGGGTCTCGCAAGGACTCCCTGCGACTCCGCACCGACGATCAGATCCGAGACGTCCAGTCCCGCCACCGCAGAGAGGGCCGGCACTCGGTCCTTCCAGGCCCTGCCACTGTGAGTAGTATCCTGCCGAGCGGTGATGCTCCAGGATGAGAGCGTGGGTGAAGTGGGGACTTCCAGGTAGCCGGTGAGCCAGGAGTCCGAGGAGATGTTCCGGGGAAGCAGCACTCGCCGGACCTCCACCTTCTCCCGCCAGCTTCCCTCGCTGCCATCCCACTGGCGGAGTGTGATGATCACCACCGCCGAGTCGCCCTGACGCGCCAGGTCCCTGACCCGCACCGCGTAGGGAGCCAGAGCGATCAGCTCACCAGTAGTGGGATCCCAGAGCCGGTGCAGCGATGCCGAGGTCCGCAGGTGCTCTACCGTACGCAAGGAGTTGTCGTCCCTCGTGGTCGCTTCCTCAATGTGGTTCAGGTCGTCGTTGCGAAGCACGTTGATCGTTTCGCGGGAAAGCGGGGACATGCCAGACGCAGAGCGATTGGTGAGGTGACAGCGATAGGAATCGACATCGCAGAGATATGAGCCGAGAACCCCCGCGACCAGCCGCGTGGCTCCTTGAGAAGCATCGAACTGCTCTCCTTCAAAGTTGAGTAGCAGCAGTCCGCCATCCAGCTCATAGCCCCACACCTCCCGAACGTTTCCAACCGAGCCAACGGGTAGGCGAGCAAACAGATCTTCGTCCCACTTACCTTCCGGATCATTCAGATATACCGTCCCAGACCAGAGTACCCGCCTACTTGGTTTTCCGAATCGCATCCATATCGCGGCCCGGTCGTCGTATTCGAGATATGGGCGGACGTAGAATCGCGACGGATCAGCCGCCACCAGACCCGGTTCGCCACTTCTTCTGACGAACTCCGGATCGAACTTGCTCTCCTGCGTGGCGGCGAAACGAAACCGGCCCAGATCCTTGTGTGGAACCATGAGCTTGAACTCCTGGTCGACGAACTCGAGCCGCTCGAAGTGCTGCATCAGCCGGCTGCCGCCGGGTCGACCATCCCGGATGTCGCGCGCAGCGAAACGGTCCCTGGCCCATTCCGCGCGACGTGCATTCGGAAGCGAGTCCCACTCGATCTGTTCCTCCGGTTCCAGAAACCAGCCCAGATGCCAGCCGACTGCCTGCCAGTCACCATCAGTGCGAGCAGCAGTGAGTGCCCGGTCGAACTGACTGGCGGCTCCGGTCGTATCCGCATCCCGTGCCAGCCAGCGGGACATCTCCAGCAGGTGCCAGGTGGAATCGACTCCAGAGCCGAGTGCTTTCCGCGAGCAGGACGACCCCTCGATGGGATCTGAAGAGTGGCGAGACAGCACAGCACAGCCACGCAGTGCATCGACACCGCGAGCACCGGCATCGATCGTTCGCCGGAGAGCCACGACAATCTGGTCGCGCGGTTTCACTTCATTCTCCTGCATCACCAGCCAGCCGAGCAGTTCGGCAGCACTGGAGTCAGGGCGATCGATCTGGAGCAGTGCGTTGATCGCGCCTTGGTGCCAGGATGTGCCCAGTGGCATTACTAGACCGCCACGGGCAATTGCTCCTGCCTGGTACAACTGCGTACGGGTGCAGGCGAGACGATGCCAATCGGCAGCGGAGGGTGACCGGCCCATGGCGCCGCTCTGCCGCAACTCGATTCGCAGCAGATCAGAACCGGCAGCGTTGTCAGGTTCGCAGCCGGGAGGGGTCTGACCCGACAGCGGCAGAGCGAACAGCAGGCCAGCGCCCACCACAGAAGTGACGGCGCGGCTGAAGCGGCGGCTGAAGCCGCGAGGTGCCCCATTCACAGGGGTACCGGACGGAACTGACAAACCAGACCTCACACGAATCCGAGGGATGTACTTCGGGGGTTTGTGCGGGAGACGTCCGGGAGGGAGGGCCAGACACAGCAGGGGCGACCGATCGGTCGCCCCTGCGTGGTGCCTGCGCATACCTCAAGTCGGAGGCACCGCCGCTCTCCTTCGGAGAGGGCGGTGAGAACCCCTAGCGCGCTGCCGAGGAGAGATCGCTCACAGTCTGGATCAGCGAGCGTACCTTGGCCTGATCACGCGCACCGGACATCGCCGCGGTGAGCTGGCTCGACACGGCATTCAACTGCGTCCGCCTTTCCTGGCCGCTCCGCCCTTCGGCCGAGCCAAGTGCGGCGCGGACCGAACGGATCCGGGCAGCATCCAGGCCGCCGTCGCGCTCGAGCTGGTCGAGGTACGCACGTGCCAGCGAGAACGAGGCGGGCCAGACGAACTTGGGCTGACCCTGGGCATTCAGATAGTCGAACTTGACCGTCTTCGCCGCATCGATCTCGTTCTGTGAGATCCAGCGGCTGGGTGCCAGTTCGAGAACATCGAGGCCACGCGCAATCTCCGACGAGACGATCAGACCGTTGTACCAGTAGACTGACCAGCTGCCACCCATCACCATCTCATTGGCGTCGATCGGGCCGCGGTCGAAGAAGCCGATCTCCTGCGGATTGTCGATGTCGGTGAAATCGAACAGCGACAGTCCACCCTGGTACCAGGCCTGGATCATCACGTCGCGACCGGGAATCGGGATCAGCGAGCCGTTGTGGGCAACGCAGTTCTCCTCGCTGGTCTGCACCGCCGGCATCTTGTAGTAGCTGCGGAACCGCATCTTCCGGTTCTCGATCGAGAAGAGGGCGTTGGCACCCCACTCCATCGGATCACCGGCGCGGCACTTCGGTCCGCCACCACCGCCCCACTCGTCGCTGAACAGCACCTTGGTACCACTGTTGTTGAACGTCGCCGAATGCCAGTAGGCGAAGTTGGAGTCTGCTACCGCATCGATGCGGACCGGGTTGGTCGGATTGCTGATGTCGAGCAGCAGGCCGTAACCTTCGCAGGCACCACCGGCCAGACCGATCTCCGGATAGAGAGTGATGTCGTGGCACTGATTCGGACCGGGACGCGGGCCGTTCCCCTGCTCCGGCGGCCGACCGATCATCCGGTTGATCAGTTCCGGAAGGTCGCGACGAAGCTGGGCGCTGTCGGCACCGGTCGGGGCACCGCTGCCGCCGCGACCCTTCACGATCGAGTCGAGCAGCATCTGCGAGAACTGCGCCGGCAGCACCATGTCGTCGCCGAGGATGTTCGCAACGAATGCGCCGGCAGCCCTGGCCTCCTCCAGCTCCGCAAGGTCGGCGGGAGAGGTGCCGTGCACCGGCGCCTCGACCAATCCCTCGAAGATCCGGGGAGACGAGACGATCGCGGCGGCAGCCGGGTTGGCAAGCGGCACCTTGATCACCTCGATCCGGAACAGCGCCGAGTTCGGATTGGAGGCGGGAAGCCCACCGCTGCAGCCGGGAAGCTCCTGCTCGGAGCGGATCCCTGCGGAACCGGAGATGTAGATGTAGACGTTCTCGCGATCCTTCGGATCGACCAGCACCGAGTGGGTGTGCGATCCGCGGCAGGTCTGCACGTTGGCGACATTGCGCGGGTTGCGGATGTCGGAGATGTCGAAGACCCTGATGCCGCGGAGACGGTCGCGGGAGATCGCATCATCGACTCCCTGACCACCGCAATCGAGTCGCCCTCCCATCCCCTCGCCGGATACGAAGAGAAGATTGCCGTAAACCGAGACATCGCTCTGCGAGGCCGGACAGTAGTACTCCGACACCAGGTCGGGCTTCGACGGGTTGGTCAGATCCCAGACCTGCCAGCCGTTGAAGTTGCCCTGAATGGCATAGTTACCGGTGAACGCCAGATCGGAATTGGTGGCATCCTCGAAACGCGGCGGCGACTTGGTGGCCGACAGCAGACGCATGTTGCTGATCACCTGGCCGGCATCGTAGCGGCCGGCCCTGAGGCCGACCCGGGGATCGACCCCCGGACGGGCTGCGGGATCGGCCGCGACGCCACCGCTGCTACCGGCGGCACACCCCGCGGTCGCCACCAGTGCGGCCATCAATGGCCATGCCGCCCTCCGTCGCAGTTGCTGAAACCTCTGGAACATCGCGTTCTCCTGGATAGTGGAAAGACTGAAATGATTCCGGCGATCGGCTACCGGTCGACCGCAATGAGGCGGGCGAAGAGCATCCGCTCCATCCGCGCGACCTCGGTGCGCTGATCGACCTGGACATCGTTGGCGAACTTGAAGACCGTCTCATCGTGGGCCGCACGGTCGGTGGCGAACAGCCCTTCGACCATCGTGACGGCACCCTTGTGGTGCCGGATCATCATTCTGAGGAAGAGAAGGTCGAAGTCACTCCCCCTGGCAGCATCGAGCTGTACCAGTTCCTCCGGAGTGAGCATACCCGGCATCGTCGCGTGACCGCCGTGTCCACCGTGCGGATCGTGCCCGCTCCCGTGAGCAGCAGTGCTGTCGTTGGTCGAGGCCGGCAACGGACGGTTCCGGTTCACCAGCCATTGCTGCATGATCCGGATCTCGTCCTGCTGGCCGTTGATGATCCGTGCCGCGAGACGCCTGATCTCCTCACCCGCACCATGAGTCTCGGCCCAGCGGGAGATCAGCACTGCCTGCTCGTGGTGACCGATCATGTCGGTCATGAACCGGACATCCGCTTCGGTATAGGCGTACCGGAGCGAATCGGCGCGGGCACGGGCGACACCAGCCGCACTCGCTGCCGGAACACCGCCGTCACTGCCCGACGGTACCACCGACGGCGGCGGAGCGGTCGCACAGCCCACCAGCATGACGGTCATCACGATGATCGATCCGGACATCCTGGCAACTGACATCGAGTTCCCTGATCCGTAGCCACGGGCGTACGACTGTACGTCCCTACGGTTAGCAAGTTCACGGTTCGCGGTTCGCGGCCCCCGGTTCGCCGTTCCAATACGAAACGTCGTGCTCCGGACAATACACACCTATCATACCACCTTGACGAAAAAATGCGCCGGAAGGTTGCAGCCCCGCTGATGAGGTTCGAGATTCGATCGGTAGCTGATACGGATCACCCACCGGGAGGGGAAGATGAACGGACGGATCATCGGAGCAATCGCAGTGCTGGTAGCCGGAGCCGTGGTGGTGGCGGTTGCCAGGCAATCCACCCCCACTCCGGCGACGGAACCCACCACCCACGGCGAATGGGTCCGCTACGCCAATGAGCGGGGCGACTCGATCCGGGCCTATGTGGCCTATCCGGAGCGGGCGGGTCGAGCGCCGGCAGTGATCGTGATCCACGAGATCTTCGGCATGACCGACTGGGAGCCGACCGTGGCCGACGAGTACGCCGCCAAGGGTTACGTCGCGATCGCCCCCGACCTCCTCTCGGCCCGCTTCGGCAGCACCGGCGCAGTAGCCGACAGCGCCCGGCAACTGGTCAGCGCCCTGAGCCGCGACGAGGTGGTCCGTGATCTCCGGGCGACCTTCGACCATGTGGCGTCGCTTCCCGCCACTGATTCCTCGCGCATCGGCACCATAGGCTTCTGCTGGGGAGGCCAGACCGTCTGGCAGTTCGCTGCCGGCGATCCGCGACTCAAGGCCGCCGTGGTCTGCTACGGGCCGGTCACCGATACCACGATGCTTGCCAGCGTGAATGCTCCGGTCCTGGGGGTCTACGGCGAGAACGACGGCCGGGTCAACAACCCCCTCCCCGCAGTCTCGCGGATCATGCAGTCGCTCGGCAAACCCTTCGCCGCCGACAGCTACCCGGGCACCGGTCACGGCTTCCTGAAGCCGGGACGCAATGGCCACGGCACCCCCGCTGCGGCCAAGGCGCAGGCCGACATCGATGCCTTCTTCAGGCGTCATCTCGATGGCAACTGAACGCCTGCTCGCCGCCGGGCTCGCCGCAATCGGGCTCGGCGGCTGCGGGTTCTCACCACTGATGAACCAGCTCGCGGTCGGCGAGATACCGATCATCATCATGGTGGGCGAGGCTGCCAACGGACACACCGAACTGTTCGCCTCGCACTCCGCCGGCGGACAGGTGACGAGACTCACCTACACCCCGCACACGGAGTGGTCGCCGAAACTGGCAGGGTCGGGTGGGCTGCTCCTGTTTCTGCGACAGCGCACCGTGGGCGACACTTCCTCGGCCAACGCGGTGGTGATGAATCTGCTGTCTGGCAACGAGCGGCTGATCGAACTGCCTGATGGAGCGGGACGGCCACTGGAAGTGGCCTGGGCGCTGGATGAATCGGCGATCTTCATCCGCACCGCCAGCGGAACCTGGCAGACGGCCGCACCGCCTGCCAATGCGGTCCCGGTGCTGCTCGATCCCGTCACACCGGCCGCCGACAGCGCCTTCACCGTGGTGCTGGGCGAACCACATTTCGCAGTCGCCTCTCGCTGCGGCGATGGCGACAGGATCTGCGTCACCAGTGCCGACGGATCGACCATGGATATGGGAGAAGGACATTCGCCGTTCCGCTGGGGGACCGACTCGCTCGCCTGGTTCGCCGGCAGCGACCTCTACGTCAGGTCACTCGGTCCGGGATCCTTCCGCCGGGTAGAGTGGAGCAACCCCCCGCTGAATCCGCGGGCAGCGACGTACGATCTTCCCTGAAAGCCTGCGCTACTGCCTCACGTAGAAAACGAAGCTCTCCAGTTGCTGGATCACCGCCTCCTTCTCGGTCAGTTCATGAGCGAGAAGGTCGCCGGTGGTGATCATCCCGACGATATTGCCATCGGACAGTACCGGCAGATGTCGGATCCTGCGCTCGCTCATCAGCGCCCCGCAGTCACCGGTGGTGGCGTCGGGGGTGCAGCTCACCAGCGCCGTGGTCATTACCTGGCGGAGGGTGGTCGAACCGGCATCGATCTGCACCGCGACCACCCGCCGCATCAGATCCCGCTCGGTGAAGATCCCCACCAGCCGGTCGTGCTCCGCGATCAGCACGCTGCCGGTGCTGTGCTCGTTCATCAGCATCGCAGCCTTCAGCACGGTGGTATCGGGATCGACGATGAGGACATGCGCACCTTTCCGCGCAAGAATGGTCTCGACGGTAGCCATGGCGATCCTGTCCGGTTGGGGGATTCATCGAACGTACCACAGGATCCGCATGGGGGGTAGTGGGTAGGGGCAGCCCCTGCCGTCACCGTCATCCCGACCGAAGCGATTGCGCAGCAATCGCGAAGCGGAGGGATCTGCTT
>CAZSPH010000107.1:0-7244 GCA_964608715.1 uncultured Gemmatimonadaceae bacterium | reverse complement strand
GGAGCACGATCATGAGATACACGCACTGGCTGGTTCTGCTGATGGCAACTGCGACCGGCTGCGGTACGGCCGATCGACCGGTGCAGGGCGACCTCGTTATCGATCCGGCTGCGGCCGACCTCGATGAGATCCTGCTGTCGCTGGATTCGCCCCGGCTGTGGTCGTTCGGCGGGGCCAAGGAGAACATCGACGACGAACTGCTGAGGTCGAGCGGCGTGATGGGACTGGCTCCGCTTTCCGGTGGCGGATACCTGCTCAGCGAAGGTGAGCGGGTCCGTGCCTTCGACCGCAGCGGTCGCGAGACCTGGCGGCACGGCCGGGAAGGAGCGGGGCCGCAGGAGTACCGCTCCCTCGGCTGGCCCTGCACCGTCGGTGGCGACACCGTGGTGGTAACCGATCAGCGGAATCGGCGTTTTCCATTCATCGCGACGGGCGACAGTATCGTCTCGATGGTGCCCGGAGGGGGGCGCTGGATCCGCAGCGGATACTGTTCCGGCAAGGGTTGGGCGCTGACTGGCGAGATACACAGCGACAGCCTCAATCCCGACGGAATGAACCAGTACCGCCGTCTGTATCCGGACGGGTCGACCAGCGAGGTGCTGTTCACCGGTCCCGCCGATGACCGTTGGACCATCGGAAAAGGATCGGTTTCCGCTGGTGTGGTAGGCGACATGCTCTTCCTGGCAGACCCCAACAGCAGCGAGGTCACGCTGTACGATAGCGCCGGCGTCGAGCTGCGCAGGCTCTCGCTGCGCCTGGACCGGGTTCCCGTCACCGAGGCCAGCATCGCCGAGCTGACCGAGATGGAAGCGCCGTTCGGGACATCGCCCGAAGTGGTGAAACAGGTGCTGGCGGAAGCGCTTGCGAGACCCCGGACGAAGGTCTGGCCGGCGTTCGAAACGGTCGAATCCGACGGCCGGGGCCTCTGGATCAAGACCCGAAACGATCATTCTGGTTCAGCCTGGCTGGTGATATCGCCCGAAGGAGTCGTCCAGGCGAAGGTGCGCTCGATTCCCTTCCACCCCGAATCCGGCCGCTTCAGCGTGATCCACTTCGTTCCCGACGGTCCGGTGGTCCGCTTCGCCGACGATGACGACATGCTGCACATCGCGGTGCTCGATGTCTGGCGGTAGGCCGCTCCACTGCCTTGCGCTGTTGCTTGCAGCAGCCTGCGGAGTGTCCGACGAAGCGCCACCGGTGCCGCCGGGAACGCTCGATGCCAGTGGTGCACTCCTTCCCGATACTGCGACAGTCGGCGGCGTTCTGGTGATGCGGCACACCGCCGAAGCGTTGCGCGGAATGCCGGAGCTGACGCTCGACACGGTGCCGATCAGGGTGATCCATGACGGTGGTGGCAAGGCCGATCTCACCAGGGTGGACCAGTTCGCGGTGTTCAGCGATGGGCGCACTGTGGTGATCGGGACGCTCGATCTGAACGGACTCCGTCTCTTCGGAGCCGACGGCAGCTTCGAGCGTCAGCTTGCCCGGAGAGGTGAGGGCCCAGGGGATATCGCTGGATCATACGCTGGATCGTTGGGTCTGAGCATGGCGATGGCGGATGACACGCTGGTGGTTGTGGATGTGGGCAACCAGCGGGTGTCGCGGTTCACCGTCGACGGTCTTGTGGGAGACGAACGGGCGGAGATGCTGGCACCGAATCAGTGCGGTTTCCTGGCTGACCGACTCCGCCTTCTCGATCGGTGGATGTTCACCTGTGGCGATCAGCAGGTCATCGACCGGACATCCGAGCGCCCTGAACGGCTGTTGTGGGTGGGTCGGCCAGGCGCTGCATCCGTGGTACACCGTTTCCCTGGAGCGGAGCAGCGCAGGGTGCTGACGGAGACCACCGACGGGATGCGGATGCGATGGAGTCCTCTGGTGATGGGTCTCACCGGTCAGGCGGTTGCCTGGGACTCTCTGGTCGTGGTAGGGGCTCAGGACCGAGGTTTTCTGCTGGAACTGCGCGATACCGCCGGGGTGCTGCGCGGCGAGATCGTACTGGAGGTTCCCCGCGAGCCGGTTACCGCGGAGCGACGACGTGTCGTGATCGACCGCGACCTGGCGGCTGCGGTTCGCTACGGTACCCATGGTGGCCACAGTCCCGGTGAACTGGAACGCAAGGCACGCGAGCAGCCCTTTCCCGATTCGCTGCCTCATCACGGCCTGATGATGACCGGCACTGACGGAATCCTCTGGGTCCTCTCGCCGCTGTACTTCGAGGACACCATGTGGACTGCGATCGGAATCCGTGGTGACGGCGCGATCGTGGGCCGACTGTCGGGGCCGGGCAACGCAGCGCACCGGCCGTTCTGGTTCGGCAGCGGAGAGGTGCTGCTCCGTGCCAGTGATGAGGACGGAGTGGTGAGTTTTCCGGTGTATCGGGTGCGGGGGCTGAGCGATCTGCGCTGATCCGGCAGCAGAGGGAGCGGTGCTATCCGGTCCGGAGGAACGGACGCACCAGCTCGAATCTCGCTCGCACCATGCCGCCCTCGATGCGGATCAACCCCGCAGTGGTGAGTGCTGCCAGATCCAGTGACACCATGCGCGACTGGACTCTGCCGTACATGGCGCTCAGTTCCGGATCGATCGTCCTGATCGCAGCGATCGATACCGGCTCCCCTCTGCTGCCCAGTGCCAGCAGCAGCTTCCGCTGGCGCTCGACCGCTCTGGTTGCCGACCCGGGCCTGAAAGCGGTCAGCACGAAATCCGTCCAGGCGACCTCCCGCTGGCAAGCCCGGATCTGGTCGACCAGTTCACGAAGCATCTCCCGCAGTCCGCCGATCGCATATTCGACGAACGCCGCCGGTGACTGACGCGCGTCGGAAAGCGCCAGGTAGTAGTACGTCCGGGTCCTGCCGTAGTAGTCGCTGAGAAGATGGGCTGCGACCGGTGGAACCCCGGTACGGACCAGCAGGTCGAACTCCACCAGTCGGGCTGTGCGTCCGTTGCCATCGCCGAAGGGGCGAATCCAGGCGAGGTAGAGGTGGGCAAGGACCGCCCGGAGGATCGGCATTACGAAAACTCCACCATACTGCTTCCGCCAGTCGGGGTGGTTCAGCCAGTCGGCGGCGAGGTCGAGCAGTCTGGCCGTGTGCTCCGGCTCCGGTGACCGGTAGTCCGCGACCCGCCCGATTCCCGACCGGAACTCGCCAGGCAGAATGTCGCCGCTGATCTCGGGGCCGTCGAGAATGATCCGGTTGAGATCCCGTGCCGCGGTCGGGGAGAAGTCGTCGGCGATGTTCTCTATCGACCGGGACGAGAGGTATTCACAGCCGCGGAGGATCGCGTCCACCTCTCGCCCCAGGTACTCCCGGGCAGGCGGCAGGGCAAGATTGCCGGCAATCCGGCCTCCGACCTGTTCGACCGAGAGAATGTTCCCTTCGATCGACACCGTGCCGTGGATTGCACCGGCCCGGCGCGCATCGCTCATCCGTTCGGCGACATCCGGCCGAAGCGGCGCTCCAATGATCTGTTCGATCGCCGCCGAGCACTCACCCAGCCTGGCCCAGAAGGACAGCGGGGGAAGGTCGAGGCGGAAGCGGAAATCGAGAAAGGGATGGGACCCGGCCCACGGATTTTCATGCGTCATGGCATGCATGTTAATCAACAGCAGTTCATGCAGTCAATTCAACGGAGCTAATCTGTTGTTAATCAGAGGCTTATGAGAACAGCTCCGGCCAACATCTGCGTGCGTTCATGCGGCTGGTCATGGCTTCGGTCATGCGAGCTTTCGGGCCAGTGGGATTGCCCCCCTCACTGCCCCTTCTTCTCCCGCCCCATCTCCGCCTCGGCCGCGATGACGCCGAAGGCCGCCCAGTTGCCGCGGGCGATCAGGTCCCTGAACAGCGAATCGGCCACCGCCGGGTGGCCCTGCACCAGTTGCCACGCTCCGACGCCGTACTGTACAGCAGCATCAGCCGGGGTATCGGGATCATCGGTGCCTGCGAGGACCTCCTTCATCCGCAGCTCGTCCTTGGCAAGCAGTAGTAGTTGGTGATACGACTGATTCTCGATCACATCCATATCGGCGCTGATCGGTACCAGCAGTGACTCCGCCTCGGCGGCGCGTCCCAGTCGGCGCAGGGTGAGATACCGCCACCAGGAGGTGGCGACCAGCATGTCCGGATTGCTCGCCACTGCTGCTTCCTGCTGGTAGGCGGCAAGGGCACGCTCGAAGTCTCCCTTGAGGTAGTGCGCCAGACCCAGATGGTACCAGATGTTGCTGTGCAGCGTCGAGGTCGGGGTGTTGCGGGCGTTGGGGAGGCCGTCCGGCTCGATCTCGTCGGCCTTGCCGTGGATCATGTGGGCGGCGCGGGTGAGGTCGTCCAGCGCCCGGTCGAACTCGCGGACGGTGATGAAGCGGTGCCCCCGGTGGCGGAGGAAGCGCGGGTCATCGGGGAACCGGGTGACGCCGATCGAGAAGAGGTCGATCGCGTCGCGGTAGCGCCCCAGATAGGCGGTGCGCCTCCCGAGCCAGACCAGCGCGTCGGCCGAGGTGGTGTCGGCGGTCCACGCGATGGCCGCGCTGTCGAGGTTGGCCTCGTATCTGGCGCGTACTGTGGCATCGAGGGTCGGACGGCGGAGAGTGTCGCCGAGGAGGGAGACGGCCTCGAAGCCGTGGTGCACCGGGGGTGGAGCGCTGCAGGCGACCAGAGCCGCCGCCACTCCGGGTAGGGAACGGGCTATCAGGGACATCTCCAACGATAGCACTGCCGCAGCCCGCAGACGAATTGACGGCAGGTTGAACCCGCAGCGCGATACTGCCTCCTGCAGGTGGAGCGAAGCGGTACGATGAGCCTTTCCTGATCCCTTCCTCGCTAGTTCGATGACCAGGGGGCTGTCCCGACGGGGCCGGCCCCGCATCGACTTTCATCGGAGGCAGGAAATGCGCAGCAAGTGGCTTTACGGAGTGGCTCTGCTCGCCGCCGTCGGTACCGCACCGGCGTCGGCGCAGTGGACCTACGAGTTCAACGGGACGTGGTACTGGACTGGAGAACCCCAGACCATCACGTTCACCCTCACCGCCGCGATGCCTATCACCGGCACGCAGTTGCTGACACCCAGCAGCTGTTCGATTTCTCCGGACGTGATATCGACAGACACCTACGCCTGCCATTCCCACGGGCAGCGGCTCCATGAGGACGGCTTGGGTACCGGCTACTCGCTGGTCGACGCCCAGTTCGAGAACTGGGGCGTCACCAGCGATGGTGACCCGTACACCGGAGGGGGTGGAGTCTTCTTCTTCTTCGCCTCCGGCGCCTTCGCAACTACCGGTACCCATCACGTCGTCCAGAGTGCCGGCTCCGTTCCCAATCCGCTCTACGATCCGGAAGCGGTCTGCGCGTCGGACGACGACGACCTCTGCCGCATGATGAACGGCTACGGCAGCGCCGGCCCCGCGATGCTGATCGTGAGCTACAACGACGGCCTGACTCCCGGCGACGTCGTCCCCGAGCCCGCCACGATGACGCTGCTGGCGACCGGTCTCGCCGGGATGGCGGCGGCGCGCCGTCGTCGTCGCTGATCGGGGTCGGGGCAGACACGGGGGGCAGGCCCCCGTGCCTGCCCCTACCGGCTGGTCGATTCGGTTCACCGCCAATGGGGGCGACGCATGCGTCGTCCCTACGTATCTTGACTCATGCCTAGATATCTCCTTGCCGCTCTCGTCGTGGCGGCAGCACCACTCGCCGCCCAGGACACGGCAGCTCGCACAGCCCGCATCGACTCCATCTTCACCGCTGTCCTTCCCTCGCCAACCGCTGGGCCCGGCTGTGCCGTAGGCATCCGTCACAACGGCGCAGTGGTCTACCGCAGAGGGTTTGGTCTCGCCGATCTGACGAGTCGCGCGCCGATCACGCCGGAGTCGGTCTTCTACACCGGTTCGATCTCCAAGCAGTTCACCGCAGTGTCGATCGCGCTGGCAGTACGCGATGGTCTGATCGACCTCGATGCGCCGGCCAACCGCTGGATCACCGAGCTGCCGCCGATGGCCGCCGACATCACCGTGCGGCAGATGATCCACCACACCAGCGGTCTCCGCGAGAAGTGGGATCTGCTGGCAATGAAGGGTGTTCCCGATTCGGTGGTGATCACCCAGCAGATGGTGCTGGATCTGGTGAAGCAGCAGCGGGCGCTCAACTCCGCGCCCGGCACCCGCTACGCCTACAACAACACCGCCTACGATCTGCTGGCCACACTGCTGGAACGCGCCACCGGCAAGCCGATCCGCCGGTTCTCCGATGAGCGGATCTTCCAGCCGCTGGGTATGTCGCGGACTCTCTATGCCGACCGCTACGGCGAACCCATCGCCGACAAGGTGATGGGCTACGCTGTCGAGCGCGACAACGCGTGGCGCGAGTTCCCGGCAATGGTCGAGACGGTGGGCAGCGGTTCGCTTCATTCGACTCTGGACGACATGCTGCTCTGGGCCGCATCGTTCGAGACCGGTCTCCTGGGCGATGCTGACCTGCAGCGGATGGTGGAAACTCCCGGCACACTCGCGAATGGCAATGCCATGACCTATGCCTTCGGGCTGCAGGTGGGCACGCTGGGCGGGAAGAAGCGGATCGGCCATGGCGGCTCGCTGGTGGGCTTCCGCACCGCGATCGTCCGGCTTCCCGAGGAGCGGTGGGCCGGGGTGGCGCTCTGCAACTACGCCGGAGCAACACCGGAGCAGTGGATCAACGCTGCGGCATTGAGGTGGCTCGATCTGCCGAAGCAGGCTGGCGACGATGTCGATGCACTGGTCTATTCCCCCTTCACTCCCACACCGGCACCGGTCAGCGAGGAGCTGGTAGGTCGCTACTACTCCGAGGAGCTGGACGCCCACTGGGCTGTTGCGGCTGTCGATGGTGCGATGATTCTGAAGCGCCAGGGCATGCCCGACATCACGTTCAGCACCGGTTCTGAAGGAGACCTCAGGCTGGGTGGCTGGCGGATCGAGGTCGATCACGACCCGTCAGGCCAGGTGCTGGCGCTGCTGGTCGGTTCCGGCAGGAGTCAGGGAATAGCGTTCGAAAGGGTGCGATGATGTTCGGTCGCGCTGTGACACCGACACTCGAAGACGCGATCCGCCTCGCTGCGGTGGCCCACACCGGTCAGTTCGACAAGGCGGGCGAGGCCTACATCCTTCATCCGCTGCGGGTGATGCTCCGGTTGAAGGATGTCGATGAGCGGATGGCTGCGGTACTGCACGACGTGGTGGAGGACAGCGAGGTCTCGCTCGACGATCTGCGTCGCGCCGG
>CAZSPH010000106.1:0-7414 GCA_964608715.1 uncultured Gemmatimonadaceae bacterium | reverse complement strand
GAGGGCACGCTGGTGAGTGCTGCGGCCAGCGACCAGATGTACCGGCACCTCACCCGCATCTACTGGAACGGTCAGGCGCTGTCGGTGCTGCCGCCGTACGTGCTGGCAGCCTCGAAACAGGGCATGGTGAGCCGATCCCGCGCCGAAGTAGTGCTGGTCAACGCCCCGTCGGGAGACTATGTCTTCGCAGTGCTCACGAAGGACCAGAGCGACATCAGCTACGAGCGCAGCAATCAGGGATACGTGCTGATCCGGAAAGTGGCCGCACTGCTGTGGGAGACGTTCGAGCCTGGGAATCCGTGGACACTCCCCGAGGGCGCGGAACGCTACTTCCCCTGAACATGTGCGAGGAGGTCGATGACCGATCGTCTCCTATCATACGGCCCGTCACGAAATGATGGCGATGGCGCCGCAACGATTCCAGGAGGAATGATGCGGAAGGTGATGATCGCGGCAGCACTTCTCACCATGGCGGTGTCGGCTCCGGCCGCCGCCCAGGGTGGCTGGTCGTTCGGTTTCCTCGGCGGTGCTACCAAGGCGGTCGGCGACCTCGACGACAGTTTCAACCTCGGCTTCAACGGTGGAGTGCTGATCGGGATGCGGAACCCCGGCGGCAAGGTCGGCTTCGGCATCGAAACCCAGTTCCATCGGTTCTCCGACAAGCAGGTATACACCGTCGGGCCCGACATCGACATCAAGCTGAATGCCTATGGTGCGATGGCCCGCCTGGACTTCGCAGTTGCCAGCAACGTCTATCTCATCGGTGGTGGCGGAGTATACCGCACCGAGTTCACCTACGACGATGACTTCCCCGATATCGGCAATACCACCAATACCAAGTTCGCCTGGCAGGGAGGTGTGGGAATGAACTTCGGCCCCGGCCTCTTCGTCGAGGGGAAGTACCTCAAGATCTCCGGTGACAACAGCACTTCGCTGGTCCCGCTGTCGATCGGTGTCAGGTTCTGATCGCTGACTGACGGAAGCAGTACATCGAAGCATCATGCCAGAGGGTCGGCCACACGCCGACCCTCGCTTTTTCAGGTGCGGCGTCGTACCGGACCGCGGATCGCGTCAGCGCTGAGCGGATCCTCCGGCCAGGAGTGTCTGGGGTAACGTCCACGCAGGTCCTTCCGCACATCGAAGTATCCACTTCGCCAGAATGAAGCGAGATCGCGGGTGACCTGGACCGGCTTGTATCCGGGCGAAAGGAGATGGATCACCACCGGTACCTTTCCTCCCGCAAGGACCGGAGTCGCGGCCATTCCGAAGACCTCCTGCAGCCGCACTGCCAGTATCGGAGTATCGGGATCGGCATAGTCGACGGCGATCCGGGAGCCGGTCGGCACCTCGATCCGATCTGGAGCGAAACGATCGAGATCGCTGACCATCCCGGCAGGAATCATCGCCCTGACTGCCTGATCGAGGAGCTGGGGCGAGATCCGGTCGATCCGCCGGACACCACCCACCCACGTCGCCAGCCATTCGCCCAGCGTGGCCCCGAGCCTTTCATCCGAAAGATCAGGCCACCCTTCGAGATGGCGATGAAGGAAGGAGACCCGGCTCCGCAGTCGATCGGTACCTTCGGACCAGGGAAGTGCCCCCACTCCCCTGAGAGCGATGCCGCGCAGGAGTGCCGCAGCAATGGCATCGTCATCGGCTTGGTTGACCCGCTTCTCCGAAAGGACGATGCCGCCCAGCCGGTGCACCCTCCTGACGACCACTGTGCCTTCCTGATCGTCCCATTCGACCCCGGTTTCCACGACGCCCTCGCGATCAGCTATCCCGGCAGCCGTGGAAACCGGAAGCGCCGCCCCCAGCAGCAGCCGACCATCGCGTCCGGAATCATCCACTGACACCGCGACGATCCAGTCGCAATGGGCGAGCGGATCGCCCTGACCGACCATCACGCCCCGACCGTTCCGCATCACGAAACGGCCGCTCCCGCCGCGACGCGCTGCCACGCGGTCGGGCCAGCCGCTGGCAAGCAGCTCGCCGACCTCCATCGGTTCCGACGATCGACCGATGGCACGGGATGCCCGCTGTCGCCAGTTCCGTTCACCCTCACGGACTCGGGCCAGCGTGCCACGATCCACTGATGCGCCCCCCACCTGCACCCGGTCGTGATTGCGCAACACGATGTCGACCCGGAGATCGAGATCGGCAGGAGGAGGTGCGCCATCTCCCCGGAGGATGTCGCGTTCCTCCAGCAATGCTGCGATCACCACAGCGCGCCGCAGGGAAGCCTCACCGTCGGCGGCGGCATCGAGCGTCATCCGCGCAATCCGGGGGTGAGCGCCGGAGCGCGCCATCCGTTCACCGAGCGACGTGATTCGCCCCTGATCGTCGAGAGCGCCGAGTGCCATCAGCAGACTCCGACCGGACTGCCAGGCCGCAGCAGGTGGAGGATCCAGCCATGGCAGTTCGGCCGGATCGTACCATCCCCCTGCCGCCAGCTCCAGTATCATCGGTGCAAGATCGGCGTCGAGAATCTCGGCTCGTGTTCCGGGCGCGAGCGAGGCATCCTCCACCGCGCTCCAGCAGCGGATGCATCTGCCGGGAGCGGTACGACCGGCGCGGCCACGACGCTGATCGGCGGAACTGCGGGAGATCCGGACCGTCTCCAGTCTGGTCATTCCGGTGCGCGGCGAGAAGGTCGGCACCCGCGCAAGTCCACTGTCGACCACCACCGTCACTCCATCGATCGTCAGCGACGTCTCGGCGATGTTGGTCGCCAGCACGACCTTTCTGCGACCAGGTGGTGGAGGAGCTATGGCCGCATCCTGCAGTTCGCCGGCAAGCAGACCATGCAGCAGATGAAGATCGACATCGCCCGGCAGTGATCCGGCCAGGCGGTCCCCAACCCGATTGATCTCCCCCGCTCCCGGCAGAAAGACGAGAACGGAACCATCGCCACCGGCGAGCGAGTCGCGGACCTGCAGCGTCACCTGCTCGTCGATCGCGGCACCGGGACGGGGTGGCGCGAAGGTCGTGACCACCGGCCAGCTTCGCCCCTCGCTGGTGAGTCGCGTCGCACCACCAAGAAGTGAGGCCACCGCTTCACCATCGAGCGTGGCCGACATCACGATCAGCCGGAGATCATCGCGCAGCAGCATGGCGCCACCCGCCACCAGCGCCAGCCCCAGATCGGCGTTGAGTGAACGCTCGTGGAACTCGTCGAAGATCACCACCCCGACTCCGGTGAGAGCGGGATCGTCGTGCAGCATCCGAGTCAGAATCCCTTCGGTTACCACTTCGATCTTCGTAGCTGCACTCACCATCGAATCGTTGCGGACCCGATAGCCCACGGTGCGGCCGACCGACTCGCCAAGCTCGTGTGCCATCCGTCGTGCTGCGGCGCGTGCGGCAACCCGACGCGGCTCGAGCATCACGATCCGGTTCTCCCCGAGCCAGTCTGCGCCGAGAAGGGATGGAGGAACTCTGGTGGTCTTGCCGGCGCCGGGTGGCGCCTCGAGGACTACCTGCTCGCCGCGATCGAGTGCTGCCGCCAGAGCGGGCAGCAGCGGATCGATCGGCAGCGGAATACGATCAGGGCTCGGCGACGTAGAGGCCGCGTCCCTGGGGGCCGTAGGCTTCGAGCGCGACATTACGGAAACCGGCCTTCGCGAGCGCGGTCCGGTAGTCCTCATCGGTGAAGAGCGTGAGCCTGCGGGTCTGCTCGTGAACCTGAATCTGGCCGTCGGTGCCGATCAGATACTTGATGCTCAGTACCGACTTCTTCCCTTCCACTCTGGTGGCGGTCATCCTGGTGACCTCCAGACCGGGGCGACGAGCGACCGCGGTCCGCACCAGTCCGTCCTTTACCTGATCGGGCGAGAGCCACGGTTCGAGCAGCAGCACTCCCTTGGGCGCGAGATGCTTCCGCATCGCGGTGAATGCCTTCACCAGCTCACCGCGATCCTTCATGTAGCCGATCACGCCGAAGAGACAGAGTACGGCATCGTAGCGGGTGGAGAGCGAGAAGTTCCGCATGTCGGCGCGATGGACCGGAACGCCGGGCAGCCGCTTGCGGGCCAGCCCCAACAGTTCTGCGGAGGAGTCGAGTCCCTCCGGTGCATACTTGCCGCGCCACTGGTTCAGCACCGCCAGTCGGAGACCGGGACCGCAGCCGACCTCGAGCACACTGCGCTTCTTCTTCTCGGCACCGCGCTCGGCCGGCAGGCGACGGTCCAGCAGTGCGTCGACCAGCCCGATCTCGTGCTGATACGACCGACCGGTGTAGAGTGCTTCGTAGCCTTCCTGAAATACCGTCGACATTCACTATCTCCGCGAATCCGGTTCCCGCGAAAGATAGCGACCCGTGCGATCGGTCTCCCGACCACCGCCGGGAGACCGATCGCAGCAACTGCTACGGGGCCGGGGTGACCGTCACCGTGATGGCCGGCGACTTGTAGTCGGAGTGTCCGTTCGGATATGTACCGTGCATCAGATCGAGGATGGCGGTGGTGGTACCCGCCTTCAGTCCCACGACATGGAATCCGAATTCCCCGGCCTGGTGCTGTTCGAACTCCACCACTGAGGCGTCGGCCGGAGTGATCTTCAGCCAGTAGCCCGACCCGATCTCCAGTTCGTCACCGTGCTCGTCGAGGAAGTGAACATGGACGTGGTCTGTCTCCTCGCCCGCTGCAACAGTGAAGCTGCCGGTGACCTGGCGCGCCGCATTGACGCTCACCAGTACCGACCCTCCTTCCAGCTCGGCCACCAGTCCGGCGGGTTCGTCGTGATCCCCACCGGGACCGGTCGGATTGTCGTCGCCGCAGGCCGCAGCGGCAAGTGCGACGGCGAGAGTCAGTGCCGCGGCTGCGGGGCGACGGAGGTATTCGATCATCGACATCATGCTGTTTCTCCTGATTCGTGGACATCTGATAACGACTGGTGGTACCCGGCTTCAGAAGTCGAGCCGATAGGTGAGATCAATACTGCGACCGGACTCCGGCATGATCGACTTCACGCGGGAGAGATGGTTGCGCCAGGCGACATCGCCCAGGTTCTCGATCCTCAACGAAAGCGAGTGGAGCAGTCCCGAGCGCTGCCAGCGAAGACCGGCGGAGATGCTGCCGACCGCCCAGCCATCGGTCGCGGTCTCGAACTCGCCCAGGCGATCCTGTCCGGCAGCAGCCCGGACACCGGCACCGGCATACCACGACGGCGCCTGCCAGCGAGCCTCGGCGTTAACCGAGAGCGGGGGGATCAGCGGCAGCGGTTCATCGGACGCCGTGAGCGTGCCGCGAACCCATGAGGTATTTGCGGTCAGCACCAGCCGCGCGATCGGAGCAATCTCGATCCGCCCTTCCATGCCGATCATCCGGGCGTCACGACCGACGTACTGCGTGATCGGCAGCCCGCGCTGGCTGGTTTCGCCGGTTTCGCGCGGATAGATGAAACCGTCGATGTCGTTGCGGAATACTGCCACTTCACCCCTGACATTCTGACGGGAAAGCCGCAGGAACAGATCGATGCCGGTCCCGACCTCGATGTCGAGATCGGGATTGCCGCGCTCATCGCGATAGACCGCGAGGTGCGGACCGCGGGAATAGAGATCGTTGACATCGGGAACCCTGAAGGCGCGTCCGAGATTGAGTCCGGTTCCGAATCCGCCGCCGAGGTCGACCAGGGCACCGATCGAACCGGACATCGCGCCGAATGTCCGGGTCCTGACATCGCCGATCGGCGAAGGGCCGGCGACGGTGGGAATGATCCTGGTCCAGTCGTAGCGGATTCCTCCCTCCAGCCGCAGCGGTCCCCGCTCGAATTCCTCCAGCACGAAGCCGGCGATGTTCGTCTCGTCGGCATTCGGGGTGAAGACGCCTCCACCGAAGCGGTAACTGCGACGCTGGAACCGGAGGCCAATGCCACCGGAGGATGCGGGACCCCAGGCATCATGACGGAGTATCAGATCGGCATCGGCACTGCGCAGATCGAACGCCGTGCCGAGCAAGCCGCCGGCCTCGATCTCGCGATGGGAGTAGTCGACGGCGTTGCCGCGCACCTGGAACTCCGAGAACGGGCCGAAACCGGTGCGATGGTGCAGTTCGCCCCGGACTGCGGTCCGCTCCATCTCGATCGTTACTCCGGCATCGTGTCCGCCGACGTATCCACCAGGAATGCCGTAGCTGGTGGTGAAACGGCGCAGTGACGCGCCACCGTGACCCCAGTCACCACTGCTGCCGACGCCGACGGCTCCCTGCCAGCGTTCCAGCGCAGTGTTGGTCAGTGCCCCCTCCGGGGTGCGGAGGTCGCCGGTCTGCCGACCATTCGCCTCGATCCGCACACCGAGACCGGCAACCGCAGTGACCAGGTGCCCCCCTGCCGTGGCACCGCGATTGGCAGTCGCACCCTGGAAGCCGATCCGGCCATGGATGCCAGTAACGGCAGCGACGGGAATCTCCTCGCGGATGGTGTTGACCACGCCACTCAGCGCGTTGCTGCCATACATCAGCGCTCCCGGTCCGCGGACCACTTCGATCCGCTCGGCGGAGAAGGGATCGCTCGCCACACCGTGGTCGGGAGCGCTGTACGACATGTCGCCGATCCTGGCTCCGTCCTCCAGCAGCAGGATCCGGTCGCCGCCAAGCCCGCGGATGATCGGTCTCGCGGTGGCCGGACCGGTCGATACCGATGCAATTCCTGCCTGCCGCTCCAGCGTTTCGGCCAGGGTGGCGCCCAGTTGCCGGGCAAGCGCTTCACCGTCGAGCACGGTGAGCGGGAGGAGCGCCCGATCTGCTTCGCGAGCGGCAAGAGAGCCGGTACTCACCAGGTCGGGAAGTTCGATGATCGAAGCAGTGAGAGCGATGTCGTCGAGCAGCGCTGGAGCTGCGCCGACGTCTACCGTCACTCGGCGGGGGGCGTAGCCGATCCGCCGGACCTGCAGGGTCCAGGAACCCACCGGCACACCGGGGAGGGTGAACCGACCATCCTCGTGGGTGTCGGTTCTCAGCTCCAGCTCCATCAACCGGACTGAGACTCCCGACAGCGGAGTCCGTCCGGCTGCATCGACCACACGTGCACTGATGCTGCTCGACTGACCCTGGGCGCCGAGTGGCGCAGCGACCAGCACGGCAGCGCCGAAGAGGGCAGCGAACAGGACTCGGAAGGGCGAACGACGGGACACGGCGGCACTCGAAGCAGGGGCGCTTAACTGCACACGCGAACGCATTATTGATAAGCTCGCCTAGGACTGGACGCAAGAGCGGGTGATGTTCGGGAGGGAAAGGTCCGAAAAGGAAACCACCCCGGTGGGCGCGTGGCCCACCGGGGTGGCGATTTCTTCAGATCGGCCGAGGCCGACCGATCGACCTTAGAAGCGGAAGCCGCCGCCGAGATAGATCTGCTCGCCGCCGCCGAGGGCGAGGCGGGCCTGGACGAACGGGCCCTTGCTGCCGGCGAAGTTCCAGCC
>CAZSPH010000105.1:0-7516 GCA_964608715.1 uncultured Gemmatimonadaceae bacterium | reverse complement strand
AGGAGGACACCGAGTTCGCGATGGAAGGAGTCGACCGAACGGGTCCCACCGACCGCCATCAGGCGATCGATCTTCCCCTTCGCCTCCATCTCCGACGCCTTGAAGGCTGGGTGCGAGGTGTCCACCGCCTGCAACGGAGTTCCCGCCAGATAGTCGCCGATGGTGTACGGCAGGATGAAATAGCCGTCGCCAAGGCCCTGCATCAGCGCCGAAGCGCCGAGGCGGTTGGCGCCGTGATCGGAAAAATTCGCCTCGCCGATCACGTGCAGGCCGGGCACGGTGCTCATCAGGTTGTAGTCGACCCAGAGTCCGCCCATCGTGTAGTGGACCGCCGGGTAGATCCGCATGGGAACCTTGTAGGGGTTCTCGCCGGTGATCCGTTCGTACATGTCGAACAGGTTGCCGTAGCGCTCGCGGATCATGTCCTCGCCGAGGCGACCGATGGCGCTGGAGAAGTCGAGATAGACGCCACGACCTCCGGGGCCGACGCCGCGCCCGTCGTCGCAGGCCTCCTTCGCCGCCCGCGAAGAGATGTCGCGCGGAGCGAGATTGCCGAAGCTGGGGTACTTCCGCTCCAGGTAGTAGTCGCGCTCGCCTTCGGGAATCTGCCCCGGAGCCCGGTGATCACCGTGACTCTTCGGAACCCATACGCGTCCGTCATTGCGGAGCGACTCCGACATCAGCGTCAGCTTCGACTGATAGTCGCCACTCACCGGAATGCAGGTGGGATGGATCTGGGTGAAGCAGGGGTTGGCGAACCCTGCGCCCTTCTTGTATGCCCGGAATGCCGCAGTGACGTTGCAGGCCTTGGCATTGGTCGAGAGGAAGAAGGTGTTGCCGTAGCCACCGGTTGCCAGCACCACCGCATGGGCAGCATGCGACCTGATCTCGCCGGTAACCAGATCGCGGGTCACGATCCCGCGGGCATGGCCGTCGACAACCACCACGTCCAGCATCTCGTGGCGGGAGTACATCTTCACCGCACCGAGGCCGATCATCCGCTCCAGCGCCTGGTAGGCGCCGATCAGCAACTGCTGGCCGGTCTGACCGCGGGCGTAGAAGGTGCGGGATACCTGGGCACCACCGAAGGAGCGGTTGGCCAGCGAACCGCCGTACTCCCGCGCGAACGGCACACCCTGCGCCACGCACTGGTCGATGATGTTGACCGACACCTCGGCGAGACGGTGGACGTTCGACTCGCGGGCGCGAAAGTCGCCACCCTTGATGGTATCGTAGAAGAGACGCCAGACCGAGTCGCCGTCATTCTGGTAGTTCTTGGCGGCGTTGATGCCGCCCTGGGCGGCAATCGAGTGGGCGCGTCGCGGGGAGTCCTGGAAGCAGAAGCAGGAAACGTTGTAGCCCAGTTCGGCCATCGTCGCGGCAGCCGAGGCGCCCGCGAGTCCGGAGCCGACCACGATCACATCGAATTTCCGCTTGTTGGCCGGATTAACCAGCCTGAGCGTCGACCGGTAGCGTTCCCATCGCGAATCGAGGGGCCCACCGGGTGCCTTGTCATCAAGCAGCATGTCTTGCCCTCAGCCCTGAGGTACCGGCAGCAGTCCGAAGAGTGCCGCCAGCGGAATGGTAAGGAAGCCCCCGATCACCACGATGGTAAGCACCACTGCGATCACCTTGCGGGAGCGGTTCCATGCGGGATGGTTGAGTCCGAGAGTCTGGAAGACCGACCAGGTGCCATGCCAGAAGTGGAGTCCGAGCGCCAGCATCGCCACCACATAGAAGATCGCCACCGGAGTCGACTGCATCCCGACTATCAGGTTGCGGCCGACTTCGCCGTGACGGAAGTCAGGGTGCAGCGTGCCGGTGGTGTAGTGGAGCAGGTGGTAGACGAGGAAGACCAGGATCAGCACTCCGCCCCAGCGCATCGTGCGGGCGGCGTAGCTGCTGACCTGGAGGTCGTGCCTGCCGTAGGAGACCGGCCTCGCCGCCCGCGCCATCTGCGTCAACTGGTAGGCTGCGGCGATATGAATGCCTACTGCTGCCAGGAGACCGAGCCTGGCCACCCAGAGCAGCGGTCCGAAGCTCCGAAGGAAGGCACCATACTCATCGAGCTTCACCGGAGCAGTGTGGACCAGGACGTTCGAGGCCATGTGGGAGACCAGGAAGCCGACCATGATGAGCCCGGTAAGGGCCATCGCGACCTTCTTCCCGATGCTGGTTTGCCAGAGGGCGATGATCCGGTTCATCGGCGGCTCAGACGATCGCCTGCACCGTCCGCACGGCTTCGGCGGAGGTGTGCAGAGCCTTGCGCTCGTCGTCGGTCAGCGTGATGTCGACGATCCGTTCGATGCCGTTCCGGCCGAGCAGGCACGGCACGCCGCAGTAGACCTCGTTCAGCCCGAACTCGCCTTCCAGCCAGGCGGAACACGGCAGGATCCGCTTCTTGTCGAGCACGATCGCCTCGGCCATCTGCACGGCAGCAGCACTCGGCGCATAGTACGCCGAGCCGGTCTTGAGATGAGCCACTATCTCGGCGCCGCCGTTGCGGGCGCGATCGACGATGGCATCGAGCCTGTCCTGAGCCAGGAGCTGGGTGACCGGAATGCCGGAGACACTGGTGTACGAGATCAGCGGCACCATCGTGTCGCCGTGGCCGCCCAGCACCATCGCCTGGATGTCTTCGACGGAGACGCCGATCGCCTCGGCGAGGAACATCCGGTAGCGCGCGGTATCGAGCACACCGGCCATGCCGATCACCCGTTCCTTCGGGAAGCCGGTAGCGCGACGCATCACGTAACACATCACGTCGAGCGGGTTGGAGACCACGATCACGATCGCGTTGGGTGCCACCCGCCTGATCTGTTCGCCAACCGACTGGACGATCCCGGCGTTGGTACGCACCAGATCGTCGCGGCTCATCCCCGGCTTGCGGGCGATTCCGGCGGTGACGATGAAGAGTTCCGAGCCCTCCGAGAGAGAATAGTCGTTGGCGCCGATCACCCGGGCATCGAATCCCTCGACCGGACCGGACTGCCACTGGTCCAGGGCCTTGCCCTGCGGCACCCCTTCGGCCACGTCGACCATCACGACCGTGCGGGCGAGATTCTTCTCCGCCACGCGCTGCGCCGCCGTGGCGCCCACGTTACCCGCGCCAACTACCGTGATCTTCTCGAACATCGGTTCTGTCGCTCTCTCTCGATGTGAAGGGCGCCTGAGCGCCGTCTGGTGTTCTGTCGATATCCCAGCAAAATAATCGATCCGGATTGGGCTCCCCTACGCCCGTACCCCGACCCTCCCCCTGCCATATCGTACCTTGCCAGTCGGAGTTGCTCTTCCCTTCCCGCTCGCTGCGGCGAGTGCTGCCGCACCGGCTTCCAGCAGCGCTCCTGCCGCGACGCCCAGGTCAACCGGCTTGCCAGCCTCGGTGCCCGGCAGACGATAGATCCGTCTCGGATACTTGGCCTTGATCGGCTCCGGCAGCAACCCCGATTCGTTCCCGATCACCAGCACACTGTTGGGACGGACCCGCGCCTCCGAGATGTCGCGCTCACCATCTGCGGCGAAGTAGAGGCAGCGCTCTCGCACCACTGCGTCGCGGAACTCACGCCACTCGCGGTGCACCCAGAGATCAGCGCCCTTCCAGTCTTCGGGACCGGCCGCGACGCACTCGGGATCGGAGAGTATCGCTCCCTGCTCGCCGACCAGGTGGAGTGGCGAATCGAGCCGGACGCATTGGGCCACGATCCGCCCAGTGACGGCGGGGGAAAGCGGTTCGAGCAGGGCAAGCTGCAAAGTCATCTGCCGGGATCCTCGAGGGAACTGGATATCATGGTGGCAGCCGGAAGTACCGGCATGCAGCGCAACTTACCCGCCGTGGCTGCGAGGTTCCAGTGCCGGGGCCTCATCCGCCCCTCACATGCATCTCCAGATGCGGGTCGCGGCGGAGTCTTTCGAGACTCACCAGCGGCTGCCGCTCGGCCAGTCCGGCACGCAGTTCGGCGCCACGATCGCTGCGGCTCGACCAGGCGTCGGCAATCATCAACGCGATATCGTCATCGCTCGCGCCACCGCGCAGCGCCGAGCGGAGGTCGAGGCCGGATTCAGCGTACAGGCAGGTGAAGAAGCGGCCGTCGGCGGTGACCCGCGCCCGATCGCAGTCCCGGCAGAACGGTGCCGACATCGAGGCGACGATGCCGAAGACGGAACCATCGGGAAGCTGCCACTGCCGGGCAGGCGCATGGCGGTCGGCGGGCGTGAGCGGCACAGGCATTCCCGCAACTGCTGCGATTCTCTCCAGCATCTCTTCGGCGGATACGACCAGTTCCGGCCGCCAGTCGAGCGCGCCACCGACATCCATGTACTCGATGAACCTGATGGTGCCGCCGTGCTCCATTGCAAACAAGATCAGGTCGACCAGTTCGTCGTCGTTGACGCCACGGGTCACCACCGCGTTGAACTTGATCCGGTCGAAGCCGGCAGCGACTGCTGCGGCAATGCCGCGGCGAAGTTCGCGATGCTGATCTCGTCGAGTCACCTCCCGCATCCGTTCGCGGCGGAGAGTATCGATGCTCACCGTGATCCGGTCGAGCCCCGCACGCTTCAGCTCCGGCGCCAACGGCTCCAGACGAGTGGCATTGGTGGTGAGGGAGAGATCTTCGAAATCGAGCGCCCTGAGCGCTCCGACCAACTGCGGCAGCGCCGGCCGGAGTAGCGGTTCGCCACCGGTCACCCTGACACGGGTGACACCCATCGTTCTCAGAACTGCCGCGACCCGGGCAGTTTCCTCGAAGGTGAGCAGGTCGCCATTCGCGAGCCAGCGATAGGTCGCAGCCGGCATGCAGTAGCGGCAGCGGAGGTTGCAGCGATCGGTCACCGACAGCCGTACCGACCGGAGCGGTCGCGACAGCAGATCGCGGATCACGGTTCGACCCAGGAGGTGGAGCCATCGGGATGACTCTCGTGCTTCCAGATCGGCACTCGACGCTTGATCTCGTCGATCACCCATGCTGCCGCTTCGAATGCCTCGCTGCGGTGAACCGCGGAGGCGACCACCGCCACTGCCGGATCACCCGGCATCAGGTCGCCGAGTCGATGTCTGGCGTCGATGCTCACCGGCCACCTTGCCGCGGCATCAACCAGAATCGACGCGATCCCGCTTTCGGCCATCTCCCGGTAGGCGGTGTACGCAAGTGCTGTCACCATCCGGCCTTCGTGATGATTCCTCACCACGCCCACGAACGAAACCACCGCACCGTGCTCGGCGTCGATCGCAGCAGCGGTCAGTGCGGCGACATCGATCGGTTCATCGACCAGGTACGCCACTCAGCCTCCGGCGAACGGTGGCAGTACGGCCACCTCCGCCCCGGTCGGGAGCGGCTGATCGGGCGTGGCAATCCGGTGATTCACAGCGACGATCACAGTGAGCGGAAGAAACTCGCCCCCCGGCAACTGCCGGAGGGCGTAGATGAGATCCGAGACCATACTTCCTTCGCCGAGTTCCACCGTGACTACCGGGGCACCGAAGATCTCGGCGTACCGCGCAAGACAGGCGACCGTTACGAGCATCACCCCAGCGCGGGTGCTGCCGAGGCGGGTGCGGGCGGCTCCTCGTCACCGACCAGAGCGCGCAACTCCTTGCTGGGCTTGAACACCGGTACCGGACGTGCTGCGACCTCGACCGGCTCGCCGGTGCGCGGGTTGCGCGCCATCCGGGTCTTCCTGCGTCGGATCTTGAACGTGCCGAACCCCCGGATCTCGATGTTCTGCTGATCCTGGAGCGCGTCCTTCACCGCATCGAGGAAGGCGTCGACCACCCGGGAACAGTCCTTCTTCGAAATCATCGGACCGGAAGTCCGTGCGATCGCGGCAGTCACCTGCTCGACGAGATCGGCCTTGGTCATTGCCCCCCCGTAAGGAGATACCCTGGAGGCGACGGATGTCGCCCCGCCGGCAGGGCCCGAGGCCCTGCCACACGGGACGATATGTACGCAGCTTAACCGTTGTCTGTCAAGAGGTTGCGGGACTCTTCGTCCGGATGGCCTCGAGAAACTGGTCGAAGTGGGGAAAGGCGTCGTGCGGTCCCGGAGCGGCTTCCGGGTGGTACTGGACGGCGAAGATCGGCAGCGACCGGTGGCGGATCCCCTCGACGGTCCCGTCGTTGAGATTGACGTGGGTCACTTCGAGCTCGGGCGCACCCGGCACGCCATCGGGACCACCCTGTACCGCGAAGCCATGGTTCTGGGTGGTGATCAGCACCTTGCCAGTGACCAGGTCCTTGACCGGATGATTCCCGCCCCGGTGGCCGTAGGGAAGCTTGGCGGTGGTGCCACCGAAGGCCAGCCCCAGGAGCTGATGGCCAAGGCAGATCCCGAAGATCGGGGTACCGCTGGCGGCCAGTTCGCGGATCGTACCGGGCGCGTAGTCGATCGCGGCCGGATCGCCCGGGCCGTTGGACAGGAAGATTCCCGCCGGCTTGCGTTCCAGCACAGCGGCGGCGGGGGTATCAGCCGGAACGATCTCGACCCGAAGGCCGGTCCCTTCCAGCATCCGGACGATATTGCGCTTCATCCCGAAGTCGTACGCGACCACGGTCGGACCGGCGCCGGTGCTCCAGCTTTCCTCCGAAGTGGCCTTCGAGGCGAGGTCGAGTCCGGCCATCGACGGCGATGCTGCGAGCCGGTCGATCAGCTCGGCGGTCGGAGCGGCTCCTTCGGCGATCACCCCGCGCATCGCGCCACGTTCGCGGATGTGTCGGGTGAGTTTGCGGGTGTCGACTCCGGTCAGAATCGGGACACCGGCCTCGCCGAGCCACTCCTGGAGGGAGGTAGTACCGCGCCAGTTGGACCAGGTCCGGGAGAGTTCGCGGACCACGACTCCGGCCACCTGCGGCCTGCCGGATTCGTCATCCTGAGGGGTGACGCCGTAGTTGCCGATCATCGGAGCGGTCATCACCACGATCTGTCCCAGATAGGACGGATCGGTGAAGGTCTCCTGGTACCCGGTCATGTTGGTGGTGAACACCACCTCGCCGAAACCGGGCTCACCGGAGCCGATCAGTTCGCCTGCGTACCAGGTGCCATCCTCCAACAAGACGAAGGCGGGACGAACCGTCCCGCCTGCCTTGTCACTCATCACTGTTCGGGTGTCCCGGTCGGGGCCGCCCCTTCGATCGGGGCGGGTGCGACTTCCAGTCCGCCAATCGGCGCGGGGGCTATCCCCTGCTGGCTGTTCTGCTGCTGGAGACGGCGCTGGACCTCGGAGACCGAGGCACCCTGCCGGGTGTGCAGCAGGCCGAGGAGCAGTGAGAGCCCCATGAAGATCCCGCCGGTCCACCAGGAGGCACGGGTCAACAGGGTGGTGGCCTGGCGACCACCCATGACGTTGCTGGTACCGGCACCGCCGCCCAGCGAGGCGAGTCCGCCTCCCTGGCCTGCCTGGAGGAGAACAACGGTCACCAGCAGGATGCCGTTGAGGATCAGAAGGGTAAGGAAGAAGCCGAACATCGTAATCCTTGGGCCTTAGGGCCGGTCATGGTCAACCCCGGAATCTAGCGGGATCG
>CAZSPH010000104.1:0-7520 GCA_964608715.1 uncultured Gemmatimonadaceae bacterium | reverse complement strand
TGCTCGTACTTGAGGCAGCAGAGCAGTCTCCCGCATCCACCCGATATCTGTGCGGGATTGAGCGAGAGGTTCTGATCCTTGGCCAGGCCGAGATTCACCGGTCCCGGTTCGGTGAGCCAGGTCGAGCAGCAGAGTTCCCGGCCGCAGCGACCGATTCCGCCGATCCGGGCAGCTTCCTCTCGCACTCCTATCTGGCGCAGTTCGACCCGGGCGCGATAGGTGCTGGCCAGATCACGCACCAGTGCTCTGAAATCGACCCGGTGATCGGCGGTGAAGTAGACGGTGAGGCGGTTGCGGTCCCACTGCCATTCGACGTCGGAGATCCGCATCGACAGCTCCATCTGGCGGACCCGGGCCGCTATCGCCACTCGTGCCGTGTCCTCTTCTTCGCGCAACTGACGATGGCGGGCCAGATCGTCGGTGTCGGCTGCCCGAAGCACCGTCGGCTGATCGGATGACCCATCGACGGGGGGGGCCGCATTCTCGTCGGGCGGTCCGCATGAAGTGCATCCATCGCATCCGCCCCCTGAGGTGCGGTGCACCAAGCCGAGGTCGAGGCCATGTTCACTGCGGACGATGACCGGATCATTGACTCGGGGAGGAGGAGAATCGGCGGGCCAGGTGAACTGGCCGCGTCTCGTCCCCTTGAACCGTACCTCGACAAGTTGTGACATCAGGCTTCGGCGTACGCGCCCATTGCGGCGAACTTGTCGTGCCGGCGCTTGACCAGACGTTCGCCCTTGATCTTGCGCAGTTCGGCGAGGTGTCTGATCAGCGATGCCCTGAGCGCCTCGCCGGCAGTTTCGGGGTCATGATGGGCACCACCGGTCGGCTCCTCGATGATCTCGTCCACGATGCCGAGACGGATGAGATCGTCGGCGGTGAGTTTGAGCGCCTCCGCAGCACGCTCCCGCTGGGAAGCGTCCTTCCAGAGAATCGCGGCGCATCCTTCGGGCGAGATCACCGAGTAGACCGAGTTCTCGAACATCAGAATCCGGTCGGCCACTCCCAGCGCCAGCGCTCCGCCCGAACCGCCCTCTCCGATCACCACCGAAATGATCGGCGTGGGAAGAGCCGACATCTCCAGGATGTTCCTCGCCAGTGCTTCCGACTGGCCGCGCTCCTCGGCGCCAAGTCCGGGATAGGCTCCCGGAGTGTCGATCAGCGTGATGATCGGTGCCTCGAACCGGGCGGCCATGTGCATCAACCGGAGAGCCTTGCGATAGCCTTCGGGGTTGGGCATTCCGAAGTTCCGCTTGATGTTCTCCTTGGTGTCGCGGCCCTTCTGGTGACCGATCACCATCACCGACTGGCCGGCCAGCCGGGCCCAGCCGCCGACGATCGCGGGATCGTCGCGGAAGAGGCGGTCGCCGTGGAGTTCGATGAAGTCGGTGAAGATCGAGGAGAGATAGTCCAGGGTGTACGGGCGGCGCGGATGTCGCGCGACCAGCACCCGCTGCATCGGCGCGAGATGGCTGTAGATGTCCAGCCGCTTCGCTTCGAGCTTGTCCTGCAGGGTAGCCAGCTCGGTATCCACGTCGATACCGCGCTCCCGGCCGACCTGACGCAGCTCGTCGATCTGGCGTTCCAGCTCGGCAAGCGGTTTCTCGAACTCGAGGGCGTAGTTGATTGCCATGCCGTGCTACTCCGCGCGAACGTATGACACGGCCTCGCGACCGACCAGGTCCCGGAACGCATCGATGGTGTCTTCTCCGGGGTGCACCTTGAAACGCCTGGCTCGCAGCCGTGCGGTGGTGCCGTCCCCATCCGTCCACAGAATATAGAGCGGAGCGGGCCCGGGGTGGGCTGCGGCCACCCTGGCGATAGTCCCGGCAACCTCCGGGCGGTTGCCGAGCCAGCGGACCTCGACCCCCACGGCGCCAGCGCGCTCCAGGTCGGCCAGGGGCCTTACCGACTCGACGATGAAGGGGGCGCTGTCCTCGCCCCGGTCCCGGGCCGAGTAGCCGCCGGCCAGCAGCAGCGCGCTGTCGACCGTTACCGACTGGTTGAGCTTGGCCCAGCTTTCGGGGAAGATGATCGCCTCCGCGGTGCCGTGGAAATCCTCCAGGGTCACCCGGGCGTACTCCTTGCCCGTCTTCTTCGAGATCAGGCGTTTCACCGCGGTGGCTACGGCACCGATCGCAACCGGATGCTCGCTCCACTCATCCAGCGTGGCGGTGGTCCGGGTGCCGTAGAGTTCCACCGCGGCGCGATGCTTCTCCAGCGGATGTCCTGAGATGAAGAAGCCGATCGCCTCCTTCTCCTTTACGAGCCGGTCCGACTCGGACCACTGCTCCATCACCGGCAGGGTAGGCTTGACCGATGCCGCGGCGGATGGATCACCGAACAGGGATTCCTGTCCGGCCGCGGCATCCTCCTGAAGTCGCTGCGACTCGCGGAAGGCGACTTCGAGGGCCGCTGCCTGCTGGGCGCGGTGTCCTTCCAGTGAATCACAGGCTCCCGCCGCGATCAGCGATTCCACCACCCGCGAGTTGCAGAGTCTGGTGTCCACCCGGTTCACGAAGTCGAAGAGATCGGCAAACCGTCCGGACGCGCGCGCGGCGATGATCGACTCGATGGCACCTCCGCCGACGTTTCTCACCGCGCCGAGGCCGAACCGGATCCGGTTGCCGCCGACAACGGTGAACTTGAATCCCGATTCGTGGACGTCCGGAGGGAGTACTTCGAGTCCCAGGTCGCGCGCCTCGTTGATGTACTGCACCACCTTGTCGGTGTTGCCGATTTCCGACGAAAGCAGCGCCGCCATGAACTCGGCGGGATGGTGCGCCTTGAGCCAGGCGGTCTGGAGCGAGAGGAGCGAGTAGGCGACCGAGTGCGACTTGTTGAAACCGTAGCGGCCGAAGGTCTCGATCTGTCCCGCCAGATGCTCGGCGAGCTGCTTCGTGTGGCCGAGTTTCACCGCCCGTTCGGTGAACCTGCCAAGCTCCTTGCGGATCAGGCCCGCATCCTTCTTGCCCACCGCCTTGCGGAGGACGTCCGCTTCGGCGAGCGAGAAGCCGGCAATCACGTTGGCGATCCGCATCAACTGTTCCTGGTAGGTGATCACCCCCAGGGTCGGTTTCAGGATCTCTTCGAGATCGGGATGCGGATAGGAAACTTCTTCCTGTCCGGTCTTGCGCCGAATGAAGACGGTGTGCATCCCGGCATCCAGCGGACCGGGGCGGAGCAGGGCGTTGGAGGCGACCAGGTCGTCGAAGCGGTCGCAGCGCATCGCCCGCAGTGTCTCGGTGGCGAGCGGCGATTCGAACTGGAATACGCCGGCGGTGCGACCGCGCCGGAGCATCTCATAGGAAGCGGGATCATCGAGCGGCAGTGCGTCGACGTCGATCCGCTCGCCGGTGCTGGCCGCGATCATCTCGACTGCATCGTGGATCACCGTCAGCGTCTTGAGGCCGAGGATGTCCATCTTGAGCATCCCGACCTTCTCGAGTGCTCCCATTTCGTACTGGCAGATGATGGTGTCGCTCGACTCGCCCTTGCCCGGTGCAATGCATACCGGGACATAGTCGTCAAGAGGACCCGGTGCGATGACGACTCCGGCAGCATGCACCGAGGTATGCCGCGAGAGGCCTTCGATCCGCGAGGCATAGTCGAACACCCGGCGGTACGAGTCGTTCCCCTTGAGCAGTACCTTCAGGTCGTCGACTTTCTCTGTCGCTTCGGCCGCGGTCATCGAGAAGGCGGGGCCGGACGGGATCAGTTTGGTGAGCTTGTCGGCCTCGCCCGGCGGAACACCGAGGGTGCGGGCGACGTCCTTCACCGCAGCTCGGGCCTTCATCGTTCCGAAGGTGATGATCTGGCCGACCGAGTCCTTGCCGTAGCGGTTGCGGACGTACTCGATCACCTCGCCGCGGCGCTCGAAGCAGAAGTCGACGTCGATGTCGGGCATCGAGACGCGTTCGGGATTCAGGAAGCGCTCGAAGAGCAGGTCGAACTTCAGGGGATCGACATTGGTGATTCCGAGCCCGTAGGCGACGATCGATCCCGCCGCCGAGCCACGCCCGGGCCCCACCGGGATGCCGCGCTCCCGGGCCGCGGCGATGAAGTCCTGGACGATCAGGAAGTAGCCGGCGTAGCCGGAGTTCGAGATCACCGAAAGTTCGTAGTCGCATCGCTCCACCACCGCTGTCGGCAACGATGTACCGTACCGCTGCTCCAGACCCTCGGTGGTCAGGTGACGGAGCAGTTCGTTGTCGTCGGTGAACTCCGGCGGGCGGGGGAACTCGGGGACGAAGTAGCGCTTCTCGAAATCGAACTCGCAGCGATCGGCCACTGCCTGCGTCAGGTCGATGGTCTCTTCGTGGCCGGCGAAGAGCTGCCGCATCTCCGCTTCGCTCTTGACGTACGATTCGCTGCCGGTGAAGCGGAAGCGCTTCGGATCATCTAAGTCGGCGCCGGTTCCGATCGCCAGCAGAACATCATGTGCCTCGGCGTCTTCGCGCTTGAGGTAGTGGGCGTCGTTGGTGGCCACTACTCCGAGACCGAGTTCACGCCCCAGTTCCAGCATCCCATCCTTGACCAGCAGCTCGTCCTCGATGCCGTGGTCCTGGATCTCGAGGAAGAATCGCTCGGGGCCGAAGATGCTGGCGAGCCAGCTCGCCGTCTCGCGGGCCTTGTCCATCCGCTGCTGACGGAGCCAGAGCGCTACCTCGCCCGAGAGGCAGGCTGCGAGACAGACGATTCCCTCGGAGTGCCGCTCCAGCACCTCGCGGTCGATCCTTGGCCGCCGATGGAAGCCCTCGGTGAACCCGATTGAGGTCAGTTTGACGAGGTTCCGGTACCCTTCCTTGGACTGGGCGAGCAGAACCAGATGGGAATAGTTGGCAGGGGCCCAGGACGGCCGTCCGGTGGCCTGGCGGGGTCCGAAGGCCATGTAGGCTTCGAACCCCAGGATCGGGCGGATCTTATGGGACTTCGCCTCGTCGTAGAACCGGCGGGCGGCGTGCAGGTTGCCGTGATCGGTGACCGCGAGCGAGTCCATCCCCATCGATTTGACGTAGCTGACCAGCTCGGGGAGCCGGTTGGCGCCGTCCAGCAGGGAGTACTCGCTGTGGGTATGCAGGTGTACGAATGCCATCGCTGACGCCAATCGTATCCGGATCGGTCGCCATTGTCAAAAGTCATTGTGGTGCTTAGGCTTAGCTCTGTATCTCCCCGTCGCCTGCCTCGCTCTGGAGTTGGCATGAACCGCGATCGATTTCTGGGCCCGGCCCTGCTGACACTGCTCACCGTCGCATGCGGCAGCGGGGTGGGATCGACACCACCTGACGGCTCCGGGATCAGTTGTGCCAGTCGGCCCGAGATCGCACTGGCGGTCGGTGCCAGCCGACTGGTCGATGCGGTCCGGGAGAGCAACTGCGTCGACCTGGAGCCGGGTGAGGCCGAGCGGGAGTATCTGGTGGTGGCCTATTCGGGGGTGTCCAGGGAGACGGCTGCCGGGACTTCGGGCGGGTTCACCCTGGCGATCGGGCAGGGGGAGGAGGGGGCAGGTGCGGTTCTCGCCAGCCCGGCGCCACAGGCACCGTCCGGGATGGAAGCGGTTCCCGACGGCCCGGGCGGCGAGCTGCATGACAATATCCGTCGGCTCGAGCGCGAGGCGGTTGCGGCAGGATATCTCCTGGATCAGCCCCTGTCACTCAGTCGACGCCCCCCACCGGTGGTCGGTGCGAAGGACCAGTTCAAGGTCTGTCGCAACATCAGTTGCACCGGAGTCAATGACATCACGACCACGATACGGTATGTCGGCGACCGCGGGGTGATCCATGTCGACGACAACGTGCCGGTCGGCGCCGACGCGCTCACCCAGGACGACATCGATCGTCTCGGGACGGTGTTCGACGACTACCTCTATCCGCTCGATACGCTGACCTTCGGTACCGAGTCGGATCTCGACGGCGACGGTCACATCGCGATCGTGATCACTCCGGCGGTGAACGATCTGACCACCGACTGCACCAACGGACGGACCGTCGGCTACTTCTTTGGCGGTGATCTGCTCTTCTCGTATCCCGGCAGCAACAGGCGCGAAGTCTTCTTCGCATTTGCGCCCAAACCCGCTGCCGGCAACTGTCCTGCGGTTACCCGTACGACGGCGATACGCTCGCTGCCGCCGGTGCTGATTCACGAGCTGCAGCACATGATTTCGTTCAACCAGCGGGTGCTGAAGAACGGTCGATCGGATCATCCGGTATGGCTGGCCGAGGGACTCTCGCACTTCGCCGAGGAGCTGGGTCAGCGCTTCATTCCCGACCAGTACTGCCCACAGTCCACCAGTTGCTACAGTCAGTTCGGCAGCGGCAACATCTACAACGCGCACGACTACCTCGGCTCGCTGCAGGCGACACCGCTGCTGAGCGACGAGGGTGTCTCCCTCGCCGGTCGCGGCGCCGGCTGGCTGTTCGTCAGGTGGCTGGCAGATCATCACGCCACCGATCCGGCCAGGGGAACACCGTTGACCAGGAACCTGCTGACGTCCAGCTCTGCGGGCGCCGCCGCAATCGAACAGGTGACGGGCAAGGGAATGGCGACACTGGTGGGCGAGTGGCAGTTGGCCAACTGGCTCGACGACCATCCGAGCTACGGCGGCACCGGCAATCTCCGCTATGCCACCCTGAACCTCCGTTCGATCTTCGCGGCCAACTTCGGTTCGCAGTATCCGCTGTCACCGATCCGGGTGGCCGGCAGCTACACCGGTACCGGGACGCTTCGCGCGGGATCAGGTCAGCACTTCCTGGTAGTCGTGCCAGCCGGCTCGAAGCCGACGACTCTCAAGCTCGGTGGTTCGGGCGGTGCGGGAAGAGTACCCTCGGCGGTGGAACCGAGATTCGCGGTGGTGAGACTCCGGTGAGGCTGGCGGCGCTGGCGCTGCTGCTGGCAACCGCCCCGCTTGCGGCACAGGATGGCGGTGATGCGGCGGGTACCCGTCTTCCGGCGCTGGCTGCATTCCCCGCTTCGGTCCGGGCTGCGGGAATGTCCGGGGTTTCTGCTGCCCTGCCGGGCGATGCCGCGGTGGTGTTCGACAATCCCTCGGCGATCGGGCCGCTCCGTCGCCTCTCGATCGAGGGAGCCTATGCCCGTCTCCCCGACGATTCGTGGTACACCACCGGTGCAGCAGGACTGCGAGTAGGCCGGGTGAGCGCGGGTGGCGGATACCGCTTTGCCGATTTCGCCGACGGGCCGATCCGGGACAATCTCCAGTGGGTGGGTGCGCTCAGCTATCGCCTCCGCGGTATCCACCTCGGGGCCAGCGGGAAGTACGTCGCGCTCAAAGACACCACAGGTACCGTCGCCCGCTCGCTCACCAACGACCTCGGCATCACGGTCGCAGTCTTCGACATCGCCGCACTCGCTCTCGCCTTCCAGAATGTCGGCAGGGCGCGACTGAGCGGTGCCGGGATCGACCTGCCGCACAGCACCCATTTCGGACTGTCGTTCAACCTGATCGACACCTATTCGAACGGCAGGCTGCTCGCGGCAATCGAGACCATCTGGACCGAAGG
>CAZSPH010000103.1:4521-7541 GCA_964608715.1 uncultured Gemmatimonadaceae bacterium | reverse complement strand
AAGACAATCAGACCACGGTCGAGATCCATGTGCTGCAGGGCGAGCGCAAGCTGGCCCAGGACAACCGGACGATCGGCAAGTTCCAGCTCACCGGAATTCCGCCCGCTCCGCGCGGCATGCCGCAGGTCGAGGTCGCCTTCGACATCGACGCCAACGGCATCCTGCACGTCTCGGCCAAGGACAAGGCGTCGGGCAAGGAGCAGAAGATCAGGATCGAGTCGTCGAGCGGGCTCTCCGACGCCGACATCGACGCGATGGTCAAGCAGGCCGAGGCCAACTCCAAGGCCGACCAGGAGCGCCGGGAGCAGATCGAAGCCCGCAACCAGCTCGACGGGCTGGTGTACAAGGTCGAGAAGGACTCGAAGGAGTGGGTCGACCGGCTGCAGGCCGGCGACAAGGAGCGGCTTGACAAGTCAGTCGAGGGTGCGAAGGAAGCTCTCCGTACCGGCGAACAGGGAGCGATCCGTTCGGCGCTCGACGAGCTGAACATGGCCTACTCGGCAGCCGGTGCGGCGCTCTATCAGAGCGCCAGCGGCGGCAGCACCGACAGCCCGCCCGATGGCGGTGCCGGAGCCGAAACAGGATCCGCCGGTGACGATGCGGTCGAAGCCGACTACGAGATCGTGGAGGAACCGCCCAAGGCCTGATCGGGCATGGTATCTTGAAGAATGAGGAATGACGGGCCGGGGTGATCCCCGGCCCGACGCACAGACAAGGATATCCGGCAAGATGTCGCAGCACTCTCGCAACTGGCTCAAGTTCATCGTCCTGATGACGCTGGCCTTTGTCCTCGGACTCTTCTTCGCGGGGCTGCTCAATTTCCCCCGCCCCTCGCTGGCACAGAACAGCGGACCGGCACAGCTCACTCCGATTGCCCAGGTCGATCCGCCGAAAATCCCCTCGGCCCGGCCGCTTGCCGACCTCAGCGAGGCATTCGCTGCCGTCGCCGAAGCGGTGAAACCGTCGGTGGTCTTCATCGATGCGCAGCAGACTGCCTCGCCGAATCGCCGCCAGCCGCAGACGCAGCAGGGGCTGCCACTCTTCGAGCCCGAACAGCAGCAGCGCCCGGGTGTGCTCCGTTCCACCGGCACCGGCTTCATCGTCTCCACCGATGGCTACATCCTGACCAACCACCATGTGATCGACAACATGAGCAACATCACGGTCCGTCTGCTCGACGGGCGCGTGGTGCCGGCCGAAGTGGTGGGCAGCAGCAAGATGACCGACATCGGCGTACTGCGGATCAATGCCACCGGCCTCAAGCCGGCCTCCCTCGGCAACTCTTCCTCGGCGCGCGTTGGGGAGTGGGTCCTGGCAATCGGCAATCCGCTCGGCGGGTCGCTCACCTTCACTGTCACCCAGGGGATCATCTCCGCCAAGGGACGGGGGCTGCCGGAGGCGGGCAGCCTCGGTCTCAGCATCACCGACTTCATTCAGACCGACGCCGTGATCAACCGTGGCAACTCGGGTGGGCCGCTGGTCAACGTGCGTGGTGAAGTAATCGGAATCAACTCGGTGATCGCATCGGCCAGCGGAGCGTTCGAAGGCTACGCGTTCTCGATCCCGATCGACCTCGCGCGGTCAGTGATGTCACAGCTCATCACCACCGGCAAGGTCGAACGCACCGGCATGGGAGTGCTGGTCCGTGACGTCACCCAGGACGATGCCGCCTATCTCGAACTGGATTCGATCGTGGGCGTGAAGATCGACGAGTTCGGTTCGGAGGACTCGCCCGCCCGACGGGCCGGCCTGCAGCCGGGCGATGTGATCATTTCGGTCGATGGGACTCCGGTGACCTACGTGGCACAGCTTCAGCAGATGGTGGGCTTCCGCCGTCCGGGCGATCAGGTGCGAGTCGAGATCGCTCGTGGTCCCGGGGGCAGAAGATCCGAAATCGACGTCCGGCTCGACCTGGTTCCGGGTGAGGACACCTCGGTCCCTCCCACCCCGGTGCGCCCGGCCGACGACGAACTCGCCAAGGCCAACCGCCTCGGCATCGGGGTCGAGGCGGTGACCCCGGAGATGGTCCGTGACCTGAGACTGCCTCCCAATACCCGTGGAGTGCTGGTGAAGGATGTAGCACTCTTCTCGGCAGCATCCCTGCGACTCTGCCCCATATCCGTGCGCGGCTGTCCCGGTGACATCATCACCGCGGTCGAGGGTAAGCCGATCCGGACGGAAGCGGACCTCAAGACCGCTGCTGCCGGTGCGGGACACAATGGCGTACTCACTCTCGAGATCCTCAGTCCCGACGCGCAGAGCGGCTCCCGCACCCGGATCGAACGGATCAGGGTACTCGACTCGCGGAACTGATCGCGATGAGAGAAGCAGCGAGGGGTCCGATGCCTGTCGGCACCGGACCCCCCGTCTCGCATGTCGGTATTCCGCGACTACTTCTTCGCGGGAGCATCGATGCGGAGACGTGCTGCCTCGCCATCCCAGAACGCCCAGCCGGAGCCGACCAGCACGCCGTCAGCCAGGATCACCGGGGAAAGCTGGCGCCATTCGATCGAATCGGAGGCGGGTGTGCCCTTGCGAGCGTAGTAGAGCACGTCCCAGAGCTTCCCCTCGGTGAGATAGTTCTCGGTCCGGTGGGGGGAATCGCCCATCACCACATCGACGCTGTCACGAGAGATCCCGACAGAGAGCTTGCCGACGCGGCTGTCACCACAAGCTGCCGAGAAGATGGCCACCGCGATCACGGCGGCAGATGCTGCATACGAACGGAGTCGCACGAGGTTCCTCACGAAGGAGTTCGGTCCTGATCTGAAAGGTAGCGTACCCCTGCCCCGGAAGGGGAGCGGCCTTGGGAGGAAGTGCCCCACGGTCTATTCTTGTCGGGGCATTCAGGCGAGCGTGGCGAAACTGGCAGACGCGCAGGACTTAGGATCCTGTCCCGCAAGGGGTCCGGGTTCGACTCCCGGCGTTCGCATCCCGTCATCCCCTGCCCCAGGCATGGATCTCCATCGTACGGGCGCAGCATGCTGCGCCCTTCATATCCCTCCGGCATCATCCCCGCC
>CAZSPH010000103.1:0-4421 GCA_964608715.1 uncultured Gemmatimonadaceae bacterium | reverse complement strand
CGATCGGGGGCAGAGCCTCGATCGGGGGCAGAGCCTCGATTGTAGGCAGAGCCCCGATCGTACGGGCGCAGCATGCTGCGCCCTTACTCCAGCCTCCTGCCCTCGCTACCCGCCCGGCATTATCTTTCGGGGCTATGACCGATATCACTTTCGAGACGACCGAGCAGGATGTTGCATCCCGCACCCTGCAGGTAACCGTCCCCGTGGAGCACCTGACCGCCACCGAAAAGCGGGCCGCGAAGCAGTATTCCTCCCAGGTCCGGCTCCCGGGATTCCGCAAGGGCCATGCGCCCGAGGCGATGGTCCGGAAGCGCTTCGCCTCCGAGATCCGTCAGTTCATCCTCGAAGACGCGGTCCGCGAGACCTGGCGGATGGTACTCGATGCCGGTGAGCTGCAGCCGATGTCGGATCCACAGGTCGCCGATCTGCATTTCCACGACGGCGAACCGCTGAAGTTCAAACTGATCGTCGAGGTCCGACCCCGGCTGGAACTGGCCACGATGACCGGTTTCAGTGTCAGCCGTACGCTTGCGTCGGTGACCGACGCCCAGGTCGACGAGCAGCTCGCCAAGCTCCAGGACCAGAAGGCCTCCTGGGTGCCGGCAGGCGCAGGAGTGCGTCCCTCCCCCGGTCAGCTCGTCTCCGTTACCGTGGAACAGATGGACGAATCGGGCTCGACCGGTGCCTCGCCGCACACGATGATCCTCGGAGAGGGGCAGGCCATCCCTGACCTGGAGGAAGCGATCGCAACACTGCTGCCCGGCGAGACCAGCGAGGTCCAGGTCCGCTTTCCTGACGACCACGTCGATGAGGCGCGGCGTGGCGAGGTGAGGCAGCTCCGGGTCACCCTGCATGACGTCAAAGTACGCGATCTTCCGCCCATGGATGACGCCTTCGCCCGGGAGATCGGCGACTTCGCCTCGCTGGAGGCGCTCCGCGAAGCAGTCCGGGCCGATCTGGAGCAGGAAGCGATCCGGACCGCCGATTCGGGTGTCCGTGATCAGCTCGTCGACCGGCTGATCGAGGCCAACGACGTGCCGGCCCCACCGACCCTGGTGCGGCGGATGCTCGGCGCCTTCGCCGAGATGTACCAGATCGACGCTTCTCAGGGGGAGGCCTTCGTTTCGGCTTTCACTCCGGTGGCGGAGCGGCAGGTGCGGCGTGAGCTGGTCCTCGACGCGGTGGCCACGGCCCGGAACCTGCATTCGGTGGAAGCCGATGTGGACGCCCGGCTGGCCGAGATCGCCACGGCGCGCGGGACGACTCCGGGAGCGGTCTACGCCGAGTTCGAGAAGGCGAAGCGGCTCGACGATCTGGCTCGCCAGATCACGGTGGATCGGACTTTCGACTGGCTGCTGGAAAATTCGACAGTGACGGAGACTACGGCTTGACCTACGCCTCGATCTACCCGCCGTACATCATCGAGCGCTCTTCGAGAGGGGAGAAGACGTATGACATCTTCTCCCGTCTCCTGATGGACCGGATCGTCTTCCTCGGCGCGCCGATCAACGACGATGTCGCCAACATCGTGATCGCCCAGCTCCTCTTTCTCGAAGCCGACAATCCCGAGAAGGACATCTACCTCTATCTGAACTCCCCTGGCGGCGTGGTCTCCAGCGGGATGGCGATCTACGACACGATGCAGCATCTCAGGGCGCCGATCAACACGATCTGCATGGGAATGGCAGCATCGATGGGATCGTTCCTGCTGGCCGCCGGCACTCCCGGCAAGCGTGCCGCCCTGCCTCATGCCCGGGTCATGATCCATCAGCCTTCTGGCGGGACCCAGGGTACCGCAGCCGACATCGAGATCCAGGCCAGGGAAATCCTCTACCTCAGGGGAAGAATGAACGAGCTGTACGCCCGCCATACCGGTCAGCCGCTGGACCGGATCGAGCGCGACATGGACCGTGACCGGTTCATGAGTGCCGAGGAGGCGCGGGAGTACGGACTGATCGATACCGTGTTCACTCCGCGCAAGGCTCCCCAGCAGGGGGCCTGACGCTCGTCCGGGTCCGTTGATCGAACGGACCCAAGGGTGGTAGCCACGATGTCCAACGACAAGCATCTCCGCTGCTCGTTCTGCGGCAAGAGCAAGGATTCGGTCCGGAAGTTCATCTCCGGCCCTTCGGTGTACATCTGCAACGAGTGCATCACCCTCTGCAACGAGATCCTGGCGGAGGATGAGGAGCGTGAGCAGACCGAGGCTCGGAAGCCGGTTCCCACTCCGCTCGAGATCAAGGATACGCTCGACGAGTACGTGATCGGGCAGGACCGCGCGAAGCGGACGCTCGCAGTGGCTGTGTACAACCACTACAAGCGGATCAACGCCTCCGCGCAGGATGGCGATGTCGAACTGGACAAATCGAACATCCTGCTGATCGGTCCGACCGGAACCGGCAAGACGCTGCTGGCACAGACGCTGGCCCGGATGCTGGACGTCCCATTCACGATTGCCGACGCGACCACCCTCACCGAGGCGGGCTACGTCGGCGAGGATGTAGAGAACATTCTGGTACGGCTCCTCCAGGCCGGCGACTTCAACGTCGGCAACTGCGAGCGCGGGATCGTCTACATCGACGAGATCGACAAGATCGCCCGCAAGAGCGAGAACGTCAGCATCACCCGCGACGTCTCGGGAGAAGGAGTGCAGCAGGCACTGCTCAAGATTCTCGAGGGAACGGTGGCCAGCGTGCCGCCGCAGGGTGGACGCAAGCATCCGCAGCAGGAGTACATCCAGCTCAATACGCGGAACATCCTCTTCATCTGTGGCGGCGCCTTTGACGGGCTGGAGAAGATCGTCGAATCCAGACTCGGGCGGCAGCGGATCGGATTCGCCGACGGAGAAGCCGAGACTGCCGTCAGGGTCGGCGACGACCGCAACATCTTCGAGCTGGCCGAGCCGGACGACCTGCTCCACTTCGGAATGATCCCGGAGCTGGTAGGCCGGATGCCGGTCCTGGTAGCGCTCGACGCCCTCGACGAGGATGCTCTGATGCGGATCCTGGTCGAACCGAAGAACTCGCTGGTACGCCAGTACCGCCATCTCTTCGAGATCGACGGCGTCGGCCTCACCATCACTCCCGAGGCACTCGCCGCCGTTGCACAGAAGGCAGTGAAGCGCCAGACCGGTGCGCGCGGCCTGAGGGCGATCCTCGAAGGCGTGATGACCGACATCATGTTCGACCTGCCCACCCGCGGCGATGTCCGCGAAGTGATCATCACTCCGGAGACGATCACCGAGGGCAAGCAGCCCCTTCTAGTGACCGAGCAGCTCCGCCAGAAGAAGGAAGCCTGAGTCCCGGTGAGAACACCGACCCCGTTTGCAGGAAAACCGGTAGATTTCATCGGCTCCTTCCCCGACCCGCTGTATCCGCTTGACCCGCCGCTGCCGGAATTCGCGTTCATCGGTCGCTCGAATGTCGGCAAGTCGTCGCTGCTCAATGCGCTGACCGGGCGCAGGCAGCTTGCACGGGTGTCGGGTACGCCCGGCAAAACCCAACTCCTCAATGTCTTCCGGTTGCAGGGTCTCTATTTTCTCGATCTCCCCGGCTACGGCTATGCCAGGGTCACCAAGAGTGAGCGAGTCGCCTACCGGAAGATGCTGGAGCGACTGCTGCTGCAGCGGACCTCGCTCAGCGGAGTGGTGTGGCTGCTCGATGCCCGCCACCCCCCGTCGAAGGACGATGTGGCGTTCCATGAACTGCTGGTGAGATCGGGAACTCCGACTCTCACCGTACTCACCAAGGTGGACAAGCTCACTCAGCGTCAGCGGGAAGCCGCAGTCCGGGACCGGGCCACCGAACTGGGGGTCAGCGCCGACCAGTTGCAGCCGGTATCAGCCGAGCGCGGCGACGGGATAGCAGAGCTGGCCGAGTCGATCCTGGCGGCCGCCGAAGTGCCCGATTCCTGAATCGTGACACGATCGACACAATGAACGTTACATGATCGTCACTGAGCCACGTGATCGTTGTCACCCATGGACAACGGCTACGGGATGGCTCAGATGCGCACGATCGCTACGACAGTCGCAGTACTCGCATTCGCAACGGCAGCAACCCCGCTCACGGCGCAGCAGACGGCACGCCTGACCGGCAGGGTGATCAACGGATCCAATGGCACGGCCATCGCCGGCGCCAATGTCGAGGCAGGCGGAGTCCGTGCTGCCACCAGTATCGACGGCCGGTATCAGATTGTCGGCCTCGGTAGCACGATTGTCACGCTGCGGGTGACCGGAATCGGTTTTGCGCCCAAGACGGTCACCGGTATCGCTGTCGAACCCGGGAAGGTGACTGAATTCGACGTCACTCTGACACCCCAGGCGACGCAGTTGGCCGAGATAACCGTGTCAGCCTCGATGGAACGTGGCTCGGTGGACGACGCGCTGGACGAGCAGCGCTACTCGGTCGCGATCGTGAATG
>CAZSPH010000102.1:0-7702 GCA_964608715.1 uncultured Gemmatimonadaceae bacterium | reverse complement strand
GAGGCGGGGCTTCCTCCGGGCGTGATCCAGTTCATTCCCGGCGACCCGGTGCGCACCAGCGAAAAGGTGATCGCTTCGCCGCACTTCGCCGGCATCCACTTCACCGGCTCCACCGCGGTGTTCCGCCAGCTCTGGCAGGCGTCGGCACAGAATCTCGACCGCTACCGCTCGTATCCCCGGATCGTCGGTGAGACCGGCGGCAAGGACTTCATCCTGGCTCACCCCAGCGCCGATGTACCGGCCCTGGTGACCGCACTGCTGCGTGGCGCGTTCGAATACCAGGGGCAGAAGTGCTCGGCGGCTTCGCGCTGCTACATCCCGAAGTCGCTCTGGCCGGCGGTGAAGGAACGGATGGCCGCCGAGATGGCCTCGATGAAGCAGGGCGATCCGGCGGACTTCTCAGTCTTCGTCGGTGCAGTGATCGACGAGCGGTCGTTCACCAAGCTTGACGGTGTCCTGGTCGATGCGAAGAGTGACGCCGGAGTGGAGATCGTCGCCGGCGGCACTGCCGATCGGAGCACCGGCTGGTTCATCCGACCCACCCTGGCCCGGGTCGATGATCCGCGTCACCGGATGATGCGCGAGGAGTTCTTCGGTCCGATCCTCACCGCATACGTCTACGACGACTCGGCCTGGGGAGACGTGCTCAGGCTGATCGATGAGACTTCGGAGTACGCGCTTACCGGCGCGATCTTCGCGCAGGATCGTCGCGCGGTGGTGCAAGCCGATGCGGCACTCCGCAATGCCGCCGGCAACTACTACGTCAACGACAAGTGCACCGGTGCGGTGGTCGGCCAGCAGCCCTTCGGCGGCGGGCGCGCCTCCGGTACCAACGACAAGGCCGGCAGCATTCTGAACCTGTACCGCTGGGTCTCGCCGCGGACTATCAAGGAAGTCGGCGCTCCTCCGGTGGACTGGCGGTATCCGTATCTCGGATGACGGCGAACGGCGATCAGCGAACCGTCATTCCGAGCGAAGGCGGCGTAGCCGCCGGAGTCGAGGAATCTGCTTCTCCGCCATGATCCGAGAAAGCAGATTCCTCCACTTCGCGATTGCTGCGCAATCGCTTCGGTCGGGATGACGACGGTATGGTGGCACCATCACCGCCGCCTGACGGCGGCGGGTGATCGGTTTGCTGCTCGCCGTTCGCCGTCCGCTGTCCCTTGCCCTCCCACCCGCCTCCGCCGAGATTCCGTTGTCCCCCCACCGGAGGCCTCGCCGCATGACGGAGCCGTTCCGCAGTTCCGAGGAGTTCGACGAAGAGGCTCATCAGCTCTACAACGAGGGCCGGTTCGATGATGCGCTGGCGGTGCTGCGCGAGGGGATAGCGTCGCATCCGCAGGCGGTGGAATTGCGTGTCGGAGCCGGCTACGCCCAGCTCGCCCGCGAGGAGTACGGCTGGGCCAGACAGGCGTTCGAGATCGCGCTGGTACTCGATCCGGAGCACGAGGATGCTCTTGCCGGTCTGGGCGAGGTGGCGCTGGTGCTGGGCCAGGTGGAACTGGCCCTGCGATCCTTCCAGAAACTGATCGAGCTGGAACTGGACGACGATCACGAACTGATGCTGCAGGTCGGACGCGCACTCTTCCGCGAAGGTTTCTTCGCCGAGGCGTTCCGCTTCTTCGAGACTGGGCAGCGGGCGCATCCGGGATCACCGGAATTCGCTGCCAGCATGGGATACACTGCTCACCGTCTGGGCATGGACGCCGACGCCTTCTACTGGCTCAGGCGTTCGCTGGCGATAGCACCCGACTACGCCGAGCCGCGGATCTATCTCGCCAACATCCTCTACGATCGTGGCGACAACGGTCCGGCTCTCCACCACTTCGCCCGTCTCGATCCCGAGGATCATTTCGACGATCTCGGCGTCTGGCGCACCATCGAGCTGATCAAGGCTGCCCGTGACGTCGACGATGAGGACGCGGAACTGGTGCCGTGGTTCAATCGCCTTGCCGAACTGGCCGACGACGAGACACCGGAGGATGCGCTGATCAGCGAGATCGAGTCGATGCAGCCGGATGGCAGCAGGCTCGACCCGAGTCAGCTTGAGCTGTTCGGAACGCTGATGGCGGACCTGCCCGGGATGCATCGTCGTCCCGCCGGCGAACCGCCGTCGCATGTCATTGCGACGCTCGACGGATTGACGCTTCGGGGAAGCTGGGACGACCTGCTGCTGCAGCTCCAGGTGGTCGAGGGTGGCTGGCCCGACGGGACGCTCCGCGACTTCATGGAGACATACGCGCAGCGCGGTACGGTGGAAACCGGCGTGTCGATCCCGGTGACCGATGCCGAGGCCTTTCTGCGGGGTGCGGCCGATGCTGGTGTGATCCGGATCGTGGAGTGATCTCTTTCCGGGAAGCCGGCAAGACATACCGTCCACTCTTCACCCGTCGGACCATCACCGCCCTCGATGCAGTAACGGTCGAACTCGGTGCGGGAGAGGTGGTCGGTATTGCCGGCCCGAATGGCGCCGGCAAGTCGACCATGATCTCGCTGCTGCTCGGCTTTCTCCATCCCACCACTGGAACGGTGGCGATCCAGGGTCAGAAGCCTCGTCACTACATCGAGCGGCAGGGTGTCGGCTATCTCCCGGAACTGGTCAACCTGCCGCCACGGTGGGGAGTCGCAGAGGCAGTCACGCGCTGTGCGGTTCTCGCCGGATTGCCTAGTGGAGAGATCGCAGCCAGATCGGGAGACGTGCTCCAGGAGCTGGGACTGGAGGAGCATGCCGGGAAGCAGCTAAGGCAGCTCTCCAAGGGGAACCTGCAGCGAGTCGGTCTGGCGCAGGCGCTGGTCGGACAGAAACAGATCCTGGTGCTCGACGAGCCGACTCACGGACTCGACCCGCTCTGGACCCAGCGCTTCCGCGACATCGTGGCAAGGAATCGCGCGGCGGATCGCCTCCTGGTAGTTGCCTCCCACAACCTGGATGAACTGGAGCGCCTGGCCGACAGAGTGCTGATCCTCAATCGAGGCCGCGTGGAGCAGGTGATCGAACGCGGGGGGCGGCCCGCCGCCGGAGGAGATGGAGCACTACAGTGGCGCCTCGTTTTCGAGGGCGAGGTGGATCTCCCGCAGTTCTTCCCCGAAGCGATTCCCGCCCCCGGCCGGTCCGGCGGCTGGCTGGTCAGGGCTTCGCCCGCTGATCTCAGCGCCATGCTCGGCCGACTTCTCTCTTCGGGAGCAGTTCTGGTCGAGTGTGTCCCGGTGGAAAGCAGACTTGAAGCTGCCTTCCGGGCAGTGGTGGATCGATGAGCCGGCCCAGTCGCTTCCGCTACCTCCCCTGGCTGGTCCGGGATGCCCTGCGCTGGCCGGGTCTGATCTACCTGGTCGGAGTGGTCGGATTGTCACTGGTGATGTCCCGTGCCCGCGGTGATGGGGGCATCGGCAACGCCGACTCGATCCTGGACAATGTCACTTCCTCGATGCTGACGATCGCCTCTCTGCTCGCGGTCGGGGGAATGATCGGTGGAGACCGCGAAAGCGGCTACTACCGGATCTGGTTCAGTCACCGGATCTCGCCGGTCGACTTCTACATGCAGCGACTGCTGGTCGGACTGGTGATGCTGCTGGCGTGGGTCGTCATGATGTCCGTCGGGTTTCAGGTCGCAATCGGTGGCGGCAACCAGCTCACATTGTCGCTGCTGGCATGGTCCGCACTTGGTTATCTGCTGGTTGCCGGGTGCGTCACGCTGATTTCGCACCTCACCTCCCGCGCCTGGCTCGTGGTATTTCTGGTGGGATGGGTCCAGGGAGTGCTCGGTCCGATGAGCCGGGCCGGTTTCGTATCCGGGTCGGTGAAGCTGCTGCACCAGATTCTGCCGCCGACCAACCTGGTCGCCACCGACGCTCGGGGCGGATTGCCGCCGTGGGACATCGTGCTCCACGTCGGCGGTTACGGTCTGGCTGCTCTGATCCTGGCCATGGTCATCCTTCACTATCGCAGCCTGGGCAGCGGGGGACGGGCGTAGGGGCACCCCTCGTGGTGCCCCTACCCCTACGCAGGATCGACAGGCGGCTGACCAGGGCACCTGCAAGGGGTGCCATCAGGTACCGGATCGATACGTCTCCAGGGCACCCACGAGGGGTGCCTCACGGTACCGGATCGATACGTCCCCAGGGCACCCACGAGGGGACCCTCACGGTACCGGATCGATACGTCCCCAGGGCACCCACAAGGGGTGCCATCAGGTACCGGATCGATACGTCCCCAGGGCACCCACGAGGGCACCCACAAGGGGTGCCCTTACGGTCGGGGCTCGGGGTTAGCTTCGAGCATATGCCACCGCGTCTCTCTGCCGCCGATCTGCTGACGCTCGTCAGGCTCCCGCTGGCGGTGGCATTCGTCGCGATCGACTCCACCCAGGCGCGACTGATCGTGCTGGTCGCCGCGGCCCTTACCGATTTCAGTGATGGCTGGGTGGCGCGCCGCTATGGCGCGTCGCGGATCGGTGCGGTGCTCGATCCGGTAGCGGACAAGCTCTTCATGGCGGCGGCGTTCGGAGTGGTGCTGTTCTCCGGCGCACTGAGCTGGTATGAAGTGGTGCTGGCACTGCTCCGGGACATCGTCGCGACTGCTGCAGTCGCCGTCGGTGCGGCCACCGGTGGCGCACGCACCGTTTCCGCGCGGGCGGGAGGGAAGTTCGTGACCGCGCTGCAACTGGTGGCACTGCTGGCATTCCTGCTGGGCTGGCCCATTCTCCGGCCGCTGGCCTGGATGATCGGAGGAGCGGCGGTCTATGCCCTCCTCGACTACAGCCGGATTCATCGAAAGCGAGTCGAAGCTTCATGAGTGATACAGTGGTCGATATCGATGCCCCTGCCAACTATCGGCACGGGATGGTTCAGTGGCAGGGCGGAATGGTCTTCTCGGGAAGAGCTCCCGACGGACCGACGATCACGATGGATGGCGGCGACGGTGCTGCCGGACCTTCGCCGGTGGTCGCACTGATGCTGGCGGCCGGTTCATGCGCCGGAATCGACGTGGTGATGATTCTCGAGAAGATGAAGGTGAAGCTGGCGTCGCTCCGGGTCGAGGTGACCGGCCGCCGCAACACCGAGGCACCCAAGCGCTTCAACCGCATGGTGCTGAGATTCGTGCTGTCTGGAGAAGGGCTGACCGATGCGAACGTCCGCCGCGCGGTAGACCTGAGTGTCAGCAAGTACTGTTCGGTGCTCATGACACTCGACCCGGCGATGCCGGTCGAAACGGAGATCGTGGTAGAGTAGCGGTGACTGAGCGGTGTTCCCCCGGTGCCGAAGCTCCGGGAGAGCACTGCCGAAAAACGGAACCGGGGGAACGACAGCTCCCCCGGCTCGGCACTACACGGTGGCTTCCGCCGGCTCCGCTTCGACTTCCGGAGCCCGCTTGACGACCGGCTGGCAGAAGCGCTCGCCGAGGACGCGGACCTGCGCCTGTTCCTCACCCGTCAGCGACGGGTAACGGTCGGCGAGGTACTGCATCGTGTCGTCCATCCACTCCTTCTGGTGCTCCGGGGCGGCATCGAGCACGCCGCAGCGGAGGATATGACTGAACAACTCGTCCCGCGCCAGATCCATCGTGGACGGTGCTGCCGGTGCGGTGCGAGGGGCCTTCTTGCGAGACATTGACCTTCCTTCGTTGGTATTGTGAGGCCGGGCGGCCTCGCCATCATTCCGTGCCATATACGCAGAAGATAGCAAAATCGTTCAGTTTTCGGCAGATCCGCTGTAGATTTTCCAATCAGAGGCCCCGAGGCGGGGCGGCTGTGGTTCATGTTGAAACGTCCGGCGGATGGCACGTCGGTACTTCCCGGGAGAGTCGATGGCTGGACAGAAGGGGTTCCTGCTGGTGCTGGGCGGCATCGCCGCCGCAGGTGCAGGGCTGATCTACATGAAGGTATCGGGTGGGGCTCCCTCGATCCCGGCCAACATGGCGGTGCTGGCGAGTGACACCAGTGGCTTCCGTGGTTACATCACGGGCTCACCCGATGCGCCGGTGGAGGTCACCGTATATGCCGACTTCCAGTGCTCGCACTGCGGCGGCTGGGAGGCGGTGCAGTTTCCCGATGTCAAGGCGCGCCTGATCGATGCTGGCAAGATCCGCTTCCGCTACCGCGATCTGCCCCTCGACTTCCCCCATTCGCGCCTCTCGGCCCACGCAGCCGCCTGCGCCGATGACCAGGGAAAGTTCTGGGAGACGAAGACGGCCATCTACCGGGCGCAGCCGGAATGGGGCAGTCCCGGGGTTGCCGCCAATCGCGCGTATGACATCCTGACGGAGGCTGCTCGTACCGGTGGCAATGACATCGACGCCTGGAAGGAGTGCATGAAGTCGACCCGTCACGCCGGGCGGATCCAGGCTTCGCAGCAGGAGGCGCACAGTGTCGGTGCCACCTCGACTCCGACCGTACTGGTCGGTGGACGTCTCTACGGCGGTATCCCGTCGGACCAGTTGATCAGGCTGGTCGATTCGATCATCGCGACAGGGAGCGCCGCCACCCCGTGAACCCGGCAGACGGTCGACCGGCGTCCGGAAGGACGCTGGTCGGCCCGGCGGCGGCAGCACTCGCTGTCGTCTACGGCGACATCGGCACGTCACCGCTCTACGCACTGAAGGAGGCGTTCGGCGAGACCCACGGTGTCGCCCCGACAGCCGGGAACATCCTCGGTGTCCTCTCGCTGGTCTTCTGGTCTCTCACCTTCGTGGTCTCGTTCAAGTACATCTCGGTGATCCTTCGCGCCGACAATCGTGGCGAAGGCGGAACGATGGCGCTGCTGGCGCTGGCCCGGCCCGAGGCGAAGCCGCGGGGGCGCGGGCTGATCGTCACGATCGGTCTCTTCGGTGCGGCACTGCTGTTCGGCGATGGAGTCATCACCCCGGCGATCTCGGTGCTCGGGGCAGTGGAAGGAATCCGGTTCGCCGCTCCGGCGCTCACCCCCTGGATCGTGCCGCTCGCGATGGTCATCATTTCGCTGCTCTTCTACGTCCAGCGTCGCGGCACTACGGGAGTGGCCAGGATCTTCGGGCCGATCACCGTGATCTGGTTCATCTGTCTTGCCGCACTGGGAATCCGCGGGATAGCGATGCACTGGCAGGTGCTCGCGGCGCTGAATCCCTGGCATGCGCTCTCGTTCTTCATGCGTGAGGGTATCACCGGGATCGTCGTGCTGGGCGCGGTGGTACTGGTGATCACCGGCGGCGAGGCACTCTACGCCGATCTCGGGCACTTTGGCCGGGCGCCGATACGACTGGCCTGGTTCGCGGTGGTGCTGCCGGCGCTGGTTCTCAACTACTTCGGACAGGGTGCGCTGCTGCTGATCGATCCCGCGGCAGCAGTTTCACCTTTCTACGCTCTGGTGCCCGGTTGGGCGCTCAACCCGATGATAGTGATAGCCACATGTGCCGCGGTGGTGGCGTCGCAGGCGCTGATCTCCGGTGCCTTCTCGCTGGCGCAGCAGGCGATGCAGCTCGGTTTCCTGCCACGACTGCGGCTGATCCACACCTCGCGCACCGCGATGGGGCAGGTCTACATGCCCGGGATCAACGCTGCGCTCTGGATAGCCTGCATCATGCTGGTGCTCGGCTTCCGCTCCTCGGGCGCACTGGCAGCCACCTACGGGGTGGCAGTGACCGGGACGATGTTCGTCACGTCGATCCTCTTCGCCGTGGTGGCGAAGAATCTCTGGCAGTGGCCGACCGCGAGAGTAGTGGCGGTGACGG
>CAZSPH010000101.1:0-7875 GCA_964608715.1 uncultured Gemmatimonadaceae bacterium | reverse complement strand
ACGTCGCCCTCCGCACCGCCTCGCCGTCCACCTCGTGCTCCGGACCAAGCTCCTCCACCGTCCGTAAAGTCCCCCTGCCTCGGATGGAGTTCGAGCCCAACTCGTCCCACGATGCCGGGTTTTCTCAAATCTTTTGCCGCCTGATGAGTTTTGGGGGTCTAAGAAGCAAAACTTGAACTTAAATTCCAACTCGCTCTAGAATCAGAATGAATCCGAACCAGAGTATTAAGATAACAAAAGCAATCCCACCCCCAACTCCCACCCAGGTACGGTAGTTGCCAAAGAGCGTACCGAGTGCGATGCTTCCACATAATATACTAAGAGACAGAATTATTGCTGTTGCACGTATTGAGATACCCAACGGGATATACCATACCGCAAAAGAGCACGCAAACCACCCAACAGCAGCAAGCATGCGAGCAATAGATACCTGGAACTTGTGATCGCGAATAAATTTAACCATCATCTATTTGGAGTTATAATATTAACTCATTCAGTAACCGATGTGGAAATATTACGGGCAATTATAACAGCAGCATATACATGCTTCTTCTTGAGCAGCATGGTAATTATTTTTCCCTGATTGAGTTCGTGATACTGCTTCAAAATATACATTGGCGACAGCATAGCATTGTTGTATGTTTCCAGCACTAACGGCCTTGCATACTTGCTGCATGCATTTTAGGAATTGGATATCGCATGTCTGTTGATGGGTTACAGCAGATTGCGATGTACGGCAGGTTCCCCAGCATTTGTCGTGCGCGTCACAGCATTTTGAGAAATTATATCCATACGGGGTATCTGGGATAAGAATGCCCAGCCAGCCACCAGGTCCACAGCCATTCGATTTGTTGACATAACTAGGGCGATTCTGCACACTACAATTTCTAGACTGGCATGTACGAATATTCGAGGTGATAATCGCAATACATCCTGGGCATTGCTTGCACCATGCTTCTAAGCCACTTGGATCGGTTACATTCGCTGGTGCATTCTTCACATACCGATACGGATTCACATCGCCACTACGGAACCCAATTGGATCTCTCTGCGTCCAGCACCCTAGCTGCAGGTGCAGGTATCGATTCCGGTTGTACTGTAGTCCGGATTCGACATCGCGTTCTCTGCCGGTGAAGAGGTAGCTCCAGGCGAAGCTGCTGGAGCCGCGGCTGCCGAAGTTCGGCGCGCGGAAGTCGACAGCGCCGTACGGCTCGTAAACATAGCGTTCCTGGATGGCGGCGCTGCTGTCGCAGATCGCGACCACGTTCCAGTTCGCGTCCTGGAGCGCGTACAAACGTTCGTCCAGCGTGCCGTTCCCGTCCGTGTCGCGTTCGCGGAGGATCAAGTCATCCACGTAGCGGATGCCCCACACGTATTGGCGATCGGGATCGGTGGAGCTGCCGACGCGCTCTTCGAGCACCTGCCACTGATCGCTGAAGTAGCAATGGCGCGTTTCGGTGAGCGTGCCGCTGGTGTAGCTGCGCTTGATGATCCGGCGATTGAGGCCGTCGTAAGCGTACGTGCCGAGGTTGTACAGGCCGTTGCTGAACTGGGCCATCCGGCCCCAGCCGTCGTAGATGGCGAAGCGCACGCCGGCCGGCGCCAGCGGATCGGGCATCCGGAACATGTTGCCGGCCTCGTCGTAGATCGGCGCGGACCAGGTCGTGCCCAGGGTCGCGCCGATCGCCGTGATCTCGTTGTTCGTGTTGCTGGCGCGCTGCTGCTCGAGCGTCGCGCTGCCTAGTTCCGCGACGTTGAACGCCTTCCAGTTGCCGGTCGGATCGAGCGTCCAGTCCTGCTGGAGCTTTTGATTGATGATCGACGTCGGCGGCGGACCACCGGTGAGCGTCCCGCGCTGCATGTCAATCAAACGTTGCACGGCGTCGTACGTGTATAACTCGTCGAAGTTGGTGGCCGCGACGGCATCTTTGCGCCACAGCCGGCTGCTGGCGCGGTTGTAGCCGTACTCGAGCCGGGCGAGATCGGCCGTGGGCGCGCTCGACTTGTACCACAGGCAGTCGATCACGCGGCCAAAACGATCGAGGCCCGCGTAGGGATCGGCGCCGCTGCCGGTGATCAAATCCCAGCGCATACCGGCCAGGAGATAGTTCGTCCGCACGAGCGTGTTCAGGCCCAGGTAAAAATACCAGCACTGCCGGAAGAGGCTGCCGGCCCAGGTCACGAAGTCCACGCGGCTGAGCGCCGACGACACGACGCCGGCGTAGAGCCAGGTGAACACGGTGCCGTTGGGATACGTCATGCTCGTCGGCCGGATCGCGTTCGCGCTGCCGTCGGCGTACGCGTACTGCACCTTCGGCGTCGAACCGGTGACCGCGCCGCTGTGTTCCTGGGCATCGCTGATGAGTTGTCCAAAATCGTTGTACGTGAGGGCCACGTCGTTCACCACGCTGCCGCCGCTCGCGGCGCTGTAGCTGGTGGCCGTCGTCAGCATCCCGCGGACCTCGTAGCTCCGCTCGATCCGCCGCACGCTGGTGTTGATCGAAGTCCCCGAGCCCGTGGCCGTCACCCGATCGGCGATTTCACGGCCCAGCTTGTCGTAATCGTACTCGTGGACCGTGCCGTTGCCGTTGGTGTACTTCGTCCGCTGCTGCTGGCGGTTGTAAGTGTACGTCTCCAGGTCCCCCTCGGGGAACGTGGTTTGCGCCAGCAGCTCGTTCGACGCCACGGCCGACGCGGCCAGCGTCGAGCCGTAGGTGTACGTCGTCACCTGGGCGCCTGTGTCGGCGTTGGTGGCCGTCAAGGTCGCGATCTGTCCGTTGGCATGATACGTCATCACGGTGGTGATCCCCAGGCCGCCGACGTCCTGCACGGTTTGCACGGGCTGGCCGGCGTCGTCGTAGGTGACCTCGGTCACCGTGCCCGCCGGGTTGGTGTCCGAGAACGCTTCGCCCCGGGCATTATAACCGGTCCGCATCACCAATACCGTGTCGCTCGAACGGCCAACTCATTGAATTGCCAAAGATCATCGCTTGTGCAAGCAGACAAGGCGAGCCTTCGTCCCTTGCATGCAGCCTCTCTGCTTCGCCATCCGCTAAGTCTTCGCCACTTCACGTCTGCCCACCAAGCAACGTTGCTGGTCCGCTACAATAGCGATGTCGACTTTATTCGGTATACGCTGCATGAATACTCAACAGCCCCCTCCAAACCGGAATAGACACAGCAAGCGCCATGGCCTCTAATGTCACACATATCAACATGGTACGAACTGATAAACGGCGAGTTAACACCAACCGAATACCAATCGCAAATGGAACGATAGGCGCTAGAAGAAGAGCTGCGAGAAGCGCGAATGCTAGAACCGTGAAATCCAAGCTATGGCCCCATGAATAAAGGCGGTGTGTACGATATATCTTTGTCGTCTAAGCAACATGCACGGGCTGCTTTAGTCACGTCACTGTGGCAGTTATTCGAGAGTACCTCATATGGTTTCAATACTGGGTATTTTCTTAAGCAATCAATAATCTCGTCATTAGTAGCACAAACACATGATTTGCCTTTTCCATGCCCAGATTCTAGCTGCCCTTTTTTCTGTATGTATAAACGCTCATCCCATTTTCCAGGAGTATAAGGTTGATGGCTTACGGCTGGGCCGGCTGAGCCAGCGCGAATGTATCCGCTCTGTGGAGAGGCAATATCCCAATGGAGTGCAACACAGCTAAGCAACCACTCGAACGCGTCAGCAGCATTCACTTCACTAGGCCGCTTAGCGATATAAAATGAATCGAAATGTTGACTGCCATTCGGGTCCAAAAGTGTGGGTGGCGAGTTAATTACATACCGATACAAATTCACATCACCTGCCGCATAGCCCATTGGATCTCTCTGCGTCCAACAACCCAATGGCAGATGCAGATATCGATTTCGGTTGTACTGTAGTCCGGACTCGACGTCGCGTTCACGGCCGGTGAAGAGGTAGCTCCAAGCGAAGCTGCTGGAGCCGCGGCTACCGAAGTTCGGCGCGCGGAAGTCGACAGCGCCGTACGGCTCGTAAACGTAACGCTCCTGAACCGCGGCGCTGCTATCGCAGATCGCGACCACGTTCCAGTTCGCGTCTTGCAAAGCATACAGCCGCTCATCGAGCGTGCCGTTCCCGTCCGTGTCGCGTTCGCGGAGGATCAGATCATCCACATAACGGATGCCCCACACGTATTGGCGATCGGGATCGGTGGAGCTGCCGACGCGCTCCTCCAGCACTTGCCACTGATCGCTGAAGTAGCAATGGCGCGTTTCGGTGAGCGTGCCGCTGGCGTAGGTGCGCTTGATGATCCGGCGATTGAGGCCGTCGTAAGCGTACGTGCCGAGGTTGTACAGACCGTTGCTGAACTGGGCCATCCGCCCCCAGCCGTCGTAGATGGCAAAACGCACGCCGGCCGGCGCCAGCGGATTGGTCATCTGGAACATGTTGCCGGCCTCGTCGTAGATCGGCGCGGGCCAGGTCGTGCCCAACGTGGCGCCGATGTTCGTGATCTCATTGTTCGTGTTGCTGGTGCGCTGCTGCTCGAGCGTCGCGCTGCCGAATTCCGCGACGTTGAACTCCTTCCAGTTGCCGGTCGGATCGAGATCCCAATCTTGCTGGAACTGCTGATTGATGATCGACGTCGGCGGGCTATCCAGCGTCCCACGCTCGATGTCGAGCAAACGCTGCACGGCGTCGTACGTATACAACTCGTCGAAGTTGGTGGCCGCCACGTCGTCCTTGCGCCACAGCCGGCTGCTGGCGCGGTTGCAGCCGTATTCAGGTAACTTTCCAAAGATCATCATGCACCCAATTCCAGAGGGGTGCCAGCCGCGATTCGCATTCCGGCTTTCCATACCAGGCGTTAGGCGTATAGCAATTTACTACGGGCACCTGCCAACCCGCTGTACGATCCGCAATATCACTCCCCCGTCGCCACTTCCCATATATCAACTACTGTACGGAGTTGATTCCGGGCGGTGCAACAATTCTCCCACGACATCAAGAACGCAAAGGATGTGTCGTAGTGTAGTGAACTCACATACGGCCCTTGCATTTCGGGCAATGGATTGTCAGGCCATTCGGATGTCGGCTCGATAAGTCGCCCTCGAACGAGTACATTCTCGTCGGCAGAAGAGAGAGTTATCCGAACCCTTCCTTCTTCTGTGGCTAGCTCAGCGATGCCACGCCTGGAGTTGGCCAGCAAGTCCAATTGCTCAAGGAACTCTGCCACCATCGAATAGTACAATTCCTCAGGCACGCGGATTCTAATGTCCTCTCCAGCCAGCACCGTGTCGAAGAAAACTAGGCCTTTCTCATCTGGCTGGTTCCGCCATTTTAAAATTCGTATGAAAGAGATCGTGATGGACGCATTAGCAGGGACGATATCAGGAATCTCGATGACAGGAAATGTAATTGCATTGTCCGGAAGCTCGCAATTAATTTCATTAGCACGATAGTTAGTCATTACATGCACTCCTCTGGCGGGCGGTTGCCGCTCCTAGAGCTCCAATGTGGGTTCTTTAAATCGCGTCCCTCGGTATTGTCTCGGTTGCAACAATTACACGCCGCAATACTTACATGAAACCGTGGATCAGTTACCCACCGTCTGTTCCGAAACACTGAAACAGCACAGTGAAATTGCCGCCCCGTCCCTCCACTACACGCCCTTATTGGCGCTGTGTCGCTTCGGTAGATAACCCTGCAATAAGAGATGCCGGCTTGTGACCTGTCACACCATTGCCTAAGGAATCGGGTGGCCTCACCTTCGGCGTCAACATCATTCATGCACAAGGGCCAATCCGGATGCTCTTGCCTACAACATGGTTGGAACCCACTTGGATCAGAAAGGCCTATCGGATTATTTTCCACATACCGGTACAGATTGTTATCTCCGGATTCATATCCCATTGGATCTCGTGTAAGCCAGCAGCCGAGCCTGGGGTGATAGTACCGGTTGCGGTTGTACTGCATAGTGGATTCGACGTCACGCTCGCGGCCGGTAAAGAGATAACTCCAGGCGAATGCGGAAGCGCTGAGCGGACTGAAACTGGAATCTAGGAACTGAACCATGCCATACGGCGTGTAGACATAACGCTCCTGTACCGCCGCGCTCGCGTTACAGATGGCCACCACGTTCCAGTTCGCGTCCTGGAGCGCGTACAAACGTTCATCCAGCGTGCCGTTCCCATCGGTATCGCGTTCGCGCAGGATCAAGTCATCCACGTAGCGGATGCCCCACACGTATTGGCGTTCGGGATCGGTGGAGCTGCCGACGCGCTCCTCCAGCACCTGCCACTGGTCGCTGTAGTAATAGTGCCGAGTATCGAAGTTCCCAAAGACTTGCGTGATCTTGATCGCCCGGCGGTTCAGGCCGTCGTACTGGTAGTGGCCGGTGCTGGTGATGCCGGCACTGATTCGCGTCGCCCGGTTCCAGGCGTCGTAGGTGGCGGAATGCACCGGTGTCGGCACGTCCCCGGCGCTGGGCATCAGCACCATCGCGCCGGCATTGTTGTAGTACGGCGTGAGCCAGGTCGTGCCGACCGTGTTGGTGATGTTCGTGATCTGGTTGTCCTTGCTGCTCGTACGGGTTTGTACGAGAGCGCCGGTCACGGTTTGGTTAAAACCTTTCCAGTTGCCGGTCGGATCGAGCGTCCAGTCCTGCCCCAGCGTGGGGCTGGTGACGCCGGTTGGAGGTGATCCGGTCAACGTCCCACGCTCCATGTCAATCAAACGTTGCACCGCGTCGTACATATACAACTCGTCGAAGTTCGTGGCCGCGACGTCGTCCTTGCGCCACAGCCGGCTGCTGGCGCGGTTGTAACCGTACTTCAAACGCGCCAGATCGGCGGTCGGTGCGCTCGACTTGTACCACAGGCAATCGATCACGCGGCCAAAACGATCGAGGCCGGCATAGGGATCGGCGCCGCTGCCGGTGATCAAATCCCAGCGCATGCCGGCTTGGATATAATTGGTCCGCACGAACGTGTTCAGGCCGAGATAGAAGTACCAGCATTGCCGGAAGAGGGCGCCGCCCCAGTTCACGAAGTCCACCCGGCTGAGCGCCGACGCCACGGTGCCGGCGTATTCCCAGGTGAACACGGTGCCGTTGGGATACGTCACGCTCGTCGGCCGGATTGTGTTGTTCGAGCCGTCGGCGTACGCGTACTGGACCTTCGGCGTCGAACCGGTGACCGCGCCGCTGTGCTCCTGGGCGTCCGTGGCAAGCTGCCCAAAATCGTTGTAGGCCAGCGCCACCTGGTTCACCACGTTGCCCGCGGTTGCCGCGTCGTAACTGGTGGTCGCCTGTAACATCCCCCGCACCTCATAGGTCCGCTCGATGCGCCGCACCGCATTGTCGATCCCAGTGCCCAACGCCGTTGCGCGGTCGGCGGTTTCACGGCCCAGCTTGTCGTAGTCGTACTCATGGACCGTGCCGTGGGGATCGGTGAACTTGGTTCGCTCCTGCTGGCGGTTGTAGGTGTACGTGGCGCTGCCGCCCTCGGGATACTTCAGTTCCACCAGCAATTCATTCGACGCCACGCCCGAGGCGGCCAGCGTCGAGCCGTAGGTATACGTCGTCACCTGGTTGCCCGTGTCGGCGTTCACGGCCGTGAGCGTGGCAATCTGTCCGTTGGCGTGATACGTCATCAAGGTGGTGATCCCCAAGCCGCCGACGTCCTGCACCGTTTGCACCGGCTGGCCGGCGTCGTCGTAGGTGATCTCGGTCACCGTGCCCGCTGGGTTGGTGTCCGAGAACGCTTCGCCCCGGGCATTATAACCGGTCCGCATCACCAATACCGTGTCGCTCGACGATGGCGCGCTGGCCGGCCGCGTGGGAGCCCCGGCGTTGTTGTTCGTGCCGTAGTTGGCCGTGGCGACCGAGCGGCCGATCCCGT
>CAZSPH010000100.1:0-8009 GCA_964608715.1 uncultured Gemmatimonadaceae bacterium | reverse complement strand
TCTTCATTTCCGGGCCCGGATCGGGCCCAGGATCGTTGGAGCGCAGCATGCTGCGTCCGTACGGCATGGATCCGCCGCTACTCTCATCGGCTCAATACGCCGCCAGCCCGGTGATCTCCTGGCCGAGGATCAGCGAGTGCATGTCATGGGTTCCCTCGTAGGTGTAGACGCTTTCGAGGTTGGCCAGGTGACGCATCGAGTGATACTCGATCAGGATGCCGTTGGCGCCGAGCAGGCGGCGGGCCTCGCGGGCGATCTCGCAGGCGATGTGGACGTTGTTGCGCTTGGCGAGCGATACGCGCGATGGAGTGGCCTTGCCCTGATCCTTGAGTCGGCCGAGCTGAAGCACCAGGAGCTGCGCCTTGGTGATCTCGGTGAGCATGTCAGCCAGACGGGTCTGCTGGATCTGGGTCTGGCCGATCGGGCGGTCGAACATGATCCGGTTGGCTGCGTAGCGGCGGGCCTCGTCGTAACAGGCCATCGCTGCACCCACACCGCCCCAGGCAATACCGTAGCGAGCCTGGGTCAGACACATCAGTGCCGACTTGATTCCACCGGAGTTCGGCAGCAGCGCATCCTTCGACACGTGGACGTCCTGCATGTGCAGTTCGCTGGTATCCGATGCGCGGAGCGAGAGCTTGCCCTTCTGGTCCTTGGCGGTGAAGCCCGGAGTATTGGTCGGGACGATGAAGCCGCGGATGCTCTTGGCGTCATCGATGTCGCCGGTCTTGGCCCAGACGATTGCCACAGTGGCCTGCGAGCCGTTGGTGATCCACATCTTGGTGCCGTTGAGGACCCAGCCGTCGGCAGTCTCGCGCGCTGTGGTGATCATCCCGGCGGGGTTCGAGCCGAAATCGGGCTCGGTGAGGCCGAAGCAGCCGATCTCCTCACCTGCCGCGAGCTTCGGGAGCCAGTGCTTCTTCTGCTCCTCGGACCCGAAGGCATAGATCGGGTACATCACCAGGGCACCCTGGACCGACGCGAATGAGCGGATCCCGCTGTCGCCGCGCTCGAGTTCCTGCATGATGAGACCGTAGGCGACGTTGTTGAGGCCGGCGCAGCCGTACTCCTCGGGGAGATTGGCGCCGAAGATGCCGAGTTCGGCCATCCCCGGAATCAGTTCCTTCGGGAAGCGGCCTTCGTCGTAGCAGGGTCCGATCACCGGGATCAGGGCATCGTCCACCCACTGACGCACCGTATCCCGTACCGCCCGCTCCTCCTCCGAGAGGAGGGCATCCATGTCGTAGAAGTCGACCCCTGTGTATTCCGCCGATCCCGCCATGTTTCACCGACTCCGGTTCAGGTATAGGCCTGAAATATATCAGAGGACGGTGATCAGAGAACAGATGGCGGTTATCGGTACGCAGCCAGCCCGGTGAGCGCCTGCCCCACGATCAGGGTGTGCATGTCATGGGTACCCTCGTAGGTGTAGACGCTCTCGAGATTCGCCATGTGGCGCATGCTGTGCCAGCCGCCGAGGATGCCGTTCGCGCCGAGCAGGCGGCGGGCCTCGCGGGCCACTTCGCAGGCCATGTCCACGTTATAGCGCTTGGCCAGTGACACCTGTGCCGGGGTGGCAGTCCCGGCATCCTTGAGCCGACCGAGCTGGATGGCGAGAAGCTGCGCGTTGGTGATCTTCGTGACCATGTCGGCCAGCCGCTGCTGCTGGAGCTGGGTCTGGGCAATCGGCCGGTCGAACATCACCCGCTGCTTCGAGTACTGGAGAGCCTCGTCGAAGCAGGCCATGGCTGCTCCCAGCGCTCCCCAGACGATTCCGTAGCGCGCCTGGGTGAGGCACATCAGCGGCGACTTGACCCCGCCCGACTCCGGCAGCAACGCCTCCTCCGGGAGACGAACCTGGTCGAAGGTCATTGCACTGGACTCGGATACCCGGAGCGAGTGCTTGTCGGTCACGTGGTGGACGGTGACGCCGGGAGAATCGGTCGGCACGATGAAGCCACGGATCGAAGCCGGATCGTCCGAGTCGCCGGTCTTGGCCCAGACGATCGCGACATCCGCCGACGGGCCGTTGGACAGCCACTTCTTGGTACCGTGAAGGATCCAGCCATCGCCATCCGGCGTGGCCCTGACGATCATCCCGGCCGGGTTCGATCCGTAGTCAGGCTCGGTGAGGCCGAAGCAGCCGATCACCTCGCCGCGCGCCATCGGCGGCAACCAGCGGTGCTTCTGTTCTTCGGAACCGAAGGCACGGATCGGGTACATCACCAGCGAACTCTGTACCGACGCGAACGACCTGATCCCGCTGTCGCAGCGCTCCAGTTCCTGCATGATCAGTCCGTAGTCCATGCCACTCCGGCCCGGTCCACCATACTCCTTCTCCACGGTGGGGCCCAGCAGCCCGCGCGCACCCATCTCGGTGGCCAGTTCTGCGGGCATCACGCCCTCGAAATACCAGTCACTGATATGCGGCATCATTCGCGCTTCGACCCATGCGCGAGTTTCATCCCGCAGCTCCCGCTCGGCAGCACTGAGCAGGGTGTCGGTGTCGAGGAAATCCGGCGCAGTGAACGGCGGCAGCGCCGGCGGATGAATCGGGGCGAGATCGTTCATGACTCGGTCGCGAAGATGAGGTCGAGTTCCTCGCCGGCGTTCTCGCCCGCGAGTGAATGAAGGTAGGCCGCCGGCACCGTCGCGGCAGCGGGAATCCCCACCTGGCGGGCGCGGACCCGGAAGTCAGGACCATGATCCACCGGTCGGCCACTCTCGTACTGCCACTGATGGACCATCTCGTGAAGCAGCGTCTGGGCAGCAGCCTGCCAGCCATCTCTTCTGATATGCCGGTGCGACATCACGATTTCGGCGCTCCGCCCCGACGACGGCAGAGCATATTCGCCGAGCCTGCGGCGCATGCCGTCCGAGATCCTGATCGAGATCGGGCGGAGCACTCCCTCAAAATGGCGATCGTTCAGAATCTGGTGCAGCCGCTCGAGCCTGGCGATATGGGGAAGATGCTCCTCCGATACCACCCTCCGGGAGTTGGCTTCCCGCGAGGGCGCATGCAGTTCCACCGGGAACCGCAGAAAGATCCGTCTTGCTTCCACTCGGCGGGCCCTGGGAATACCGGGCGAAATGAAAAGGACGATTGCCCGGAGTACCTCATCGGGTGCCCAGGCATAACCGGCGTGAAGGCGGAGACCGGCAGTCGGAGTCAGCGACACCAGCACCTGGCGATTGCGGGTGAGGGTGACCTTGATATCCGGCTTGAGGCCGAGCCGATGAAGGCGCCCCGGGAGTGATTCCTCGGGCCTCGCTTCCAGCGACAGCGCAAGCTGTTCCGGTTCCCCGTGAGCGATCATCGCTTCATTCCGCCCGCTGCCCGGCGGCGGCATCGATCACCCGGGTCCGCGGCAGCGAGGTCTCGGAGCCAGCGATGAAGCGACGCTCGTCGCGATCCCAGAGATAGTGGCGGACGGTGATCGTCCCACGGTCGGCGATGATCAGATTGCAGGCCGAAGGGCGTGCGCCGCGGGTCCGCGACGTGTGTGTCCCTGCAGTTGCTACCACCGCACCGTTGGGAAGCGTACCGACGGCTTCTTCATGATCGTGCCCGCAGAGCACCAGATCTGCTCCGGTTGCCATCACCTGGCGCCAGGCAGCCTGCCAGTGGGCCAGTCCCATCCGCTGCGAAATCCGGCCACGCAGCAGGTTCTGGTGCATCACCATCACGCGGATCAGATCGGGAGACTCATCCAGGAACCGCTCGCGGACCCGTTCGGTCTCGCTGGCGGGCAGGTGCCCCTTGACCGTCATGTCGTTGAGGTTGTACGTCATCGACCCGGCTGCGACACCGTACGACGTCAGAGCGCCGCAGAGTATCGCCCCATCCACTACCAGCGTCGGAGTGAGATCGTCGCCGAAGTAGCGGCGATAGATCTCGTACTTCGGGCCGCTACCGATCACGTCGAACGGAGTGGTCCACCAGCGGACGTCGTGGTTGCCGGGAACCACCAGCGTTGGCGCGACCTGTCGCAGCGCCTGCACGAACACCAGCGCGCGCTGGAACTCGCCATGCCTGGCGCGCTGGGTGAGATCTCCCGCGACCGCGATCGCGCTCGGCGAGAGGTCGGCTGCCAGCCCTTCCAGGGCGGCCACCTGGTCGAGCTGGGCATCACGTCCGAAGTGGATGTCGGAGCAGTGGAGGATAGTAGTGCGAGCTGTCACCAGGTCGTTCGTACTCGATAAGTGATGGTTGCCTCTCCGCGCGCCGGTACGGAGACCGGGAACACTACGCGGGAACTGGAAACTCTGACCGGCTCCACCGAACTGCTGATGATGCTCCAGTCGCCGGCTCGGTCCTCCCGCACCTCGACCGTTACTGCCGCATCGGTGGCATTGCGCAGGGTCACGCGGTAGCCCAGCGTGGCGATCACCTGGGCACCGGTGGCAGGACGCGGTGGCACGGAGTACTCGGTCTGGACTCTGCGAGCCGTCACGTCGAACGCGGTACCGGTGGAAACGTCGAGCGGCTCACCCGGAGCGGTGTGGCCGATCATCCCCATTCCGATGAGCTGGACCTCGCCGGCCCGATCCCGGTCGTACACCGAGACGCTTCCGGCTGGCAGCGGCAGATCACCGAACGGAGTACCGAGCTTGCGGTCGAGGCGCCAGGATACCTCGACCGGAACTTCCTGTTCGTCCGGCATCTGACCGACGCCGCCACGGAATGAGATTGCGCCGCCCACGATGAACCGACGCACCGCGGTCGCCGCAGCTGGCGTGAACAGCGGCACAACGAGCTGGGTGCCGGGAACGAAGGTTGCTCTACCCGGCAGGGTATAGAGTCGAGCGCTGCCGATGGCTTCGCTGGAAGCCGCTCCCATTGCCATGTCCTGGATCTCGTAGGCGGCGGCACGCGCCATCATCGGTGCCGGAATGCCACCGCGCTTGTAGCCGATGTCGCCGGCCAGCAACTGTACCACTGCATCGGAGATCGCCAGCGGGCCGGCCTGGATGGTCGCGACTCCCTCCACCCGGGCCGACTGGCCGGTGAAGAGTCGATACGATGCCTGCCACGATCCTCCGTCGGTCTCGTACATCACCCGGACACTGTTGCGGGCCCGGTCGCTGACGAAGGCCACATCGCTCACCGGGGCGAGCGGCACCAGTTCGGCCGGCCAGAGAATCGTACCGGGCCGCTGGAAGACGATGCCGCGCGGAGTTTCCCACCGTTCCGGATCGAGGGCCACCAGCTTTGCGGTGATCGTGGTACTGTCGGTGTGATTCCGCACGAACGAGAAGGTCCGGCCGATGTTCCGCCGCAGGATCGCCTCCTCGCTCCAGCCCGGATCGAAGGCGATGCGACCGACCTGTACACCGGCATCGAGCACCGCGAACGAGGTCGGATCGAAGAGGCCGAGCGAGAGGGGGTGAACGCTGGTGCCGGCCGGGAGGGCCAGCGGCAGTGTCTGCCGCACCAGGGTGCGCCCGCTGTTGAACAGGGTGATCGACGTGGGATCCTGAGCGATGGCGGCCTGTGGTACCACCAATGCGGCAAGGAAGAGGGAATTCCTGAGCGTCATGGCAACAACCCCCGGGCCAGCCGGCCCGCAATGAGATGCACGAGCAGAAAGGTCACGACCGCGCCACCGATGACGAGACCGCGTCCCTTCATTGACGTTGCCGGAGTGCTCACCAGCCACACCGCGTATCCTGCCACCGCCAGCAGTGCCGCCCGGCGGGCGACCACGGCAGCCCGCTGTTCCCTTCGCTTCCTGCACTCCCGGCACCGTTCGCCGAAATCGATCCCGCGAACGTGGGTGCCGCACTCGACACAGGGAACCTCAGCCCACCCTGCGGGCGACGGCATCGCCGAACTCCCGGGTGGTGGCAGTGCCGCCGAGGTCGCGGGTCCGGACCTTGTCGGCGACGATCGTGGCGATGATTGCCCGCCGGACCCGGTCGCCGGCGTCGGCCTCGCCCAGGTGATCGCACATCATCGCGGCGGCAAGTATCAGCGCCGACGGATTGGCGATTCCCTGTCCGGCAATGTCTGGCGCCGAACCGTGGACCGCCTCGAATATCGCCGCCTTCTCGCCGATGTTGCCGCCCGGTGCCAGCCCGAGACCGCCCACCAGTCCGCTGATCTCGTCCGACAGGATGTCGCCGAAGAGATTCGTGGTCACGATCACGTCGAACTGCTCGGGCCGCATCACCAGTTGCATGGCACAGTTGTCGACGATCAGATCGTTGAACTCGACCCTGTCGGCGTATTCCGCAGCGATCTCCCGGCCGATCTCGAGAAAGAGACCGGAGGTGTTCTTGAGGATGTTCGCCTTGTGCACCAGCGTAACCTTGCGACGGCCATGTGACAGAGCGTACTCGAACGCGTACCGGATCACCCGCTCCGAGTTCGACCGGGTGACGACTGCCACCGACTCGGCCCGGGCGTGGGGGTCACCGTTCTCCTCCACCCAGCGTTCCTGGCCGATGTACAGGCCTTCGAGATTCTCCCGGACCAGCACGATGTCGACATGATCGAAGCGGCCACCGGGCATCAGCGTCTTGGCCGGCCGCACGTTGGCGAAGAGTTCGAACTCCTTGCGGAGGGCGACGTTCACCGACCGGTAGCCACCACCAACTGGAGTGGTGAGCGGCCCCTTGAGGGCGAGTCCGGTGCGGCGGATGCTGGCGATGGTATCCGGCGGCAGTGGGTCGCCTGCGGCGTCGACTGCTGCCATGCCGCCGAGGTGGCGGTCCCATTCCCAGTCGATGCCGGTCGCAGCCAGCACCTTGATGGTTGCGTCGGTGATTTCGGGACCGATCCCGTCACCGGGGATCAGGGTTACCAGATGTGCCATGATGCTCAGTTGATGTCGGGAAGTACGATTGCGAGTGCCGCGCGGATTGCCGCAGCGGGCGAGGCAGCCACAGCGTGAGTTCTGGCGCGCCAGAGGATGCTGCCGTTGCGCGAGTCGGCCAGCACCATGACGAGTTCGCCGCGGATTCCGCCGCTGGCGGTATCGGGAACGAACTGCACCGCGGCAGGCACCAACACGATCCGCGAGTCACTGATCGCTGCCAGCGAACGCAGGTAGGAACGGAGCGGATCGGGAACCCGGTCGAGCTTGTCGGCCCGGAGGATCGCCTGGCCCATCCGGTCCGGGTCGGTCACGGTACCGGGCGCACGACGGGCGAGACGCCGCAGTTCGGGAGGAAGTACCCAGGCGACTTCGGGAACGCGGTCCATCAGGCTCTCACCGATGATGGAATCGATCCATCGCAGCCGCATCGTGCGGTCGGAAGGCAGCCACTCGTCGGCGGGGGCCTCGGCAACGAGAAAAGACGCCGGAAGCACCGGCACCCGTTGACCGGCAATCGGGGCGACTGCCAGCGCGGAGGTGGCCCCCTGCGCCGGTACCGGAGCAGCGTTGGTTGCACAGGCGGCCAGAGCCGCGATCATCGCCACTGAAAGGAACGGCTTCACGACCGGTAAAATAGCCGCGAAACGGGGGATCACGCTATTCCAGCGACATCCCGCCGTCGACCACGATCGTCTGTCCAGTGATATGCCTGGCTGCCTCCGAGCAGAGGAAGACAGCCACCTGGGCGACATCGGCGGGCTCGGCCAGGCGGCCCAGTACTGCCCGTTTGGTGGCCCGTTCGACCACCTCGCTCGGGAGCTGATCCAGCCGCTCGGTCCGGACGAAACCGGGAGCGATCGCGTTCACGTTGACATTACTGGGACCGAGTTCCAGTGCCGCCGAGCGGGTGAGACCTTCCAGTGCGGCCTTGCTCGCGGCGTAGTTGCTGACCCCGAAGGCCGGCCTGGTGGACTGGTGGGAGGAGATGTTGACGACCTTGCCACTGCGCTGGCGCCGGAAGTGGGGAGCGCACACGGCCAGACAGTTGAAGGCACCGGTGACGTTGGTGTCGAGCACTTCGCGCCAGTGCTCGTCGGTGAGGCGCCAGAGTGCCGCGTCGCGGGCGATGCCTGCGTTGTTCACCAGCACATCGATGCTGCCCCAGCGACCGACCACTTCGGCGATGAA
>CAZSPH010000099.1:0-8421 GCA_964608715.1 uncultured Gemmatimonadaceae bacterium | reverse complement strand
CGGCGATCAGCCCGGCATCGCGGATCGCCCCGTCGGCATGCTCGGCCAGATTGGCAAAGCACTCAACCAGCACCGCATCCATGCCTCGGCACCGGGTACCCAGTGGTCGCGCATCCAGTGCTTCGAATGCCTCGTACAGCCTGGCCAGGTGGCGCTCGGTATCGATCCGGTGCTCTTCGAGCGCCAGCTTGAGGGAACGATTGGTGGCCCGCCGGACCAGTGTCGGCCAGACCAGCAGGATCTGACGTTCCGAGGCGTGCAGGTCGCCGAGCTGGTGCAGTAGCAGGCCGGTCATCGAATCGACTGACATCGCTCAGACCACCGGCGGTCGGCGTCCACCGATCAGCCCCAGCACCAGGGTAACCACGAACACGGCGATGAACAGATAGAACAGCAGCTTGGCCATGTCGGCCGACGCGGCGGCGACTCCGCCAAAGCCGAGCATCGCGGCGACCAGTGCCAGAATCAGGAATATCGCAGCCCAGCGAAGCATCCTGTCCTCCTCGCGTCCAGGGTGAAAAACGAAAAGGCGCCATTCCGGCTGGTGCCGGGATGACGCCTTCGACTGGCAGGGCCTGGAGATCCCCGTCCGCCAAGGTGGTCGACCAGATAGTCTGAGCCGACCCCGATATGTTCCTCGCGTTTCTACATTACGGGGAGACGTCCGGAAGCGCAATGGGAACACACCTGGCCCACCCCGCAACTGGGGGCGGCCAGTAGCGGGCCGGTCCCCGTAGTGGTACGCTTTGCACCTGCGAGGGAAAGCCGGGCGTACCGGTTCTCTCGATTCATCCGCACCATTGAAGCCTCCAGGAGGCACGATGCTGAACAGGACCACTACCCTGGCGCTGGCGGGACTGGCGCTGCTGCCGATGGCAGGAATCGCCGCCCAGGCGCTGCCGATCGGTACCTCCGCCAGGGGGACGACAACCAACGAGATTCCGGCCACTTTCCGCCATACCGTTGCGTCGGCCGGGGTGCTGACAGTGGTGGCGACCAGCGGGAGCGACATCTCGCTCGCAGTGGCAGACGAGGACGGCCAGCCAGTTTCCGGCGGCATTGCGGACCGCGATCATGGCGGCAACGTCGGCAACGAGTTCGTCACCGTCACGCTTCCCGAGGCCGGCACCTACCTGGTCGAAGTACGGACCTGGGACTCCGATTCACCGGCCGCATTCGAAGTGTCGGCCAGCTTCATCGCCAGCGCCGCGTTCGGCGGACTGCCAGACCCCGATCGTCGCCCCTCCCGTGCCAACGAACTGAAGGTCGGTGAATCGCGGAACGACACGGTCAACGCCGAGGAAGGCGACAACTGGGACTGGTTCGCAATCACCGCCGACCGCACCGGTACGCTGGTGGTCATGACCCGGGTAGCCGGTGAGGATGCCGGTGACCTCGCGATCGAGGCCTACCTCGGCGACAACTATCGCGAACCGACGATTCGCTCCGATCAGGATCTCCAGGGAAATCTCGGCAACGAGTCGGTCACCGTCGACGTGAAGCAGGGTGATGTTCTCCGCATCAAGGTCGAACAGCTCAGCATGTCCGGAGCTTCGATTTCCTATCGCATCTCGGCAGGTTGGGTACCGTGATCCGTACTGGAGCGCTGCTACTGGCGCTGGCTGGAATGGTACCGGCAGCAGCGGCCCAGATCCCCGTGCGGCTGATGTCATTCAACATCCGGTACGGCACCGCCAACGATGGCGACAACGCCTGGGCCCATCGTCGCGAACTCACGCTCGCCACCATCGTCGATCACGCACCGCATCTTCTCGGCCTGCAGGAGGCACTGCATTCGCAGGTCGAGGAAATCGAGCAACTCCTTCCCAGACATCAGCGGATCGGAGTCGGTCGCGACGACGGTGTGACGAAGGGGGAGTACGCCGCGATCATGGTCGACACGGTACGATTCCGGATAGTGTCGAGCGGTACGTTCTGGTTTTCGGACACTCCCACCGTCCCCGGTTCGATGCATTGGGGCAACCGTATTACCCGGATCACCACCTGGGCCCGGGTGGTCGACCGATACAACGGCACTGCGATCCGGATCTACAACCTTCACTGGGATCACGAGTCGCAACCGAGCCGGGAGAAGAGCGCGGCACTGCTGGCGGAACGGATCCGTGGCGATGCCGATGCTGACGATCGGGTGATCGTGATGGGCGATTTCAACTCCGACGAGTCGAATCCCGCTTACCGCGCACTTCTGGATGACGCCTCACTCGGGCTGCGTGACAGCTACCGGGTGCAGCACCCGGCCACCGCGATGGCGGGAACGTTCCACGGCTTCCGTGGCGGAAGGAATCGCGAGAAGATCGATCACATCCTGCTTGGCCAGGGGTGGACGGTACTCACGGCCGGCATCGACTTCCGCGGTGGGCCGTCAATCTGGCCGTCGGATCACTATCCCGTCTGGGCGCTGGTGGACTGAGCAGAGACCAGCGAACGGCGAACCGTCATCCCGACCAGAGCACCCGCGCAGCGGGTGCGTCGTGGAGCGATCTGCTTGTCCGGACATGATCCGGAAAGCAGATCCCTCGACCGCGTGCCCCTGCGGGGCACTCCGCTCGGGATGACGATGGCCAGGTGGCACGCATGAGTTCTCCGTTCAGTCGCTGACTGGCCAGCGGTCTGGCGGGAGGCTTTGTCCTGCCACCAGATGCGCGAAAGAGGTAAAGAGCGGACTCGGCAGGTTGTCCGGAGCGAACCAGCCTAGTTCCGCTACTTCGTCGGCGGCCACGATCGTCGCATCGCCGTTCTCGATGTGGGCCACCATCCAGATCGTGATGTAGTGGCGTCCCGATTCCGGGAAACGATCATCGGTGATCGCCAGGAACTCGATATGGTCCAGTTCCAGCCCCACTTCCTCCAGAACTTCCCGGCGAGCGCATTCGGTCGGTGACTCGCCATGATCCAGATGACCGCCGGGAGTAGACCATCTGTCCAGGCCGTGGCGATTGGCCCGCTTCATCAGCAGCACCTGATTGCCACGCAGTACGACGCATCCGACGCCGATCAGCGGGATTGCTTCGGCCGTTTTGCGGCCTCGCAATGACTGCGTCACCCCCCCAGTTCCGCCAGCATCGCCTGTACCGCTGCCTCGAGCTGCTGATCCCTTCCGGCCGCCACGATTCCAGGCTCGTTGCGCACCATGATGTCCGGCTCGGTCTGCCAGTTCTCCAGGAAGCGGCCGGTCGGGTCCTGGACTCCGGTGCTGGGCGCTCCGAACGAGACGCCGTCGACCAGTGATCCGCTTCCCGCGAAGGTGCAGGTGCCGGGAACGGGCATGCCGACCAGCTTGCCGATCTGATGCTGCTTGTACACCCAGGCGAAGCAGTGACCGTCGGAGTAGTTCCCTTCGTTGGCCAGCACGATGCTCGGCCGGGTCCAGCGGAAGTTCGGCTCGAAACCGGTCGCCCGGCTGTCGGTTGTGTAGGAGAAGAACCGGCGACCGCTCAGGAACATGTCGAGGTCGGCCACCAGATCACCGCCGCCGTTCCAGCGGGTATCCACCACGATGGCATCGACGTTCGGATACTTGCCGAGCACTTCCTCGAATGCGGTGCGGTAGGCGCCATCGTTCATGCCCGGGACGTGGATGTAGCCCAGGCGCCCGTTGCTGAGACGACGAACCTCGGTCTCGTTGCGCTCGACCCACCTGCGATACAGCAGGGTCGACTCGGCGCCGGTCGAAATCGGCTTGACGACGATCTCGCGGGTCGAGTTCCCCTCCTGCAAGCGGAGCAGCACGTTGTTGCCGGACTTGCGGTTGAGCAACTGGGCGTAGTCGATGTCGGCAGCTACATCGATGCCGTCGATCGCCTCGATGATCGTACCGGGGCGGACATCGAGTCCTGCGCGATCCAGCGGCCCGCCGCGCAGCACTTCGACGATCTCGACGCCAGACTCGGTGCGGGTGAGGTCGGCAATGATTCCGAGTGCTGCGGTGGCATCATCGGTCGGAGTGGAGGGGCCGTACCGGGCGCCGCTATGCGACACATTCAGTTCGCCGAGCAGTTCGCTCAGCATCTCGGTGAACTCCCAGTTGTTGCCGATGTGGGGAAGGTACGCCTCGTACTGGGTGCGCAGCGCGTTCCAGTCGGCCCCGTGGAAATCCCGACGGTAGAAGGTGTCGCGCACCTTCCGCCACATCTGGTCGAACATCGCCTGCCGCTCGACTGCCGCGTCGACCATCATCTCGCCGCGGATGGTGACATTCTCGCGCTTGGCTGATCCCGGATCGATCAGCGCCGGAGTGCCACCGGCCACGAAGATCTTCTTCTGATCCTTGTCCCATGCCATCTGGCCGCTGACCCCGGCGAGGGTCATCTTCGTCTCGCCCGTGCGCAGCGAAGTCTGCCAGAGGTTCTGTCCCCGTTCGAACGACGCCTGATAGTAGAGCGTCTCGCCGTCCTTGCTCAGCAGCGCATCGCCGAGCGAGGAGGAATGGGTGGTAAGACGGACCTTACGATATGGAGCGCGTTCGAGATCGAGGTTCAGCGCCTTCGGTGTGGCGGCCTTGGTGGTGTCCTTCTTCTCTCCCTTGGCCGCTTCCTCTTCCGCCTCCTTCACCAGCGCCAGCTCCTCCTTGCTGAGCCGGAAACGATCCCAGGCCTCCTGGGTGAAGAACATCGCGTAGACGTCTGCCTGACCGCCGCTCGCCTCTGCCATCGAGCGGAGACCGTCGCGGTTCGAGCGCCAGATCATCGCCTCGCCGCCCAGCACCCATTGCGGACGTGAATCACTGAAGCCGCTCTTCGTCAGGTTGATCACCGAGTCGCGACCGGAGGCGCTCACCAGGCCGACTTCTCCTGGCGCCAGGCCCGGCACGCTGTAGTTGAAGAGCAGCCACTTGCTGTCCGGGCTCCAGGTGAAATACACCCCCGGGCCGGTTCCCCAGATCTGCTGATCGGTTGCCACCGTCCGAGAGGCCTTGCTGGCGATGTTGTAGATCCTGAGCGTGCGGTAGTTCTCGATGTAGGCGATCTCCTTGCCATCGGGCGAGTAGATCGGCTGGAAGTTCTGTTCATCGTTGACGATCAGCGGGGTCTCGGCGATCGCAGCGGCGACGTGGAAGTGCCGGTCGGCATCGCGGCTGCGGCGAGCCTCGTAGATTCCCCACTTCCCGCCGCGCTCGGAGGCGTAGACCAGTGACTTGCCGTCAGGCGAGAACTGGACACCGGTCTCGCTCTCGGGGGTCGCAGTGATCTGGCGGGTGGTGCCGCCCTCGGTTGCGGTGACGAAGACATTGCCGCGATTGACGTAGGCGATCTCCTTGCCATTCGGAGCGAGGACCGCACCACCGGTGCTGGTCACCGCGATCACCTTCTCGTTGTTGTCCTGTCGGTCGGCGAGAATGGCGACCGGAACCCGGTGCGGCTGCTGGCCTGCTGCGAGGGTATAGATCAGACCGTTGTGCCCGAACGCGAGTGTACCGTTGGCCGCACTGGAGAGGAAGCGGACCGGGGCGCCGCTGAACGAGGTCAGTGCGGTTGCGGCACCGCCGGCGAGCGGCCGGCTCACCACGTTGAAGGTGCCGAATTCCTCGCTGAGGTAGCGCATCTCCGTTCCGTTCGGTGCGAATACCGGATCGCGGTCCTCGCCTTCGAAGGTGGTGATACGGGTATGGCTGTTGCTGGCGCGATCCCAGAGCCAGATGTCGCGGGTGGCCGCCGAGCGATGGTGCTTCCGCCAGATGTTTTCCTGGGTGTGCTTGTCGACGTAGAGCATCCGCTGTCCGTCAGGAGAGAAGCTCACCGCCTCCGCCGGGGTAGTCAGGAGCTGGGTCGGCCGACCGCCAGTCAGGGGTACCTGGTAGAGTTCCGGCTGGGCAGCGGTCGGGTGAAGGCGGCTGGCGGCGGCGTCAGTGCGTGAGGTGCCGAAGACCACGTTCTTCCCGTCAGGTGTGAAGCCGAACGGTGTGTCGTTGCCCGAGAAGAAGGTGAGCCGACGGGCCTCGCCACCTTCGGCCGGAATCGCGAAGATGTCGTTGTTGCCGTAGCGGTTGCTGGCGAAGACGATGGTTTTCCCGTCGGGGCTCCAGCGGGCTGCGAAGTCATGCGCCGGATGCGCGGTCAGCGCGACCGCAGTTCCGCCACCGGCAGCTACCCGATAGAGATCACCCTTCCAGGTGAAGACGATGGTGGAGCCATCAGGAGAGATGGCGGGGTAGCGCATCCAGTTCGCATCCCCCTCCGACTGGGCATGGAGTGGCGCGATTCCGAGGACCAGGGCAGCAATCACTAGACGGGACATCGTGAGGTTCACTATCCGGTTGGAGGAAGAGAAGGACACCCGAAGGCGTCTGAACGATAGCTGGACGAGTGGTCGGGGATGAACGGAACCAGACCTTTCGGTCCGCGGGCGGAAATCGTTGGTCCCGTTCATTCCTCAGGGGATTGCTTCGCCCCGCTTCGCGGGGCTCGCAATGACTACCTGCCCGTGGCCCGCTGCAGCGCCTGAGCCCCGCCGACCACCGGCAGCGTGAGCGACGTTCCGTCGAGGTCGACTGTCAGTTCCGTTCCCGGCTTGGGCCAGAGGGTGAAGTCCCTGTCGCTGGAGAAGATCATCAGGGCAATCCGCTTGCCGGCCGGAATGATCTGATCGTCCGGCTGCAGGTCGAACGACATCGTCCGGAACTCGCCCGGCCTGATCGGCGTGCTCCACCAGTTCGATTCGTGGTTCTGCAGATCGGCCCAGCCGCGGGTGATCACGTTGAAGCTCGGCCCCCGGTCTCCGGGTGCCGGTTGCTCCCAGGGCAGTGCCACCAGCCAGACCGACAGGTTTACCGCCGGCTTGTCGGACGTTGCCCGGATGGTGATCCGCGCAGTACCGGAGATATGCACCGGTTGAGACAGGATGCCGGACGCGTAGATCAGTCGATGTGGTGAATCCTGCAGCTCGGCGAGAGCGGCACCGCTCAGCTCGACATTGTCCGTCAGCGTTTCCCGTCCCTGACCTGTCACCCTGGTCGGCGCGAGAGTGCCGGCCGTCCGGCCGCCCTTCGTCAGGTGCAGCGTGACATCCGACGCCTGCGGATTCGGATAGTCGGCATAGGCCGTCGGCATGTTCTGGTTCGCTCCCTCGCGAACGATCCACGCCTTCGGATCGTTCTCCACGCCGTTCTCGATGCCGAAGAGATAGCGGGTGAACCACTTGTTGCGCTGTTCGAGCGGGGGCGGGCCGCCGTGGCCGCCCTGATGGAAGTACATCTGGACGGGAGTGCCCTGCTTCTTCAGCGCCTCGACGATCCTCACCGAGTGCTCCGGCTTCACGTTCCAGTCGTTGAACGCATGGGCCATCAGCACTGCGGCCTTCACCTTGCCGACCTGCGGCAGGTAGTCACGCCCGAACCAGAACGAGTTGTAGTCGCCGGTCACACGGTCCATGTTCGAGGCCATTTCGCCGTCGCGCACGGTGCGGTTGCACCAGTCGCGCCGCTCCGGATCGCCACTGTGAATGAAGTCGTAGAGGAAGTCGATGTCCTCGCCGAGCCAGCCGCCGGGGTGGACGATCAGCCCGTTCTGGCGGTAGTAGTGCCAGTACGAGGTGTTCGGCGCTATCGGGATGATCGCCTCCAGTCCGTCGACACCGGTGGTCGCCGCGGCCAGCGGCAGCGTGCCGTTGAACGAGGTGCCGGTCATTCCAACCTTGCCGGTCGACCAGGTGGCGTAGACCCGGTCGTTGCCTTCGCGCGAGGTGAAACCGCGGGCGCGACCGTTCAGCCAGTCGATCACGGCCTTCGGTGCCAGCGACTCGTTGATTCCGCCGACGGTGGGGCAGCCGTGCGAGAGCCCGGTGCCGGGAGAATCGGAATGCACCACGGCGAAGCCGCGCGGCACCCAGGTCAAGACCTCGCCGTTCGATACTCTGGTACGCTCCGGCGACCAGGTGGCCGGCGGCGTCGGAGTACGCACCGGTGGTGTCGCACCAAGCTCCTGCTCCACGTTCCAGAGAGAACTCCTCGGCCCGGAGGTTCCGGCGTAGTAGGGCGAGGTCTCGTAGATCACCGGGACCTTGAGCCCCTCGGTGCGAGTCTGCAGCGGACGGGTCACGTCCACATGCACCCGGTCGAGCCGGCCGTCACCATCGGAGTCGAAGCTGGTCTCGACCCAGAGCTGTTCGCGGATCCAGGTGGTCGAGTCGGCGAAGCCCGGGACGATCTGGGCCTGGCCGTTCTCGAATACCGGAACGGTCGGGGCGGGACGCTGGGGGCGAGGAGGGCCGCCCTGCGCGATGAGCGGCAGTGCCGTCATGGCTGCAACTGCGGTCGCGACAAGCGGTCTGATCACTGAACGCGGCAGGTTCATTCGTCTGATCCATGGTAGAGATGACAGGGGCGGAGAGTCGGCCCCATTCAGATAGTACGATCGGAGGGGCGGCGAGGTTCATTGCGAGCCCCGCGAAGCGGGGCGAAGCAAT
>CAZSPH010000098.1:0-8590 GCA_964608715.1 uncultured Gemmatimonadaceae bacterium | reverse complement strand
TCGTGGAGACGGCATCACCCAGCCCGGCGAAGCGTTGGGCGGTGACCCGGTCCATCACTACGAACTCATTGTCGTAGATGTACATGCCGGTCTGGAAGGTGCCGGTCACCCTGACCTGCCACCAGGTGGCAGTCGGAGCACCCGTCACCCTGCTGGTGCCGACCGATGAAGGGGCCACGACGGCGAGCAGATCTCCCGGCCGGACACGCAGCCGGTCCGCCAGACGGAAACCGAGCACCACCGTAGCATCGACTTCGGTATCGAAGGGATTGTCGGCCACCAGTCCTCCCTCGATCATCACCGAATCGAGGCCGGTGATCTCGCGGGTGCCGACGCCGAGTTCCAGGCCGGCGACCCGCGCCATCTCGAGCTGGTCGTCGGGTCCGCGCAGTACCGTCTGGGTGATCACTTCGGGAGCGGATGCCGCGACTCCCACGACACCCTGGATGATCCGGTTCACCCGTTCCCAGTCATCGACCCGGATGGCTCCATACTGCATCACGCGGACGTGCGGCGCACCGACCAGGATCCGGCTGCGAAGGTCGCCGATCAGGCCGTTCATCACACCGAGTACGATGACGAGAGCCATCACCCCGGTGGCGATCCCGCCGATCGTTATGGCAGTCTGAAGTGCCGCGCTGCGGGTACCGCGCTGCCCCTTCAGGTACCGGAATGCGATCTGACGTTCCAGCCTGGTCGGCCACCAGCGCGCCATCGTCAGTCCGCCGGTTGATCCTGCGCCGTGCGAGGCCGCATCGCCGGGAAGAGGATCACGTCGCGGACCGACTCCTGATCGGCCAGCAGCATCACCAGGCGGTCGATCCCCATGCCGATTCCGCCGGTCGGAGGCATGCCGTACTCGAGGGCACGGATGTAGTCGGCATCGAACTGCTGCGCCTCGTCGTCTCCGGCTGCCCGCTGGCGGGCCTGGTCCTCGAACCGTTCCCGCTGGTCGTCCGGATCGTTGAGCTCGCTGAACGCGTTGGCCATCTCCCGACCCAGGACGAAGAACTCGAAACGCTCGGTCAGCCGGGCATCATCGCGGTGCGGCTTGGCCAGCGGCGAGAGGGCCCTCGGATAGTCGACCACGAAGGTGGGCTGCACCAGCGTCGGTTCGAGAGTAGCACAGAAGAGTTCGTCGAGCAGCTTTCCTCCGGCCATTCCTGCAAGCTCATCGCGCTGGTAGCCGATGGAGACCAGGTGATCCCGGATCTTTGCCTCGCTGTCTGCCAGCACGTCGATGCCGCAGATCTCCCGGATGCCGTCGACGAAACCGACCCGTCGGAAGGGAGCGGAGAAATCGAGTTCGCTGCCTCGACGGGTGATCGTGGTAGTGCCGAGCACCTCACGCAGCATCCCGGTCATCAGCTCTTCGAAGCGCTCCATGATGTCGCGGTAGTCGGCATAGGCCTCGTACCACTCCAGCATCGTGAACTCGGGATTGTGGGTGCGGTCCATCCCCTCGTTCCGGAAATCGTGACCGATCTCGTACACCCGCTCGAACCCGCCCACGATCAGTCGCTTGAGGTACAGTTCATCGGCGATCCGCAGATAGAGCTGCATGTCCAGCGTGTTGTGGTGGGTCACGAACGGCCGCGCCGCAGCGCCACCGTAGAGCGGCTGAAGAATCGGAGTCTCGACTTCGAGGAAGCCCCGTTCATCGAGGAACTGCCGGATATGGGAGATGACCCGGGCTCTGAGCCTGAAGATCTCGCGCAGCTCGGGATGCACGGCGAAATCGGCATAGCGCTGGCGGAAGCGTACCTCCGGATCAACCAGTCCGCCGTGCACGACGGTCGAACCGTCCTCCAGCACTTCGACCTTGCCGCGAGGCAGCGGACGCACCGATTTGGCAAGCAGCCTGAAACCGGTGACACGCACCGAGAGCTCGCCGGTCCGGGTGACGAACAGCGGCCCCTCCACCCCGACGTGATCATCCAGATCGATGTTGCCGATCATCCCCCAGGAGGATTCCAGCGCATCCCGACGGAGGTAGAGCTGGATTCTGCCGTGTTCGTCCTCCAGATGCGCGAACGCAGTCTTTCCCTTGCTGCGCCAGCTTACCAGTCGACCTGCGACCCGCACGACCGCACCATCTTCCTCCCCCACCCCTTCGCCGAGTCGCCTGGCATCGGTGGTGGAGTGGGTGCGGTCGAAGTTCCAGGCATACGGCGGTATGCCGAGTGCCACTATCGCATCGCGGTGGGCACGACGGTCCTCCTCCACATGCCCCCGTTCGAGCAGCGGGTCGGTCATGCTGCCCTCTCGCCGAACTGCTTGAGGTACGCCTCGATGAACTGATCGAGATCACCGTCCATCACCTTGTGCACGTCACTGAGCTTGAGTTCGGTACGGTGATCGTTGACCATGGTGTAGGGCTGGAAGACGTACGACCTGATCTGGTTGCCCCACGAGTTGTCGGTCTTGGTAGCTTCGACCAGCGCGCGGGCCGCCTCCTGCTCCTCCAGCTTCCGCTGATAGAGGGCGGCACGCAGCATCTTCATCGCGGTGTCGCGGTTCTTGAACTGCGAGCGCTCCTGCTGGCAGGAGACCACCACACCGGTGGGGATGTGGGTAAGGCGCACTGCCGACGAAGTCTTGTTGACATGCTGACCGCCGGCACCTGATGCGCGGAAGACATCCATCCTGATGTCCTCATCGCGGATGTCGATCTCGATCGTGTCGTCGACATCGGGATAGACGAAGACCGAGGCAAACGAGGTGTGCCTGCGAGCCTGAGAGTCGTACGGGGAGATCCGGACCAGGCGGTGGACACCCTTCTCGGCCTTGAGGAAGCCGTAGGCGTAGGCTCCGACGATCTCGATGGTCGCCGACTTGATTCCGGCCTCTTCGCCCGGCATGAGGTCGAGGATCGTCACGGTGAAGCCCTTACGCTCGGCCCACCTGACATACATCCGCATCAGCATCTCGGCCCAGTCCTGCGACTCGGTGCCACCGGCACCCGGATGGATGGTGAGGATGGCGTCGCGCCCGTCGTCCGCACCCTGGAGCATCGTCTGAAGTTCCAGCCGCTCAACTTCGGCGTTGGCGTTCGCAAGGTCCGATTCGAGTTCCGAGCTGAGCGCCTCGTCAGGCTCGATCTCGAGCAGTTCCATCAGTCCGGCAGCGTCGTTGAGACGGGAGTCGAGTTCCTTCCACGGGGTGATCCACCCCTTCAGTCGCTTGATCTCCTGGACCTGCTCGCGCGCGCGCTCGGCGTCGGCCCAGAACCCGGGATCACCCTGTCTCGCCTCCAGATCCTGCAGTCGGGCCATCTTGCGGTCGAGGTCAAAGGAACCCCCTGAGTTCGACCATCCGCCCCCGCAGTTCCGCCACCCGTTCTTCCATCTCCGCCATCCGTCCAATCTCCCGTGCAGCATCCGGGCCGTCCACCTCTCCGCCAGTCGGCGGCGGCAGACGGCCCGGATCGATCCACGAAAGATAGCACCGGCGGCGCCCTCGTGGCGAGTTCTTCAGCCGAAGATCTGCTGCCCCTCGGCCAGGATCTCGTTCAGTGCGTCGACGAAGTATGGCGTGGTATCCGCCACGTCATCGCCGACCTGTTCGCGATACTCCTCGATGCTCTTCCGGATCTCTTCGGCAAAGAGTTCCTTGAGCGAGCCATCGGCCAGGCCGCGCTGCCGCTTCTCCGGGTGATAGACCACCAGATCGGAGACCAGAGCCCGGGCAAGCCTGCGGGCACGGGCCGCAGGGTCCTGCTGCAGGAACGGATTGGTGAAGCGCGCCGGAGGAGCAGTCCGGACCGGTTCAGGAGCGGGTTCGGCAACAGCAGGCACAGGAACCGGGGGCGGTTCCTCGACGGCCGGAGGCGGGATGTATGGTGCCGGCTCGGGACGAGGCGGCTCCACAACAACGGGCGGAATCACCACCGCTGCAGCAGGTGCCGGCGCAGGCGGTGGCGGTGGCGGTGGGGGCACGAATGACGGCTCCACCTTCGCCTCCATTGCTCGCTCGACCGGTATGGCCGGCGCCGCGACATCGGGCCGCCTTACGGAAATCAGCCCGGAACAGACCGAACAGCGCGCCCTGACGCCCCGCTCGGGCACCTTGGCGGGATCAACCCTGAAGACCGTCTGGCACTGCGGACATGCAACATTCATCTCAACCTCAGCTTGTTCTCGCATCTGCACCGCCAGGACCACTCCGCAGCTCGGACTCGTCCCGGCGCCGGTCGGCCACGAACACCGATCCCGGCAACGACTTGGCATAGCTCTTCATCTCGGTCGCCAGTTCGCTCACCTCGGCCGGGTGGGAAAAGCGCCGATGACGATTGGTCACGACCCCGATCGACAGCGTCATCAGCGGTACCCGGTGAAGCTGCCCGCGGCGGTCCTTCCCGAAGAAATACCCGGCCCGGCGATCCTGCTCCGAATACTGCAGGGTCACCAGCGAATCGAACACCGCCAGAATCTCGGTACAGACCTCCTGGTACCGATCGAGCGGCACCACCAGGATGAAGTCGTCACCGCCGATGTGCCCGACGAACCCGCCGGTTCCCAGGATGCCCCGCACCACGTCGTGCAGGATCCGGGAGAGGATCAGAATTACCCGGTCGCCATCATGGTAGGAGTATCGGTCGTTGAACTCCTTGAAATGATCCAGGTCGGCGTAGCAGACGGCGAAGCTGGCTCCGGCCTCGAGCTGCCGCCGGATCGCGCGATCGATCTCGATTGTCCCGGGCAGCCTGGTAGAGGGGTGAACACCGATGCTGCGCTCGGTCCGGACCTGCAGAGCATCGAGCCGCGCCCGCTGCTCAGCGGGAGAGAAGATCGGAGAGAGGATCTCGTCGGCTCCGGCCAGGTACCACGCCTCGACCCGACGGACATCGTGATCCCACGCATTGACGGTTACCGGCACGATGGCAGTGAGCGGGTCGTTCTTGATCCGGGTGACCAGCTCGATGACCTCGGCAGAGGCACGGCCGTCATCGATGAAGACCATGGTACCGCGCCCTCGGAGGAGCATCGCCTCGACCGCACCCGGGTCAGCGTGGATCTCGACATCCATGCCGCGCGAAGCGGCCCACCTGACCAGAAGGTCAGGCGGCTGGCGGCCGGAGCCGCCACAATAGAGTATCACGGGGCGAGGTGCCACGATCTCGTCAGTTCTCCCAGGATCCGCGTTCGACCCTGATGAGTATCGGTCCCAAGGTCAGCGGCTCAACCAGGAACCGGCCACCAGGACGGTATACAGCAGCACCAGCTGGAGCCCTTCCCGCCATGTCATCCGGCCCGGGAAGCTGGACACCCCACGAGCAGCGACCGCGATCAGCAGCACCACCGCCGGCCAAGGGGAGACGAGCAGCCCGGCCGGATCGACACCGCTGAGAATCCCGGCAATCATCACCACCGGCATCGTCACGGTAAGTATCGCCCACATCTGTCGACCGACCATCCGGTGGGCGATATCGGCCGATCCAAGTCGTCCCGCGCGTATGGCGGTGCTGCCGGCGGCCAGCTGAATCACCAGCGGAACCAGGAACAGGGCAAGCACACCGGCCGGAACCACGCCTCCTTCTCCGACCGGGGCGATCGCGCGGGAGGCCACGATGGCGACCGGAAATGCCACAGCGGTACCCACGACCACCTCGACCAGTGACCGGGTTACCGGCCAGGTTCCGTCAGGCGCGGCAGCTTCGGCCACATCGCCGCTGGCAGATGCGGTTTCGGCGGAACGGAGCGAAGCATGCATCGCCACGCCTGCCGCGGAGATCAGCAGTGCGGTCGCAACCGCGATCACCAGCGACTCCAGCGATCCGAGCGCATCAGGAGCAAAGACCAGCAGCAGAGCCGGCACCACCAGCAGTGCCGCAGCCATCGCGGTGGATTCGGTTCGACCGGCGGCCTGGAGCAGCGGACCACGTCCCGGTCCGACGGCCATCATCGCCACACCGAGGACAAGCATTGCGCTGGCAGCAGCAGCGCCGATGCCGGTGCTGACAGCCGCAGCGGCTGAGTCAGCCAGCACGAGCGCAACGCCGAGTACGGTCGGGACGGCGGCAGGGAGAACCAGTCGGGCCAGCGCTCTGATGCCACCGGAGGTGCGTTCACCAAGCTGCTCCGCAGCCACCGTAGCGCGGCGGGCGATACCGGCGAGACCGAGTACTGCGGCCAGCAGGACCAGATCGGCCCTGAAGCTGAACTGGAGCGATGCCAGCGCGACGGGAACACCGAGAAGCAGCAGATCGGCCACCCCCCAATCGGTGCCCGAGGAAGTGACGAGGCGGATCGACCGGGGCGGGTCTTCAACAGCCGCCACCGGGGGCGTCGGAGTCGATACTGATGGAGCTGGTCGCGGCGACTGTTCCGGTGCAGCAGCAGGAGGCTGCGACGCACGGGTCCCAGCCTTGCGGGTGGCACCCGCTCCGCCGGCAGCGGCGGCCCTGCGGTTCTGCTGCTTCGGCTGACTCGCGGCCGACGGGGTCTCCACTCCATCGTTCGAGTCTGCCGCAGGTTCCGCGGTCGGGGCCGGTGCCGCTGCCTGAACACCGCGACGTGATCCGACGCGATTCGACACCAGCGCCCGCAGGCGCGAAGGCTTGAGATCGTACTCGGTGAGGGCCCGGGCGATCACGCCGCGCGGCTCCTGGATCATCGCCAACACCATGTCGTCGGCGCTGGGCTCCTCGCGGCCGGCCTCACGGGCCTTCTCGATGGCCAGGTCGACCACCTTCTGGGCGTGCGAGGACAGTGGCGTCGCTTCATCCTCTGCGGCGGCGCTCCGTCCCCTTCCCTTGGGCTTCCGCGATTTCGCAATCAGTTCGATGAAGGTATCGGCGGTGAGACCGGAGGCACTCACGGCATCGGCAATCGGACCGCGCGCATGACGGATCCATGCGAGGAAGAGGTGTTCGGTTCCGATGAAATCGGCGGAGAGCTGCTCCGCCTCCTGGGTCGCAGCGACCCTCATGGCTTCCAGGCTTGGCACGTCAGGCAAGCGGCTTGGCGTCGTCGATCAGCATGATCGGTATGTCATCCTCAACGGGATAGAGCAGGCTGCAGGCGTGACAGATCAGCGCCTCGTCCGGATCGGGACGATGGACGAGGTCACCCTTGCACTGTGGGCAGACGAGAAGGTCGAGCAGGACCTGGGGTAGCACCACTAGTCCTTCCGGGTTTCGGGTACCGGGAAACCGAATCGAGTCAGCGATGTTGCACTGCGGCGCCACCTGGCCAGAACCTTGACCCATGTCTCCAGGTATACCGGCTCACCGATCAGCTCCTCGATCCTCCGACGAGCACGGGAACCGATCTCCCTGAGAGTAGCGCCCCCCTTGCCGATCACGATCCCCTTCTGGGACTCGCGCTCGACGAACAGGGTTGCGCGAATGTAAACGGGTGACCGCCCTTCGCGGTATTCGTCGACCTCGACCGCGATGGAATACGGCAGCTCGTCCTCGAGCAACTCGAAGGCGGCTTCCCGCAGATACTCGCCCACGAAGAAGCGAACCGGCTGGGTACCGACCTCGTCCGCCGGGTGGCGGAACGGCTGTTCCGGCAGCCGGGCGGCGATGGCGGCGACCAGTCGCGCCCGGGAGGCGGGATCGTCGCGGGACACGACTATCGCATCCTGCCCCAGTGCGGCGCGCCGCTCGGGCGTCGCCTGATCACCCTTGGTATAGACGACGACCACCGGCGGCAGGGACCGGTCCAGATCAGGAACGAGCGTGACAAGCGGCGGGGCCGGAGCGATCGGCGCCGGATGCAGATGGAGGACCAGGTCTACCTTGCCGAGCACCTCGAGTGCCATCTCCCGCATTGACTGATGGAGGGTGTACTCGGGGTCAAGGAGTCCGGGGAGATCGTGCAGTTCGATCTGGACGTCACCCTCGGTGAGCAGCCCCGTAACGGGGTGCCTGGTTGCCTGCGGTCTGGCGGCTACCATCGACAGCCGGGTACCGATCAGGTCGTTGAGCAGGGTGGACTTGCCGACGTTGGGGAGACCGGCGAGAGCCACCGATCCGAATCTGATAGTCATTGAAGAGAAAGATAAGGGGAAAGCTGTATCGGGGCAGGAACTGCGTGAGCAACGCTGGCTGCGGCCCCACCGGAGGCGGTCCGCAGGGGAGCCGCGAGGTCCGGAACCACATCCGACCGGAGCGGTTGCCACGGCGATCGGGCCATGAGGCGAGCATGTCATTCAGGCCGGCGATGGCGCACGGCACTGACCGTAGCGCCATGAACTGAGCGCCCGGGAGATGAACAGTGGTGAGGAACAGTGCGGGAGGGGGTAGAAACAAAACCGGCCCTCACGAGGAGGGCCGGTTTCGGTATGGGGTGGCTGACGACGGTCTACTCTCCCACCACCTCGCGGTGGCAGTACCATCGACGCTACGGGGCTTAACTGCCGTGTTCGGAATGGGAACGGGTGTGGCCCCCGCGCGCTAATCGCCAGCCAAAATTGGCGACAACGGAAGGGAGGAATGATGTGACATGGGGAAGGGACCGTAGATATTGGGGAGAGATCAAACTTCACGGGCGATTAGTACGGCTCGACTGAAGCGCTTGCACGCCGTGCATCTGCCGCCTATCAACCTGGTAGTCTCCCAGGGCCCTTTAGTGGTCTTAAG
>CAZSPH010000097.1:0-8651 GCA_964608715.1 uncultured Gemmatimonadaceae bacterium | reverse complement strand
CACGGCCGTTGCCCGACGCATCAGGACCCTCTCACCGCGACCGCGCTCCCAGAGGCGCATCTCACCCTGGTTGAACCAGACTCCACGGTTGCCGTTGCGGGTCCACTGCACTCCGGCCGGAATCGCGCGGACGGCTTCGCCGGTGACCGATTCGGTCCGGCGACCGTCCCGGGAGACGCGCCACCACGAGGCTTCGGGGGCCACCGAGTCGGTGACCGAGACCACCGTGTCGTAGGAGAAGTAGAGCCACTGACCGGCAACGTCCCACCGGGCGGCACCAGGGGATGAGCCGAGCCAGCGGCCATCCGAGGTGCTGTCGAGCGGGATCCGGAAAGACGGGTCACGGGCGGACTGGCCCAGTGACGACTGCCTGAGCGGCAGCGACTGTGACGAGACGGGGGCGGCAATGGCAGCAGCGGCCAGCAGCAACAGGGCAGGGCGCATGGAGCTTCCACGGTTCGGGAATAGTGAAGACGGGTGATCGGGTGGAAAAATGCCCCGGGAGCGGCTATCTTCAAGGGACGGGGGCGACTGGCTTCGACGGGTTGGTAGAAGGCATCGCTGCGTGCCCAGGTCCGGGGTCCTGGATAATCCCTTCGGAACAGATTCAACTGCCAACACTGATCTGGCAATGGCTGCGTAAGCTGAGCTTCTAGCTCTCTTACAGCACCTCCGGTGAAGGAAGCCCGTCCGGGGCGTCCCCACTGGATCAAAAATCCGGGCTGGCCAATGGTGGCGCTCCGACGCCGGCGGTGAGATCTCAGGAGATACAGGTCGGAAAGGCGGGCTTCGTGCCGGTCCGACCCGAGGCTTGAAGCGGAGCCTACGCACGTAGATGCGGTCCCGGAAGCTGATTCGGACCAGGGTTCGATTCCCTGCGCCTCCACTCGTCCCGAGCCGTGATTCCCGAAGGGAGTCGCGGCTCGGGATCTGCTTTTTCGGATGGTCTGACATGAGCAGGGGCGCAGGATGCTGCGCCCTTACGGCCGTGTCCTTCTCCGCTCGTCACCGGCCGTGAGTAGGCCGGGCGCAGCATGCTGCGCCCTTACGGCGATGAACTCCTCGCTGTTCGCCGCTAGATTCTCCGCCATGTCCATGCCCCCATCCGCTCCCCGCCGCCCCGTCACCGTGGTACGCCACGGCGAGTCCTTCACCGACGACTACGCCTGGCTCCGTGACAAGGACGATCCCGCGGTGCGCGAGTACCTCGACGCCGAGAACGCTCACGCCGACGCGGTGCTGGAATCCACCCGTCCGTTGCAGCAGCAGCTCTACGACGAGATGCTCGGTCGTATCAAGGAGACCGACCTCTCGGTGCCGTACCGCAAGGATGGCTGGTGGTACTACACCCGCACCGAGGAAGGGAAGCAGTATCCCATCCACTGCCGCAGGCGCAGCATGGACGAAGGCGATGAGGTGGTACTCCTCGACCTGAACGAGCTGGCTGCGGGCAGAGAATTCATGGCGCTCGGCGACATGGCCGTGAGCGACGATGGCTGGCTGCTGGCCTACAGCACCGACGACACCGGTTTCCGCCAGTACACCGTGGTGGTCAAGGACCTCCGCACCGGTGAGCATCTCGACTTCCGGCGCGAGCGTGTCACCTCGGTAGCCTGGGACACCGACGGCCGCACCCTCTGGTACGGGATCGAGGACGAGACCACTAAACGTTCCTGGCAGATCTGGAAGCATGTCATCGGCAGCGCCGGTGATGAGCTGGCCTACCAGGAAGACGACGAGTCGATGAATACCGGCATCCACCGCTCCCGCAGCCGGGAATGGTTGATGATCCATTCGGCGAGTCACACCACCAGTGAAACGCTGGTGCGCCAGACCGGCTCGGGTGACGCATGGCGGGTGCTGATCCCACGAATCGCCGAGCAGGAGTACGATGTAGCCCACCACGGGGATCACTTCCTGGTCCGGATCAACGACGCCGGCCGCAACTTCCGGCTGGTGGAAGTTCCGGTAGCCTCTGGCGGGCTCTCCGATGCACGCGAACTGGTCTCTCATCGCGACCAGGTCATGCTGGAGGGACACGAATGCTTCGCCGACTGGCTGATCCTGCACGAGCGGGAAGATGGCGTTACCCACATACGGGTGATCGGCTTCGGCGACGGCAGTGACCACCGGATCGAGTTTCCGGAGCCGGTGTACGAGTGCTACGGCCACGCCAATCCGGAGTATCACACCGCCAGCTATCGGCTGGGCTACCAGTCGCTGGTGACACCGGCCTCGGTGTTCGAGTACGATCTGGTCTCCCGCGAACGGAAGCTTCTCAAGCAGCAGGAGGTGGTCGGCGGCTACGATTCGTCACGGTATGAATCTCTCCGGATCCATGCAGTTGCTGCCGACGGAGTCCGCGTACCGGTGTCGATCGTCAGGCGACGTGACACGCCCGGCGATGGTACCGCGCCGTCCCTGCTGCACGGCTACGGCTCGTACGGGTATCCATATCCTGTCAGTTTCTCCTCCGGCCGTCTTTCCCTGCTCGATCGCGGTGTGGTGGTGGCGATTGCCCACATCCGTGGCGGTGGCGAGCTCGGCAAGCCCTGGCACGATGCCGGACGGCTCGGCGCCAAGATGAACTCGTTCACCGATTTCATCGCCGCCGCCGATGCGCTGGTGGCGGAGCGGATTGCAGGTCACAACCGGATCGCGATCGAAGGGGGAAGTGCTGGCGGGCTGCTGATGGGGGCAGTGGTCAACCTCGCTCCCGACCGCTTTGCCGCGGTGCTGTCACAGGTGCCGTTCGTCGACGTGATCAACACGATGTCGGACGCCTCGCTGCCGCTCACGGTCGGTGAGTATGAGGAGTGGGGAAATCCGGAAGTCGCCGAGCAGTTCGGCTGGATGCGACAGTACGATCCCTGCCTCAATCTCCGCGCAGGAAACTATTCACCGATGATGGTCCGGACTTCGCTCAACGATTCGCAGGTGATGTACTGGGAGCCGGCCAAGTACGTGGCCAAGCTGCGCACGCTCAAGGAGAATGACTCTCCGCTGCTGCTGGTGACCAACATGGGCGCAGGGCACGGTGGTGCGTCCGGCCGGTACGATCGCCTGCGGGAGATCGCGATGGACTACGCGTTCCTGCTGACGATGCTGGGAGCCGTCTGACGGGGTTAGACCAGCGGCGGTGCGGTCCTCAAAACGAACGCCCCGACCATCTCCGGCCGGGGCGTCCTCATCTTCGGGACTGTAATCGCTCAGTGCCCGTTATGCCCACCACCGGTGGTGAACGGCACCGTCACCCTGGTCTTCTCCCAGTCGATCAGCAGGTTGCCGTTGCCGAAGGTCATCGTCAGCGCCTCGACCGGCTGCGACAGCGCGGTGACCTTCACCTTGGCGCGGGCGACTTCCTCGCCCTCCACGCTGGGATAGCTCCCCTCATGGCCCCACTGAGTGATCGAACGGTTGATCACCACGTCCCACTCGCCACTGGCGCGGGGTACGGTATAGAGCGAGTAGCTCCCGGCGTTGAGCATGACACCGGCCACGTGGATCATTCCGGTGGTGTGGATGATGGTCGGTTCGTTGGCACCGGTACGCCACAGCTTGTCCCAAGGCACCAGCTCGGAACCGAAGATGGTCCGGCCGTTGACCAGCGGACGGCTGTAGCAGATCGTCACCTTCGCGGTGCCGATGGAGGTGGATACCGAGTCGTACTTCGACACTCGGGTCGCCACCTGGTCGGCGGGACGCTGGGGAGTGCAGCCCGGATCCATGGCAGGTACGGCGGCGGTGAGGGTCAGGAGGGCAATGAACACGGGTTCCTCACTTGCAGTTGATGGAGGTCAGGGTTGCAGCGCATGCCATGCCTTCAGGGCATTGGCAAGTGCCAGTTCAGGTTCCGCGGCCAGCGCGGTGATGTGGCCCATCTTGCGTCCCGGCCGCGCTTCCCGCTTGCCGTAAAGGTGGAGCCGGACACCGGGAATGGCCAACGCCCTCTCCCAGCGCGGCTCACCATCCCGCCAGAGATCGCCGAGCAGGTTGATCATCGCGGCGGGTACTGTCTGGGCGGTGGATCCGAGGGGCAGGCCGGCGAGAATCCTCACCTGCTGCTCGAACTGGCTGGTGACCGCAGCGTCCAGCGTCCAGTGACCGCTGTTGTGTGGTCGCGGTGCCAGCTCGTTCACGACAATCCTGCCACCATTGGAGACGAACAACTCGACTCCCAACACACCGTGATAGTCGAGCGAGGAGGCGATCGAAGTTGCCAGTGCCGCCGCCTGGTCCTCCAGGTCATCGCCGAGACCCGATGGAACCACAGTGGTGTGGAGGATTCCGTTCACGTGAACGTTGCGTCCTACCGGCCAGGTGACGACCTCCCCGTCCACTCCGCGCGCAACCATCACCGAAATCTCGGCGACCAGCTCCAGCCGCTCCTCGAGGATGCAGGGAACCCGACTCAGCCTGTCGAAGGCCGTCACCAGTTCTTCCCGCGAACCGACTACTGCCTGGCCTTTGCCGTCGTAGCCGAGTTGGGCCGTCTTGAGGATGCCCTGTTCTCCGCCGATCGCATCCCAGGCGGAGCTGAGGTCGTCGGTGGAGTACACCGCTGCCCAGCGGGCCGTGGCTGCACCGGCAGCAGCGATCGCCTGCTTCTCGGCGATCCGGTCCTGCGTAGCCGATACTGCGCCGGCTCCGGGGTGAACCGGGACATGTTCTCCCACGGCCGCCAGCAGCGTGGCAGGAACATTCTCCCATTCGGTGCTCACTGCCGAAGCAGTGGCCGCCAGTTCGCTCACTATGGCAGGATCATCCCAACGTCTGGCGATGTGCCGCGCCGCGATCTGTGCCGCAGGCGCATCTGGATCGGGGTCGACAACCACTACCTGGAATCCCATCCTGCTGGCCTCGGCGGTGAACATCCTGCCGAGCTGACCGCCGCCGAGGATGCCGAGCATCTTCCCGTCGTTGGTCGCCATCAGGCCGGAGGAGGCAGGGTGAGTCCCAGGACCCGTTCGGTCTGCGAAGCCCGGAACGAAGCCAGTCGTGCCGCCAACTCGGGTTCGGTGGCGGCGATCTGTGCGATGGCGTGAAGCGCCGCATTGTGGGCGCCTGCCTCGCCGATCGCGAAGGTGGCAACGGGAACACCGGCCGGCATCTGGACGATCGAGAGCAGCGAGTCCATTCCCTTCAGGTAGCGGCTGGGAACCGGGACACCGAGCACCGGCAGCGTCGTCCGCGAAGCGATCATTCCTGGCAGGTGAGCGGCACCGCCGGCACCTGCGATGATGCAGCGCAGTCCGCGTCCGGCAGCTTCGCCGGCATAGCTGTACAGCAGTTCGGGAGTGCGGTGAGCCGAAACGACCCGGGCCTCGTGGGGGACTCCGAATTCCTTGAGTCTCGCAACTGCATGCTGCATGATGTTCCAGTCGGAGTCGCTGCCCATCACGACGCCTACCCAGGGCCTGTCGGAGTTCATATCACCACCGTCGTTGGAAGTTCGCGAGCGGGGTTGCGGTCATCGGGAACATCGGTCGGATAGTCGCCGGAGAAGCAGGCGTGGCACCATGATCCGCTCTCGCTGGTCGCGGCGACCATCTGGTCGAGAGTGAGGTATTCGATCGAATCGACGCCGAGGTACTCCCTGATCTCATCGATCGAGTGATTGGCGGCGATCAGCTCGTCCCTGCTCGGCGTGTCGATACCGTAGTGGCATGGACCGGTGACCGGGGGGGAACCGAGCCGCAGGTGAACCTCGCGAGCGCCGGCGGCGCGGATCATCTGGACCAGTCCCTTGCTGGTGGTACCGCGTACCAGCGAGTCGTCGATCACCACGACCGATCTTCCGGCAAGAGCCTCTTTTACCGGGTTGAACTTGATCCTCACCTTGGCGACTCGCAGGGCCTGAGTCGGGTTGATGAAAGTGCGCCCGACATAGTGGTTGCGGATCAGACCGTTCTCCAGCTTGACTCCCGAGGTCTCCGAGAAGCCGAGCGCCATCACGTTGGCGGAATCGGGCACGGCAATCACGATGTCCGCACCTGGAGCAGGGTGGTGGCGGGCAAGCTGACGACCGAGTTCGCGTCTGACGGTATCCACCGAGCGTCCGAAGATCATGCTGTCGGGCCGGGCGAAGTAGACCAGTTCGAAGATGCAGCGGGAGATCCGCCGACGGTTGAGTGGAGCCAGCTCGGTGATCAGGCCGTCCTCTACCTTTACGAACGATCCCGGCTCGAGATGCTCGATGCCTGTCGCACCGACCAGATCGAGCGCACAGGTCTCGCTGGCGAGCACTACTCCCTGACCGATCCGTCCCACCGACAGTGGCCGGAAACCCATCGCGTCTACTGCCGCGTAGATTGTGCGTCCGACACTGATGATGACGGTATAGGCACCTTCGGCGCGCTCCAGCGCCTGCCTGATCTGGGATTCAACGGTCGGTGCCTCTGATCTCGCGATCAGATGGACCAGAACCTCCGTGTCCGAGTTCGACGAGAAGATCGCCCCTTCGGCCACGAGTTCAGCTCGCAGCTTTCCGGCGTTGGTCAGATTACCGTTGTGGGAAACCGAGAGCGGGCCGGCGCGATAGTTCACCAGGAACGGCTGGGCATTGGCCAGGATGGTGCTCCCGGCAGTCGAGTAGCGGGTATGGCCCACGGCCATGTCACCGACCAGGGCGGTGAACAGATCCTGCGAGTCGAACACGTCGCCGACCAGCCCCATGCCGCGATGGACCCGGGCGACGCCTGAGGTGTCGACTGCGGTGATGCCGGCACTCTCCTGTCCCCGATGCTGCAGGGCATAGAGCCCCAGGTAGGCGACCCTGGCAGCATCGTCGAGTCCGGAAACACCAATCACTCCGCACATGAATCAGTTCCCCTGTCCCTGGGCTTCCGCCATCCGGCGCGGAATCGCCTCCATGTAGATCTGCCGCAGCCCGGCTGACGACCAGCTCCAGTGCATGTCACCGCGACGGACCACTATCTCGCCACTCTCGTCACCCACCTGACCGAGGAGATGGCATGGCACACCGTCCGCGGCGGTCTTCTTCTGTATCTCGTGCACCCTGTCGGCCGGGACGGAGACCAGAACGCGACCGGCATCCTCGCCGAAGAGCCATCCCTCGGTAGAAACCGTTTCGGCGTGGCCCCGGATGTCGACCTCGGCACCGAAGGTGGTGGTAGCCCACGGACCACCGATGCAGCATTCGGTGAGTGCCACCGCCAGGCCGCCATCACTGAGGTCATGAGCTGACCGGAACATGCCTGCCGCCGCGCCGCTGATCAGGAACTCCTGGAGCTTCCGCTCGGCGGCGAGATCGACCGGTGGTGGCGGCCCTCCGATGCAGTCTCGGACTTCGGCCCAGTAGGCTGAACCGCCGAGATGTCCCCGCGTCTCGCCCAGCAGCAGGATCACGTCGCCGCTGGTCCTGAAATGACTGGGAACTGCTTTTGAGGCATCGTCAATCAGGCCGACCATTCCCACAGTGGGGGTAGGATCGATCGCGCCCGTGGGCGACTGGTTGTAGAGCGAGACATTGCCGCCGGTCACCGGCGTGTCGAACGCCACGCAGGCGTCGGAAATGCCGCGGCACGCCTCGACGAACTGATGGAAGACCTCCGCTCGCTCGGGATTGCCGAAGTTGAGGCAGTCGGTGATACCGAGTGGTCTGGCGCCGGTGCAGGCGATGTTGCGTGCCGCTTCCGCGACAGCTCCCTTGCCGCCCTCGTACGGATCCAGCAGGACATGACGGTTGTTGCAGTCAACCGTCATCGCGATCCCGAACTTCGTTCCCGGTACGCCGAGCACACCGGCGTCGCCGCCTGGGGTCACGACGCTGCTGCCGCGCACGGTGCCGTCGAACTGTTCGAACACCCAGCGCTTGCTGGCGATCGTCGGGGCGTCGAGCAGCTTCTCCAGCGCTTCGACTATCTCCGGGGCATCGCCGATCGGTTCGAGTCCGCGACGGGCAACCGCAGCCGGAGATTCTGCGGCCGGCGGCGTATAGATCGGACATCCTTCCACCAGTTGCTGGCCGGGAATGCAGGCTACCAGGTCGCCGTTGTGAACGATCCGGTACATGCCGTCGTCGGTGACACGACCCACGACCGCCGCTTCGAGTTCCCACTTGCGGCACACCGCAACGATCTCGTCCACGCGATGCGGCTCGGCCACCACCAGCATCCGTTCCTGGGACTCCGAGAGCATGATCTCATACGGCGTCATTCCCGGTTCGCGAGTCGGTACGGCACTGGTGTCGAGTTCGACTCCGACGCCACCGCGCGCCGCCATCTCCGCCGACGACGAAGTAAGACCTGCGGCACCCATGTCCTGGATGGCTACGATGTAGTCGCCGCGGATGAGCTCCAGCGATGCCTCGAGCAGCAGCTTCTCGGTGAACGGGTCGCCGACCTGCACCTGGGGGCGTCGAGCCTCGCTGGCCGCCGAGAGATCCTCGGAGGCGAATGAGGCGCCGTGGATTCCGTCCCGACCGGTGCGGGCTCCCACCGCGATCAGCAGATTGCCGACACCGTGTGCCTTGGCGGTGATCAGCTCGTCGGCGCGGAGAATCCCCACCGCCATCGCGTTGACCAGCGGATTGCCACTGTAGCCGGGTGAGAAGACGACCTCGCCGCCCAGAGTAGGAATGCCGACGCAGTTGCCGTAGTCGCCGACTCCCTTGACGATCCCGGCGAAGA
>CAZSPH010000096.1:0-8733 GCA_964608715.1 uncultured Gemmatimonadaceae bacterium | reverse complement strand
ACTTCCATGCAGCGACGCACTTCACCGGTGACATGGACCGACTGGACGTGCGGCAGGTCGCGGAATGCGGCGGCGATCCGTTCCGCCTCTGCCCGGGCGTGATGCGCCAGTCGCCACTGACCGACTTCCCGCAGAAACGAGATTCCCTTGAGGACTCCTTCAGCGGTACGTCTGCCGAAGCGGGGCAGTGCGGCGAGGCGTCCGTCGCGTGCTGCTTCTTCCAGTTCGGGAATCGTTTCGATGCCGAGGATCTGGTGGATCTGTCGGATGCGGGAAACGCCGAGTCCGGAGATGCCGAGCATCTCGACGAGGCCGGGGGGCGTGTTCTCGCGCAGCGTCTCCAGCAGGTCGGAGCGGCCGGTTGAGACCAGTTCGGTCACGACTTCGAGAATCGCGGGGCCGATTCCCTTGGCCTGGGCCAGCGAACCATCGGCGAGCGAGGCAGCGAGATCGCTCGGAAATCCCTCGATGGTGCGCGTAGCGGTGCGGAACGCGCGGACCCGGAACTGGTTCTCGCCCTGCAGTTCCATGTAACCGGCAATCCGTTCGAGTGCTGCTACCACATCGGTGCGATCCATCATCGACATCGTCGCTCCTCAGCGGATGACCGCAGCCTGCCAGGCAAGCTGCAGCAGTTCATCGGGAGTGTCGATCGCGTGCAGGCCGGCCAGGTCGCCGCCTGACATCGTCGGGGCGAACGGTGGTGTGCCGTCGGGACGCGGGGCGATCGGCCGTCGTGATCCGGCGACCGCCATCACCGAGAGACCGGGTCGTTCCGGGTGAACTCCCAGGCACCCGACCACCTGGAGTACTTCGCCATCGGCAACGGCAAACCAGCCGTCGAGCGGCTCGTGATTCGCTGCTTCGATCCGTCCCCAGATCAGATGGGGAACAACCTGGAAATATGCGGTACGTGGCTCGGGGGGGCCAGCGGCGTCGGTGGCAACCGTTCCCGCGATCAGCGATTCAGTCTCCTCCCGATCGAGGCTGTCGGTCACCATTCCCTCCGCCCACCAGCGGTAGGCGGCGTGGGTCAGCAGGACGAACTCGTCGACGGCATCTCCGATCCCCTCATCCGGTCGCAGTGTGTCGAGCCATTCGATCACCGGTTCGGCAATCAGGAACTGGTCGAGCGACGGGGTGTCGCCGAGGAGTTCGCGGAAACGGGGGAACTCGTTCCCGGCGAACCGGGAGAAGATCAGATCGAAGGGATGCGGGCGTGGCTCGGTCACTGGCGCGGCAGAAAGCGGTCGAGTGCAGCGGTGAACTCTGCTGCGGCCTCGACATGCGGGACATGGCCGCAGTCGTGGAGCAGGACGAATCCGGCACCCAGAGCATCGGCGGTGGCGCGGGCGGTTTCGAAGGGTATCGGGTCGTCGTCGCCGTGGATCACCAGTGCCGGGATCGACAGCTCGCGGAGCTGCGGCCTCAGATCGAAATCGGAACCGAGCGACAGCCAGACTTCCTGCTGGGTGCGACCGGTGACGCGGAACGGCGTCATCGTCGGAGCGAGGGACGGATCGTGGAAATAGCCGGCCACGGCCAGGTCGAAGAGGCGCCGCTGGTAGAGCTGCGGGTCGCTTTCGCGCAGGCCGCTCGATTGGAGTTCAGCCCGGGCAGCGCGCAGCTCCGGGGTGGCATTCCTTGCCGCCAGGTCGGCCTCGTAGCCGGCGCGCTCGGCAATCGCGGCCGGTGCCGGTGAGACCAGTGCCAGGCGTTCGACCCGATCGGGATGCGTCGCGGCGTACAGCATCGCGAGGAGGCCACCCCAGGAATAGCCGACGATGGTCAGTTTCTCCTGGCCCCATTCATTTCTGAGGGCGTCGAGATCGGCGACCTGTTCCTGCCAGCCGACCGGAACGTCGCGGCCGACCGGCGACCGCCCGCCACCGCGCTGGTCGTAGTAGATCAGTTGACGACCGGTGGCCAGCGAATCGAAGCCTGGAAGGAGATAGTCGTGGTGGGCGCCGGGACCGCCGTGCAGGACCACGACCGGAGGACCGTCCCCGATCCGCCGCTCGAAGATCTCGACGCCACGGATACGGCGGGTGGCAGCGTGTGCGTTACTCAGAGCAGTTCTCCCAGTGCCGCGGCGACTGCCTGTGCCGCTGCCACTTCCGCATCGGTGAACGGATCGAGATGATCGGAGTCCACGTCGATCTGCCCGATGATGGCGCCATCACGGCGGATCAGCACCACCAGCTCCGAGCGGGTAAAGGTGTTGCAGGCGATGTAGTTCTCGCGGGCACGCACGTCGGGGACATTCTGGTCGAGTCCGGTGGCGACGGCGGTGCCGCAGACGCCGTGGCCGACCTGGATCGAAGTGTGCTCGGTGTCGCGGCCGGCGTATGCTTCGAGTATCAGGTCGCTGCCTTGCAGCATGTAGAGATAGACCGAGGTGTATGGTGGTCCGGCGGCCTGAATCTCCCGGGCAGCAGTGTTCAGCAGTTCGTGTCGCCCGGTACCACCGGCAGCAGCCCTTTGCAGTGCCGCGATCACCGGTTCGGGATGGAGGATCCGCTGTTCAGCCACGACGGGCCTCGGTGATGGTGGCCGCTGGCGCGGCGATGGTGTATCTGTGCATGGAGCGGATTCTAGTCCGTCTGCCGGGTGTAACCCAGTCCCCGGGGAGCTACGGCTTTACCTTATGACTATGAGCATCACTCTGTCGGGAGTTCTGGGAGCCGCGATCTTCGAGGCTTCGCACGGGGAACGGCCGCAGTCCGCTCCCGGGATGGCCCGTGCCGTGGACCTGCTTGCCAGGATCACCGGGGGCAGTGCAGTAGTGCTGGTCAGAGCGGCGGATGATCGCCTGATCATCGATGGCGAACAGGTTCCTGCCGGGGCTCCGGGGGCTGACCTGGTACTGGCCATGATGGCGCGACATGGGGTGTTCGAGATCCGCCTTCCGGCCGGGCTTTTCGTGCCCCAGTGGGAGTCGGTGACCGCCCTTCTGGCCACGCCGCCGGAGCTGTGGACGAGCGCAGACGGAATGATGGAGGCGATGCGGCAGGCTGTCCCGGGTGTCACTCTGGTTCACCGGCCGGACGGTACGCCGGGGGCCGGGGAGAATGGTGCCGATGCGGCGACTACGGCTGGGCACACTGATTCCGCCAACGGCTCCGGGATGGATGAACTCCGGGCACTGGTGCGACGGGCCGGCCAGGCAATCGCCGCTGGTGATTGGGAATCCCTCGATGCCGAGGTCATGGGCCTGGAGCAGTTCACTGCTGGTGCCGGGAAGCACGTCCGGCCGATCATAGTCGACGAGTGGAACCGGCTCTTCACTCCCTCGCTGCTGGCCGATCTGGTACGGGAAATGTCTCTCGGAGGCGCAGCTACTGCGGCTGGCCGGGTGCTGATCCGCACCGGCGAACCCGGCATCAGCGCCGTGATCGAGCGGCTCGGCACAGGACCAGTGCGTTCCGCCAGGCGGGCATGCATGGATTGGCTGGTGGCCAATCCCGCAGCCACACCGGCACTGTTTCATGCGCTGTCCCAGCCCGGCACCACGCTGCTCAGGGATGTGGCCGAAGTGGTGGGGCGGCGTGGCTCGGATGGGGCGGTGGGGCTGCTTACTCCGCTGCTGTCCCACACGAATGAAGAGGTCAGGGCAGCCGCGTGGCGCGCCCTCGAGGATATCGGCACGCCCGAAGCGATCGCGGCGTTGCGACCGCGGTAGGGGCACCCCTGGTGGGTGCCTACCGCGGCGCCGACGAGGGGTGCCCCTACCGCGGCACGAAATCCGAATCGGCGGTGACAGTGCGACAGAATGCCGCCATCAGTCGCGCGGTGGCGGCAACATCATCGAGTGACACCATCTCGTTGGGCGAATGCATGTAGCGGAGCGGCACCGATATCAGACCGGTGGCGGTGCCGCGGTGCGACGTGAAGATCGCGTCGGCATCGGTGCCGGTGAAGCGCGGCGCCCCGTGCACCCGGCAGGGAATTCCTTCCGCTTCGGCCACGGCCACCAGTCGATCGAACACGACCGGATTCACCGCCGCGCCGCGTGAGAGCACCGGGCCGCCGCCGAGGCGATGATCGCCGTGGCGCTTCTTCTCGGTTCCCGGGGAATCGGTGGCGTGAGTTACGTCGACCACCAGTGCCACCTGCGGTGACAGTGTCGCTGCCGAGGTGCGGGCGCCGCCACCGGTGTAGGAAATCTCTTCCTGGGTGGTGGCCACGGCGGTGACCGGAACGGCCGGCCGGTCGCTGGCCAGGAGGCGGAGTGCTTCGAGCACCACGCAGGCACCGATCCGGTTGTCGAGCGAGCGGGAGACCACGCGATCGTTCGGAAGACGGGTGACGGCCGATCCCAGCACACCACCGGTGCCGATCGAGATCAGCGAGAGCGCCTCGTCGCGTGAAGAGGCGCCGATGTCGATCCAGAGTTCATGCGGCTTGGTGAGCTTCTCCCGGGCAGCCTGATCCATCAGGTGGATCGCCTGTTTGCCGATCACACCGGGAACCATTCCGTTCCGGCCGATCAGCGAGACCCGCTGGCCCACCAGCACCTGCGGGTCCCAGCCACCGATCGGATCGAACCAGCAGAAGCCGTCGTCGTCGACGTGAATCACCATCACACCGATCTCGTCGATGTGGCCGGCCAGCATCACACCGGTCGTGGCTGCAGAGCTGCCACCGTTCGCCGTCAGCGTCGCATATGAGTTGCCGTTGACGTCGACGGTTACGTGGTCCGCAAAGGCGGCCTGCTCGCGCCACACTCGGGCGGGAACCTGTTCGAAACCGGAAGGACCCGGTGCGTCGAGGAGCCGGGAAAGCCGTGAGATCATGGTGTCAGTCATCCGGACAATCTATGTCGGAGCCGGGGCTTCAGGGTACCTTCCGTGATGCGATCAGGTACCAATTTTCTGCGAACCACACTGGCGTCGATCTGGACCTGGGGAACTCTCGCAGTCGCGGTCTCCGTCACCCTGGTGCCGATAGCAATCTGGCGGGTGATCGGCTGGCCGGTGGACCGCTGGAACTACTGGGGTGGTCGGCTGTTCCGGTCAGTCGGACTGCTGGTTGAGGCGGTGACTCCGCGTTGGCACTTCGAAGTCCGGGGACAGCGTCCGGCCGATCCTCGCAATCCCTATGTGGTCGTGGCCAACCACGAATCGTTCGCCGACATAGTGCTGCTGACCCATCTCCCCTGGGAGATGAAATGGTTGAGCAAGGCGTCGATCCTGGCGGTCCCCATCTTCGGATGGACCATGTGGCTGGTTCGTGACGTCTCTGTTCACCGGGGGCGAGCCGCCAGCGCCAGAGACGCGATGGAACAGTGCCGCCGCCGTCTGGCCGGCAAGGTTTCGGTGATGATCTTTCCTGAGGGAACCCGATCGGGACGGGAGGAACTGCTGCCGTTCAAGGATGGCGCGTTCCGGCTGGCGATCGAGCAGCAGGTCCCGATGCTGCCGCTTGCGATCCGGGGTACGAGGCAGGCGATCGCCCGTCACGACTGGCGGATCGGCCGGGCGCATGCGGTGGTGGAGATTCTGGAGCCGGTGCCCACCACCGGCATGACGATGACGGATCTCCCTGCACTCAAGGAACGGGTGCGGGGAATGATCGAGGAGGCCCGCGACCGGCTCAGGGAGGAAGAGCGGCTCCGCGGCTCGGCGGAACAGGAGTCTCAGCGTTCGGCGTAGGGAGTGATCCTGCCGGTGGAATCGAAGGCGAAGACTGTGTACGGATCCTTGTACGGGCCCTCCATTCCCGGCGACCCCATCGGCATTCCTGGAGTGGATAGTCCCTTGATGCTTTCGCCGCCCGCCCGGTCGGCCAGGGCCTTCCTGATCAGGTCGGCCGGAACGTGTCCCTCGATTGCCAGGCCGTCGATGAAGGCGGTGTGGCATGACTCGAGTTCGGCGGTGATTCCGTTGGTGCGCTTGAGATCGGTGAAGGGCTGCTCCCGATCTTCCACGGTTACCGTGAAGCCTTCCTTGCGCATGTAGTCGACCCAGGCGGTGCAGCAGCCGCAGGTCGGCGACTTGATCACATGCACCACTCCGGCAGCAGCCAGCGGTGTCACCGGTTCCGATGCCGGACGGCGGATCAGGATCAGGGCCGCGAGTGCGGCGACGGGGAGAGCGATCAGGGCCAGGCGACGGATCATGGGTGGCTACCTCGTAAGCCGGAGGACGTGATATAAAGTAAGGGCGGCCCTCGTGGCCGCCCTTCTATCGGTATGAGCCAGGACGGCCACAAGGGCCGCCCGTACGGCTGTCAGTCGCGGACCAGGATCAGGAAGCGACCGCCCTCCCAGAACTTCGAGGAGGAAATCTTCACGTCGCCCCGGATCTTGCCGTCCTCGGTGATGGTCGAGGCCAGATACTGGGGATTCTGACGGGTCAGGATCCGGTAGTCCTTGCCGGGCTCGGGAACCGGCAGAATCAGCTCTTCCCGTCGATCGAGCCGCTGGAAATCGGCCGGATCGAGTTCACGGGCTGGCTGCAGCGTCTTGCTGCCGAAGATCAGCAGCTTCTTTCCCTCGTCGACCGCTACTCCCTTCTCGATCAGCTCCTCCCGGGTCCCGGCGATGTAGTAGACGGTATTGGCCTCGTCGAGGGTGGTGATGAGCGTTTCGGTGAGCTGTTCGCGCTCCTGGGCCAGCACATCGGTCTGCTGGGTGAGGGTGTCGACCCGGTCGGCGAGGGTGCGAATGGTCTGCTGCTGGTCGCTGATCAGCGACTCCTGCTGCAGTGCCGTGGCCTTGAGCTCCTCGATGGTCCGCTGGAACGATTCGAGCTGGGAGGAGAGACGGCGCCGCTCGGCGGTCATGGTGCCGACCCGGGCCTTCTGTTCTTCCAGTGACTGTTCGGCCGCCTCCAGGCGGGAGATTACTTCCCGCACCTTGCCCAGCAGCACGGTGCGGTCCGCTGCTACCCCGGCAGCCGGACGCTCGCCGGAGGCCACCGGGGAGATGCCGAGGCCCTTGACCCGGGCGAGGTCGGCGTTGATCTCGGTCACCATCTGAGTGGCCGCGAGGACGTCGGAGACCAGCGAGTCCTTCTGTTCGTTGATCCGCTGCTGTTCGAGCACCAGTTCGTCGTATCGCTTTTTGCTGACACAGCCGGTCAGGGTTCCGATCGCCACCAGTGCTATCAATGCTGTACGCATGACTGAGAGTCCTGAAGAAAGGGGGTACTGGGGTGACGAGTGCCCTGCTGCCGGTTGCACACCGTCACTCCGGGGGCTGGTACAGCTCGATCCGGTTGCCCTCCGGGTCGTCGAGCCAGGCGTGGTCGCCGTCTGCCCCTTCCTGGCGCTCGTCGACCGCGATTCCCAGCTCGCCCAGCCGTTCCAGGAAGGCGTCCAGGTCACGGACCACCCATGAGATTTCGACGTGGCGAACCCGGGAGCCCGCCGGCTGGCGGGTCGGCTGGATCGAGAACGCCCGCCCGTCGGGAAGGTCGCACCACCAGACGTGGGAGCCCGGTTCACGTGAGAAGAAGAGTCCGAGGTGCTGCTGGTACCACTGCGCCAGAACATCCGGCTGGGATGCGTACAGCACTACTCCGGCGAGGCCGGCTACCGACAGTCGTTCCATGCTCCGCTCCGGCGAGTTGGATCAGGTTCGAACCTGCTGTGCTTGGGACCCGAGTAAGGGAATCGAACAGGGCCGCGAGCGCAACTGCCAGGACGTCAGAGGGTGACCTGGAATCCTGAGGTGAAGACCTGGTCGGTGGTCTCGTAGGTGTCCGCTGGGAGCCCGTCATAGCGGATCACATAGGAGAGTTTGATCCCGATCTGCTTGCTGAGCGGGGCGACCACCGAACTCTCGGTGTTGATCCGGAGGTCTTCCGGTTCGCGGAAGTTGGGGAGGATCTCGATCGCCTGGGTGATTGATGCCTTGGGGCCGAACCGGTAGGTATAGGAAGTGGCTGCCCGGCCGCCGAGGAAGTCGTAGTCCCTGCCCTTCGTCTCGGTGGCCCGCTGGCGGGTGAGCGAGACGCCTCCCTCGACCATCAGGCGATTGCGGCTGGTCCGGATCACCTCGGCGGCGAGTCCCGTGGAACCGGAAAGCCGATAGTTGAGGCCCGAGAAGACATTCCGCTCCAGGTTGGCGAGGGTGAACATCGTCACACCGGCGGAGTCGAGCCTGACGTCGAGGCGGAGCGAGCCGCGGTACTGTGAGGTGACGGTCGCACCCTTGCTCTCGCCGTAGACCATCGCGAAGGTCTGGGTGAGGATCAGGTTGTCGACGTCGAGAATCAGCTTGTCACCGACGTTGAGGGTCTGGACCGAGGTGTTCCCGGAGGTCAGCACGTAGCCGACATCGCCGGTGAAGCGGAGCTTGACTGGCCGCCGCACCGGCTGAACAGTGTCAGCCGGAGTGGCAAGGAGCAGCAGAGAGATTGCGGTTGCAGCTATCACGGGCGTCCCCGGGAAACTGGGAGCGGCGTGGTACTGCCACTCCCGGAGTTGTGACGACCGGAGGCGTCAGAACGTGACCTGGACACCAGTGGTGAGAATCCGGTCGGTCTTCTTGAAGTCGGGCTCGGGGAGGCCGTCGTAGCGGATGATGTAGGACGCCTTCATCGAGAGGCCGTTCGTGATCGGCGCGGTGACCGCGGTCTCCGAGTTGATCCGGAGGTCCTCGCCGGTCTTGAAGTTAGGCAGCAGCTCGACGATCTGCATGAAGGCCGCCTTTTCGCCGAGCCTGCGATCATATCGGGCGGCGGCACGACCGGCGGAGAACTCCTGATCGACTGCCGGGGCGACGGC
>CAZSPH010000095.1:0-9039 GCA_964608715.1 uncultured Gemmatimonadaceae bacterium | reverse complement strand
CTCCGCGGCATCAATGTCGGCGGCAACAACATCATCCCGATGGCCGACCTCCGCGCCTGCTTCACGGACCTGGGATTCACCGATGTCGCCACGTACATCCAGAGCGGCAACGTCGTCTTCACCAGCCGATCCACCGACCGGAAGAAGCTCACCGCAACGATCGAGAAGGGGCTGAGCGCCGCGTTCTCCTACTCGGCGAAGGTGGCAGTGATCTCCGCCGCACAGATGGCGGAAGTGATCGAGCAGGCGCCGACGGGATTCGGAACCGAACCGGACACCTATCGATACGATGTCCTGTTCGTGGTGCCATCGACATCCGCTGCAGATGCCTTCCGCCAGGTGACGATGAAGCCCGGCGTCGACACCGGCCATTTCGGCGACCACGCTCTCTACTTCCGTCGCCTGATCGCCAGGGCCTCGTCGAGCCATCTCTCCCGGCTGGTCGCCCTGCCGATCTATCGCCAACTGACCATCCGGAACTGGAACACCACCACCAGGCTCCACGCCCTCGCCAACCCGGAATGAGCTTGCCATCCCGGTAACGCGGTATCACCTTCAGGGGATGGTCCGGATCCGTACCGCCACGATAGCGCTCCCCGCCCTGCTCCTCTCCACCTCGCTCGCCGGCTGCTCGCGCGCGACACCCGAGGTTGCCGTCGCGCCCACCGCTCACGACCAGCATGCCGATCATGGCGCAATGGCATCCGGGGAACATGAAGGCCATGCGCATACCGGCCTTCCCGACGACGTGCAGATCCCCGCTGGCGAGACATATACAGTGGCGGACGTCCACTTCATGCAGGGGATGATCGCCCACCACGCCCAGGCGATCGACATGTCGAAGCTCGCCGAGCGGCACAGCAGGGACAGCCGCCTGATCAGGTTCGCCCAGAAGATCGATCAGTCGCAGGCCACCGAGATCCAGCAGATGGAGGGGTGGCTGCACGACCGGAAGCAGTGGGTACCCGACACTGCGGCCTACCGGACGATCACGATGACCGGGATGCTCACTGCCGAGGACATGAAGAAGCTGTCGGATGCGCGTGCCACGGCCTTCGACCGCCTCTTCCTCGAACTGATGATCCGGCACCACGAGGGTGCGCTCTCGATGGTGAAGGATCTCTTCGGGACGCCGCGGTCCGGGCAGGAAGTCAACGTCAACGTCTTTGCCAACGAAGTGGAACTGGTCCAGACCATCGAGATCGGACTGATGCGCCAGATGCTGGAAGACCTCAACGGAGCCCCATGATGATGGAACGAATCTGTACCCGCTGGATCGGTGCTGCCGCAGTCGCTGCGATGCTGCTTGCCGCCGCACCGATGGTATCCGCCCAGAGCTATCCCTCCGGCACTGACGCCCGCGACGGGTTGGGCCCGGGGATGCACTCTCCCGGCATGGCGCTGAGCGGGATGCGCCTCGTCTCGACCGCACCGAAGGCTCCGGTCTTCGACTCGATCCGGGGCCTCACCTTCGTCAACTCCGACCTCGCCTTCCGCGGCAACCTGGTCTACCAGGGTAACTTCGCCGGGTTCGTGATCTGGGACGTGAGCAACCCGGCCAGCCCGGTGATGGTGAAGGAGTACCCCTGCATCACGTCGCAGGGTGATCCTTCGATCATCGGGAACCTCCTCTTCGTTTCGGCCGAAGGTGGCGGCAACCGGAACGACTGCGCCAAGGGTGGCGTGTCCGATCCGTCGGAACACATGGCCGGCGTCCGGATCTTCGACGTCTCCGATCCGAGCAACCCGCAGCTCATCAAGAATGTGCAGACCTGCAAGGGGTCGCATACCCATACGGTGATCCCGCATCCGACCGACCGGAACATCATCTACATCTACGTCTCCGGCAGCGCCGGCGTGCGCGAGAACATGGCCGGCTGCGTCAACGGCAGCGACCCGGCGGACGAGAACAACTCGCGCTACCGCCTCGACGTGATCAAGGTGCCGCTTGACAATCCGACCCAGGCCGAGGTGGTGACCGGTGCCCGGATCTTCACCGGCCTCACCCCGGCTCCCCGGCGCGGTACCAGCAGGCCAGCGCCCGCCGGCAACGTGCAGCAGTATGGCCCGGCGAACTGCCATGATGTCACCGCCTATCCTGAGATGGGCCTGCTGGCCGGTGCCTGCGGCAGCTACGGTCTCCTGGTCGACATCTCGGACCCCGAGAAGCCGGTCCGTCTCGATGCAGCAGCGGACACCAACTTCTCGCTCTGGCACACCGCCGTGTTCAGCAATGACGGCTCGAAGCTCGTCTTCACCGACGAGTGGGGCGGCGGCACCGGCCCGATGTGCCAGGCCACCAGCATGCTGGAGATGGGCGGCAACACCGTGCTCACCATCGGCGCCGACCGGAAGATGAAGGCGCACGCCTACTTCAAGCTCCCGAGTGCGCAGACCGCCCAGGAGAATTGTGTCTCCCACAACGGTTCGCTGGTGCCGGTTCCCGGTCGCGACATCTCGGTGCAGGGCTGGTACCAGGGCGGCGTGAACGTGTTCGACTTCACTGATCCCGACAAGCCGTTCGAGATGGCCTACTTCGATCGCGGCCCGGTCAACGGCCCGCCGGCCGAGGGAGAGCGTGCTGCCAATACCATCGCCGGCTCATGGGGCGCCTACTGGTACAATGGCAGGATCTACTCCTCCGAGATGGCTCGCGGCCTCGACATCCTCGAACTGGTACCGAGCGAGCATCTCTCCGCCAACGAGATCGAGGCAGCGAAGCTGGTGATCTACGAGGAGTTCAATCCGCAGAGCCAGCCCAGGGTCACCTGGCCGGCGGCGTTCCCGGTGGTCCGGTCGTATCTCGACCAGCTCGTCCGGGGCAACGGACTCCCTGCCGCCCGCACCACGGCAATTGCGAATGCACTGAATGCCGCCGAGAAGGAGTCGGGAACGGCTCGCACATCGGCGCTCAATCAGCTCGCGACCCAGGTGGATCGTGATGTGAACGGCGCCGGCGATGCCGCCCGGGTCCGCGCGATGGCCCAGGCGATCAGGGACCTGGCCGCAGCGTCGCGCTGAACTGCCCATCGTAGTGACAGAATGAGAGTGGCGGTCCGGCATGCCGGACCGCCACTCTCATTCTGGTGGATCGCCCGGCAGTACGACTAGACCCCGGGCGGCATCCTGAAGTGCCGGGTCGCCTGCTGGAAGGCGTGAGCAATGGCCAGCAGTCGCGCATCGCTCCCCGGCAGCCCCGAGAAGGAAACGTTGCCGGCCGGCATGCCGTCGGCGCCGTAACCGCCCGGAACCGAAACCTCCGGCGTGCCCAGCCAGTTGCCGTACGAGAGAGTGGTAGGAATCTGCGGCCAGCGATCGACCGCGCGAGGTGCCGGAAACGGCATCGTCGGATGGATGATCGCATCGATCCGTTCCTCACGGTACTTCTCCGCCATCACTGCGATGACCGCGGCGCGTGAGCGTGCGAAGGACACGCCAGCCGGATCGCGCTCGTAGGGCTCCCTCATCAGTTGCTCCATCGCCTGCCACTCCTCCGGCAGCACGTCATAGAACGACCGGAACTCGGCGAGGCCGCGCTTCACCTTCGCCACCGCATCACCTCCCTGACGCTGGAAGTAGCGGAGCAGAGCATTGGCGGTAGGACCGGGCGAATTCGGATTCGGTCGCACGTCTCCGCGGGCCGCCGCGGCTTCGATGAACTGCTGCCGGTAGGTGGCAGGTGCGGTGCCGGGTTCGAACGGAATGACGACTGCCCCCGCCGAGCGCAGGTCGGCCACCGCGCGGTCGATCACCGCTACCGATTCGGCACTCATCCGGTCGCGGGGGAAATGCGATTCGGGGAATCCGATCCGTACCCCGACCAGCGTCTCATTCGACAGATCGTTCAGCAACCCGCGATGGTACGGTGCAGCGAGAGCCAGTCCATCCGAGATGTCGGGGCCGGCAATCGCATCCAGCATCAGCGCGGCATCGGCCACGTTCCGGGCCATCGGACCATGGGTATCGAGGTACGGCCAGGTCGGGATCACCCCGGAACGTGGCACCAGCCCGAAGGTCGGCTTCACACCGACCACGCCGGTGAACTGAGCCGGAATCCGGTTGGAACCGCCGTCGTCGGTGCCGATTCCGGCGAAGACCACACCGCACGCCGATGCGACCGCCGAACCCGCGCTGGAACCTCCCGGCGTCTTCGTTCCGGTCGAATCGTAGGGGTTGCCGACCTGCCCGGAGAGCGAGGACGTCCCGTTGCCACGGTAGGCGAAGTCGTCGGCTACCGTTCTGCCGATGACCACTGCACCTGCCGCCCGCAGCCTGGCGATCTCCAGCGAGTCGTGCTTCGCCGCCTCGGGAAAGAGCTGCGTCCACACCGTGCTCGAAGCCGTGGTGGGAAGTCCCTTCATGTCGTAGATCGACTTGCCGAACAGCGGCACGCCGTCGAGGGGACCCAGCAGTGCGCCGCGCCGTGCTCTCGCGTCGGAGGCAGCAGCTTCGTCGATCGCAGTGTCGGAAAGGAGATCGGTGAAGTGGAGTTTCCGATTGAGTGCGTAGCTCCGGTCGAGGGCCGTCCGGACCACTTCGACTGCGGTCCATTCCCCTCGCGCCCGCCCTGCCTGGTACTCCAGAATGGTCCCCGCCAGCGGATCGCCTGGTACCGCCGGCCACCGGAGCAGGGGAGCAGCGAAAAGCGCGCTGAGAGCCTGGAGGGCGTCGCGTCGTGACATCGGCATCATCGATCTCTGGTTGGAAGCGTCATTCCGGAACCTGTCGCAAGATACATCGGCCCCGGACCACCGAAGGCCACATCGCCAGAGGCAGCTACCACTCCGGGTGCCACCGGCTAGCTTCTTGTGTTGGTCGAGGTATCCGGAATGGAACGCGGAACTATTGAACGAGCAGGGACAGCCATGAACAGCGTTCTGCCGAAGTGGACAGAGCAGTGGGCGGGAACAATGGGACCGACAGTCACCGTGCTGCTGATTCTGGTGTTGGCCATGGTGTCGCAGCGGGTCACCTGGCGGCTGATCCGCAAGGTGGGTGGCATCTACCACGTTCCGCACGAAATACTGGTCGTGATCCGCCGGATCACTGCATTCGTCATCTATGTCGGCGCTCTGGTTCTCGTTCTCGAGCACCTCGGCGTGCCGAGCACCGCCCTGTGGACCGCGTTCACCGGCTTTGCCGCAGTCGGCGCGGTTGCCTTCTTCGCTGCCTGGAGCGTCCTCTCCAACATCTTCTGCACCATGCTGATCTTCACCACCCGGCCGTTCCGGCTGATGGATCACATCGAAATGCTGGAGAGCGCCGACAAGCTGGGGATGAGGGGCAGGGTCCACGACATCAACCTGATCTACACCACGCTCGACGAGATCGGTCCCGACGGAGAGACCACCGGCAGCTCGCTGCAGATACCCAACTCGCTCTTCTTCCAGCGCACCGTGCGTCGCTGGCGGGGACAGCAGGTGCCGCGGCAGTGGCTGACTGCCGGTGCTGGAGATTCTTCACAGAAGGAAGCATGAGAACAGCTTCGGTAGCCGCCGTGACCCTGGTTGCCGCATTCGGCGCCACGATCCACGCCCAGGAACCCAACTTCGGGCGCGCACTCGCCAGCGACAACTCCACCCTCGCCATCGGTCAGCCGGCAAACTGGTATGGACCGGGAACGGTCTACATCTATTCCACCGGTCCCTCCGGGCAACTGGTGGAACGGCAGCGGATCACCGCATCCGATCCGGACCGGATGGACAGCTTCGGTCAGTCGATCGCCATCGCCGGAAATCGGCTGGCTGTAGGTGCCCCGATGAAGGATCAGGGAAAAGGCGCCGTATATCTCTTCGAGCGCCCGGACGGACTTGGCGACTGGCGCCAGGTGGCCCGTATCCCGTCATCCTCCCCCGACGGCGGACAGTTCGGATCCTCCCTGGTACTTGTGGACGAAGAACTCTTCGTCGGTGCGCCAGGCAGCAGAACCGTATCGCATTTTCGCCGTAACGGCGGCCAGTGGATATCCGTCGGCGGAGTGGCCGGTGGATCCGGAGATGCCGGCTTCGCTGCTGCGATGGCTCTGCATGATGACTACCTGCTGGTCGGAGCACCGGCTGCGGACGGGGGACGTGGCGCGATCAGCCTGCTGAAACGAGATCCCTCCGGCGGCCTCTCTTCCGCAGGCCACCTGACTGTTCCCGACCTCGCCGCACCGGGGGGTGCCAGAGCAGGCACCACTATCGCGGTATCCGGCAATCAGGTGCTGGCAGGTGCGCCGGGAGCTGCCTCGGTGATCGTCTATTCGATGCGACAGGGAGCTACCTGGATTCTCGACACCGTACTGACCGCCCCACCCGATCTGCAGCGCCGCGCCAGCGCCGGTGCTGCCGTAGCACTGGTCGATGGTGAACTCTGGGTCGGTGCACCGGGTACCAATGGTGGCAATGGCACGGTGATCCGTTATCCATCCACTCCCGGCGGCTGGGGTGCCCCGGTCCGGCTGAATGCCGATTCCGCTTCCGGCAATCACTGGCCATTCGCTTTCGGCTACTCGATCACATCGTTCGAGGGGCACGGTATCATCTCGATGCCCAGCCGCGACTTCGGCGAGGGACGGGTGATGGTTGCGGCCAGGACCGGAGCAGACTGGTCGGAGACCCAACTGCTGACCGGCGAGATCCACGCCATCGGTGGTGGTACCACTTCTCCGGCCGACTGCAGCAACGGAGTCATCGGTCCCTTTCCCTGCGAGGGCATCCAGCTCGTCGGTCATCTCCCCAACAGCGCCCTCGGCGGGGAACGGGGAACCTGGCTCAACGCGATCTGGGGATGGACGGACCTGCAGTCGGGTCGCGAAATAACGCTGGCCGCCAGGCGCGACGGCATTTCCTTCGTAGACATCACCGATCCGGCCAGACCGCGGACGATCGGCGACCTTCCACGCACCGTCGGGTCTCCGCCTTCGACGTGGCGGGACGTGAAGGTGCTGAATGATCACGCCTATGTCGTGGCCGACGGTGCCGGTGCCCATGGCATGCAGATCTTCGACCTGGCCCGACTGCGGCCGTTCTATGGCAGCGATTCGATCACCGTCTTCGCACCCGACACCACCTACCGGGAAGTCCACAGCTCCCACAATGTCGTGGCTGACACCGAATCCGGATACCTCTACATCGTCGGCGCCAACAGCGGTGGCGAAAGCTGCGGCGGCGGACTGCACATCGTCGATGCGCGGAATCCGAAGTCGGTCTCGTTCTCCGGTTGCTACAACGATCGCGAGGGCTCCAACCCGCGCGGTTACACCCACGATGCACAGTGCCTGGTGTACCGTGGACCGGATGTCAGATATCAGGGACGCCAGATCTGCGTCGGGTCGAACGAGCAGGAGATCAACATCGCCGACGTCACCGACAAGGCAAGTCCGAAGCTGATCGGCAGGAGCAGCTATCCGCATGTCGCCTATGCCCATCAGGGATGGTTCGATGCGGAACAGCGCTATTTCTACATGAACGACGAGCTGGACGAACTCAATGGACTGGTCGAAGGGACCCGCACCATCATCTGGGACCTGCAGGAACTCGATGATCCGATTGTCGCGGGCATCTATACTGCGAAGGTCAATTCCTCCGATCACAATCTCTTCATCGTGGGGAATCGCGCCTACCTGGCGAACTACGGCAGCGGCCTCCGCGTGCTGGACATCAGCGACCGGACGTCACCAAGGGAAATAGGCTTCATCGACACCGCGCCGCTCGATGAAGATGCCCCCGGCTTCAGCGCGGCCCAAAGTGGCGCATGGAGCAACTACCCCTTCTTTCCGAGCGGAGTGGTCGTCTTTACCTCGGTGAGGGAGGGGCTGTTCATGGTGAAGGTCAGGGAACCTGTTCCCTGATGGCGCATCGCGTCCGCTGGCAGTACCTTCAGACGGGGCCGGATTTCCCGATCCCGGAATGACCGGAGAGATCATGGCACGCACGAAGAAGAATCCCACGGTGGAGCAGCTCTCGATCCTGCTCGCCAGCAGCTACACCCTCTATCTCAAGACCCAGAACTTCCACTGGAACGTCACCGGACCGATGTTCACGACGCTCCATACCATGTTCGAGCAGCAGTACACCGAACTCGCGGCCGCGGTCGACGAGATCGCCGAACGGATCCGTGCACTCGGAGCCTTCGCCCCCGGCAGCTTCTCGGCGTTCGATGAACTGACCACGGTCAAGCAGGAGACCGGACGCCCCGAGGCAAAGAAGATGATCGAGATCCTGATGAAGGATCAGGAGGCCATCGTCGAGGTCGCCCGCCAGGTGATCGAAGCGGCCGATGCTGCAACCGATCAGGCTACCAGCGACCTCGCCACCCGCCGACTCGACATCCATCAGAAGAATGCCTGGATGCTCAGAAGCCACCTCGAGTAGCGGGGACCACCGCCTCGAACTCGATCTCCACCAGCATCGCCGGATCGATCAGCGCCCGGACCTCGACCATCGTCGTGGCCGGGCGGATCGTTCCGAACACCTCGCCGTGGGCCTTTCCGATCTCCTGCCAGTCGCGGGCAATGTTCACGACGAACATCCTGGTCCTGACCACGTCCTCGATCATGACTCCCGCCTGTTTCAGCGCATCGGTCGCGATCTCGATGATCCGCCGGGTCTGACGGTAGGGATCCCCCGGCCAGAGTATCTGGCCGTCGTCACCGGTAGCCGTAGTCCCGGAGACCCAGACCTGATTTCCGACCCTCACCGCTCGCGAGTAGCCGACGACCGGCTCCCACGGCGCCCCGGTCGATATCGTGGTTCGTTCGTTTCCCGCTGCCATTGCTCCTCCGCAGAAGGTCCGTAGTTCTACGGCGGTAATCTATCGGGTGTCGATGTAGCTTCCCGGAATGCAGGAAGCAATGCCACCGGGAGCCCTGGCCGAGTTCGCGGATGCGACCTTCCAGGCAATAGTGACGGCGGGACTGGCCGCCTTCTCGGTGGTCCTGTACCGCCGGGTCCGTCAGCCGTGGCTTGCCTGGTGGGCGGCGGCCTGGGGCCTGTACGTCGTCCGGCTGCTGTCGATCATCGCCTTTCTCCGGTCGGGAAATCTCGTCTGGCTGTT
>CAZSPH010000094.1:0-9437 GCA_964608715.1 uncultured Gemmatimonadaceae bacterium | reverse complement strand
GTGATCCGGCCTGACCGCTCCGCGGCATCGCAGCCGCGAAGGACTCATAGTTCGGGTGGTTCCGCATGAAGGCCAGCAGCTTCGTGAAGGCCAGCGGGGCTACCAGATTGTTGGATGCCAGTCCGGAGCCGTCGGACAGCTCGAACATCGTCGAGTCGATACCGACCGAATCGATCAGGAAGCGACGTTCCACCACCAGTCCCTCGCGCCACGATCCTCCTTCGCCCCTGACCCGGCCGAGCTGCTTGAGCAGCATGTCGGCGAACCAGTTCTGCGAGGTGTTGAGAATCGGGAAGATCCAGTCGCGGAGTGGTCTCGAAGTCACCTCGGCGAGCGCGGGAGTGGCCCGGGCGCGGGCATTCTGCAGTGAATCGGAAGTGCCGCGAGTATCGCCCATGACTACGATTCCCTGGGCCGCCAGTTCCGCACGAAGAGCAAGTGCCGCGAAGAGGTTGGGGTCGATCACCGCGTTCCGCTCGGTCCGCTCGGGGCTTCCGGCCGGTACGGATCCGGTGGCGAAGTACCGGTCACCTGCCGGGGTGCGGGCGATGTCGAAGGTCCGTTCCGTCCTTTCGGCAGCCATTGCCGCACGGTTCTCGAACCTCAGGTGTCCGAAGTCCGGGGCGAAGGTGACGATCGGCGATCCGGACGGGACCGAAGTGGCAGTCACCGTCACATCGATCGAGTTGTCATTGAATCCGAGGCCGCTGATCGGTGCCGCATACCACCAGCTCAGGTCATAGGACTCCCAGAACGGGTGGATCAGTTCGGCGTCGAAGTACGAACCGTCGCCCACGATGTCGCCGCGGACTTCGCGGACTCCCCGGGCGCGGAGCTGCTGGGCCAGATCCCGCAGCTTGGCGGCCGGGTCGGTATCGCAGGCTCCGGGAAGCGTCTCGTCGACGGAATAGCAGCGCTTCGAGAAGGTGGGATCCCCCCGACCGTACAGCACCAGGTCGCCGTGGAGCACTCCGGCTTCGAGCGGTCCGGTGCCATAGACGGAGGTCCGGACGGTGAAATCCGGGCCCAGCAGGGCGGTCGCGACCGCGCTCACCACCAGCTTGGTGTTGCTGGCGGGGACGAACAGCCGGTCGGCGTTGCGGCCGTAGAGCAGGCGGCCGCCCTGGTCCGTTACCGCCACTCCCCAGAGGTGGCGGTCGAGGTCCGGGCCGTCCAGACGTGCATCGAGACGGCGGTTCAGCGTCTGAGCGGGTAGGGTGCTGGCAACTGTCAGCACCAGAGTAGCTGCCAGTCGGAGGCGGGAAACTGGTGACATCGGTGCCCGTCGGATCGAGGAGGCAAGGCCACGGCCTGGCCGTGGGGTGTTGGCGTAACCCTTTCAAGAAACCAGATTTAGCTGATGCGGTCAATCGTGCTCGCGGGAATGACATTGCTGGCGACTCAGGGTCTGGCGGGACAGGTCCGGAATCTCGAGGTGCGTGGTCTCCATTTCAGGGGGAACCGCGCCATCGACAGCTACGTCCTCGCGGCCTCGATTGCCACCACCAATTCGAGCTGGATCGCGCGCGCGCCACTGCTCGGGGGACTGGGCCTCGGCGAACGGCGGGTGTTCAACGAGGCCGAGTTCCGGCGGGACGTTCTCCGGATCGTGCTGCTGTACAAGTGGAACGGCTACTTCGATGTCGCAGTCGATACTGCGGTGAAGCGGACCGACACCGATATCGACATCACCTTCCGGATCACCGAGGGACGTCCTACCCGACTGGTGATGCTGGACGTCAGCGGGCTCGGCGAAGTTCCGGACCGCGAACGGATCATGCGCGATCTGCCGCTGGAGGTGGGTGATGTCTTCTCGCGCTCGGAGCTTGCGGCATCGGAGGATTCGATCGCGGTGCGGCTACGGAACTCGGGATATCCCTCCGCCACAGTGACCTCGGAGGGTCGCGCCGACTCGGTAACCCGCGAGGCGCGGATCACCCTGCTGGTATCTCCCGGCGCACCCGCGGTGTTCGGTGAGACCTCGGTTTCCGGTACCAGCGAGGTCGACTCCGGATTCGTGGCGTCCATGGTAACCGCCAGGGCGGGTCGGCCGTACCGCCTCGACGAGATCTACCGCTCCCAGCGTGCCCTCTACGGAACGGATCTCTTCCGCTTCGCCACCGTGGCCATCGATTCGAGCCGGTTCCAGGTGGGTGACACGCTGGTGCCGCTCAGGATCGAAGTGCTGGAAGGTCGCACTCACAGAGTGCGGGCGTCGACGGGCTACGCGACCAACGACTGCTTTCGTGCCGGTGCCGGTTGGACTGCGCGCAACTTCCTGGGCAACGGTCGGGTGGTTGACGTTTCCGGCCGCCTCTCGAAAATCGGAGTCGGCTCACCGTTCGGTTTCGGTGCCGAGAACTCGGTCTGCTCGGCGCTGGCGGAGGACACGATCGGATCGCGATCGGCGAACTACGGCATCGACGTGGCACTCAGGCGCTACGGCTTCCTGTCGCCGGACAACACCCTGATCCTGTCGCTGTTCTCGGAGCGGCGAAGCGAGTACAAGGTGTACATGCGCGAGGAGATCGGGGCCAGCATCGCGCTGACGCGGGAGACGGTGCGCAGGATTCCGGTCACGCTCGGCTACCGGATTTCCTATGGCCTGACCGAGGCCAACGAGGTCTCGTTCTGCCAGTTCTTCAACGCCTGCGTGGGGGAGGACATCGCCCAGCTCAGGCAGCGCAGGGTGCTCACCACGCTGAACGCATCGGCCAGCAGGGAGCGGGTCAACAATCTGCTCGATCCGAGCCGCGGATCGCTGATCTCGACCGAAGTCGGCATCTCGTCGCGGTTCCTGGGGTCTTCCCGCTATCAGCAGTTCGTGCGAGTGGTTGGCGATGCCTCGGGCTACACCCAGCTGAGCCGTGGGGTGGTGCTGGCAGGGCACCTGCGGGCCGGGGCGATCTTCGCGCCGCGGATCTCGCTGGCGGAAGGGACGGGCAACTTCGTTCCGCCTGATCAGCGGTTCTATGCCGGCGGACCCAACGACGTCCGCGGTTACGACCGCAACGAGCTGGGGCCGGTGGTCTACGTGGTTGCGCGGGACTCGGTGAACGGCATCGATGGTGACCTCCCCTTCAATCCGTCTGCGGCACGGGTTGCGGCAACCGGCGGTGACAGGCTGGCGGTGGCGAATCTGGAACTCCGGCTGCCGTCACCGGTGATGTCGGATCGGCTGCGCTTCGCGGCGTTCGTGGATGCAGGCACGGTCTGGAGTCAGGGTGTCACCGATCCGCGGGTGCGGGTCACTCCCGGATTCGGTGTAAGGATGAACTCGCCACTGGGTCCCATCCGGTTCGATATCGGCTACAACCCCTACCAGCTCGAACCCGGGTCGGTGTACACCAATACCGAAGACGGCGACCTGATTCTGCTGACGCAGGGATTCGTCCGCGACCGCGGTCGTCGCTGGACACTGCACTTCTCGATCGGCAATCCCTTCTGATGGCGATGTCCTGGCGCCGCTGGGCGGCACGCCTGATCGCGGTCCTGCTGGGCCCGCCGCTGGCGCTGCTCGCGGCACTGGTCGGCGGCGTGATCGTGCTGCTCTACTCTCCGCCAGGACTGGCACTCACCGCCAGATTCGCCAGTGAAATGGTCTCGGGCCGGATGGCTGGCGGAATCACCATCGGAGGAATCAGCGGAGGGATCTTCCGGCATGTGGTGCTCGACAGCGTAGTGGTGCGGGATTCCACCGGTGCGGTGATGGCCGATCTGCCGCGGGTCGAGGCACGCTACCGGATGCGGAATCTCCTGACGGGCGAGATCGTACTGACCGAACTGGATCTCGAATCACCCTCGATCCATCTGAGCCGCCTTCGTCGCGGTCGCTGGAACTACGAGGAGATCTTCCGCAGCGGTGGCGGTCCGGGTGGCGGCAAGCCGCCTCTGGTGGAGCTGCGCAACGTCTCGGTCAGGGGAGCCACCGTGCGGGTGGATTTTCCCAGCGACCCGCTCGAACCCCGGCCGCCGATCTCAAGAAACGGCGCAGTCCCGGCTCAACCGGAACTGATCGAAACGGATGACGGTCTGGTGAGGGTGTACCGTCTCGACGATGTCACCACGATGCTGCCGATGGTGCGGGTCTCCACTCCGGACAACGATCCGATCACCGCTCGATTCACCCGGTTCACCGGACACCTCAATGATCCGGCGGTTTCGATTGTCGATGCCAACGGCGAACTGCTGACCAAGGGCGATTCGCTCCGGTTCGAGATTGCCCGCGCAGCGTTGCCCGGTACGGTCGTCTCCGGTGCAGGCGTGGTGCGCTGGCCACGCGGACCGATTCTGTACGACTTCACGCTCGAGGCCGATACGGTCGACCTTGCCGATCTGCGGTGGGTTCAGCCCGACTTCCCGGCCTGGACCGGCAGAGGGCGGGTGGTGGCACGGTCGCCTTCGGATACGCGCACCGAGTTCGCGCTCGATCGACTGGTGCTGGGAGACGGTCATGCATCAGCAACCGGATCGCTGGTCGCGATAGTCGATCAGGGCCGCGGGTTCGGGGTGGCTGACCTGGCACTCGATCTCAGGAACGTGTCGCTGGAAGTGGTGAGGCCATATCTCGATACGCTGCCATTCGCAGGTACGATGTCGGGGGGTATCCGGGCTGACGGATTCCTCGATCTTCTCGCGGCTTCAGGAAGGATCGCATTCACTGATGCACTGGCGCCGGGGCGCCCTGTATCCGATCTGGTGTTTGATGGCAGCATGCGTTTCGGCGAAGCCGGTGCCGTGTTCGATCGCTTCGATCTCCGCAACACCAGGCTGGCGCTCGGCACCGTCGGTGTGCTGATCCCGGCAGTAACCGTTCCCGGCGATCTCTTTCTGGTGGGACAGGTGAATGGTGCCTGGGACAACGCCGAGTTCGTAGGGACGGCGGAACATCATGCGCCGAATGATGCGGTAAGCCGGATTCTGGGCAGGATGCGCTTCGATACTCGCGGTGAAGTGCTTGGCCTGTATCTCGACGCACAGCTCGATGGTCTCTCGTTCGACGGTCTCAGGACCGGTTATCCCGACCTTCCGGCACGAGGTGGCCTGATCGGGCGAGTCGAGACCTCCGGGACGATCGATCGCCTCACGGTGGACATCGACGTCACCGGCGATATCGGCACGATCAGCGCGCAGGGTGTGGTGGGAATGACGGATGCCGGAATGATGGCCGACTCCCTGGTGATCAATGCCCAGCGCTTCGATGCAGAGGCTGCGCTGGCAGGAGGCGTTGCTACGGCGATCAACGGTACGGTGACCGTCGATGGCGTGGTCGACAGCGGTGTCCCTCCGGTCGGCTGGATGTTGCTGATGCTGGGTCAGTCGCGGATCGGTGGCTGGACGCTGGAATCGCTGGAGGGGGAAATCACCTCCGGCGGCGGGATGATCGGTGTGAATGACCTGACAGGGCTATGGGCGGGCGGAAAGCTGGTGGCTGAAGGGACCCTTGGGTGGCGTCCTCCGGTCGAGGGGAAGCTGTCGATCAGGGCGGATGCTGCGACGCTTGCCATCTTCGATTCTCTTGCCAGGGCAACGCTGCCCCTGCCGGTCGACACCATCGGTCCGCGACCGCTCGAAGGCCAGGCTGCACTGGTGGCCGAGATCAGCGGGTCGGTCGAGGATGCATCCATCGCCGGAACGATCACGTCTCCCCGGATCGGAATCGACCGCTGGCAGGTTTCCGGCCTGGCGGCTGAGCTTGTCGCCGATTCGCTTGGCGTGCGGTCGCTGTCACTGACTTCCCACGCCGATTCGGTCCGCTTCGGCGGACACCTGGTGGAACAGGTCACCGCCCTCCTTTCGGGGAAACGCGACTCGCTCTCCTTCGGTGGTGGGGTCGAGTACCGGGATGCTCATCTCGGGGCTGGTGGGAGCTGGCTTGCGCCCACGGAAGGGAACTCCGGTCGTGTCGACCTCGACTCGCTCTCGCTGGATCTGCCCCGGCAGGCATGGCGTCTCGCCGACCGCGGGACGATCGAGCTGGGCGACGATGCGATAGTGCTCACCGACACCATCAGACTGGAGACCACCGATGGTGGCGGCAGCATCTCGTTGCACGGAGCTGTGCCGGGAACTTCGGTCGGTGATCTGGTGCTGCAGGTGGTCGCTCTCGACCTGGCCGACATCTACGGTCTTCTGGCCCAGGACACCTCCGCCGTCCGCGGACTCGCATCGATCGACCTGCGACTCGGCGGTACCAGGGAATCGCCGACGCTGCGTGGCAACGCAACGGTTACGGGGCCGGTCTTCCGTGATGCCAGGCCGCCACTCGCCAGGGCAGTCTTCGACTACCGCGACCAGCTCCTCCGTTCGAACATCGCCTTCTGGACTACCGGCGAGCCGGTGCTGGAAGTCGACATGTCACTGCCCTACGATCTGGCGCTGGTGTCGCGCGAGGATCGCAAGGTCGCGGGTCCGCTCGAGATCAGAGCCTTCGCCGACTCGGCGGAACTGGCTCTGATCGAGGCGATGACTCCCTCGGTGGCCGGCAGCCGCGGCGTGATGTCACTGGACCTGCAGGTCGGCGGGAGCTGGGCCTCCCCGTCGCTCGAAGGGACCTTTGCGCTTCGGGATGGCGGACTGATACTCCCCGACCTGAATGTCGCCTACTCGCCGATCAACGCGAAAGCGCGCTTCGAGGGGAACGCAATGGTACTCGACACCCTGAGCGTGGTGAGCGACGGCGGCACCCTGACCGGCAGTGGTACGGTGAGGTTCGAGCGCCTCGACAATCCGGTGATGGATCTCAGGATGCAGGTCAGCGAATTTCTGGCGATGGATGTTCCCGGAGTGATGACGGTGAGACCGACCGGAACCGTGGCCCTCACCGGCCCGATCACCCGGCCGTCCATCGGTCCCTCGGCTGTGCGGGTCGACCGCAGCGTGATCTACTTCGGTGACATCCTGGCAAAGAACGTGGTCAACCTGGAGGACCCGATCTATGCCGAGCTGCTCGATCAGGAGATGATCCGGCGGCAGCGGCTGGGTTCCGCGTTCCAGAACCGGTTCCTCGATTCGCTCCGGATCGAGAACATGCGGGTCACACTCGGCAACGAGGTCTGGCTGCGATCGACCGACGCCAACATCCAGCTCGAAGGCCAGGTCGTGGTCAACAAGGTCCGGCGCTCGTACCAGGTCTTCGGCGAGTTCAACGCTCTCCGCGGCGAGTACACCCTGGCACTGGGCGGGGTGGTGCGGCGCAGCTTCACCGTCGAGCGGGGAACGGTGACATACGCCGGAACTCCGGACCTCAACGCCGACCTCGACCTGCAGGCGAGGCATGTGGTGCGTGCCTACGATGGCGATGAAGTGCCGGTCGTGGCGCGGATCACCGGTTCGATCCTTGTTCCGCGGGTGCAGCTCTCCACTCCCGGGCGCGAGATGCCGGAACGCGACATCGTGTCCTACCTGGCATTCGGGCGTTCGGAGGCGCAGATCATCGGTGCCACGGGCCAGGGTCTGCTCTATTCGCAGATGGTGCAGGCGCTGATGGGAGTGTTCTCCAGCGAAGTCGAGCGGGCCGCGATGGACGGCCTCGGAATGGACCTCTTCGAGATCCGACCCGCGCTGGCACCGGGAGCGACCTCGCTGGGCTTCACGCGGTTTGCGGCGGGATGGCAGCTGGGCAACCGCTGGTTCGTGACATTGAATGCCGGCCTCTGCCTCTCGGGTTCGCGGGCTGGCGGTGTGACCGCACGGAACTTCGGTGCATCCATCGAATACCGGCTGGCGCGCGAATGGAAGTTGCAGGCATCGGCCGAACCGGTGCAGCAGTGCTTCAGCAACCAGTTGAGTGAGGCGTTCCTGACTACGGCGCCGCGCTATCAGCTCGGCGGTGACCTCTTCTGGGAGCGACAGTACTGACGTGACCAGAGCGATGCTGATTGCGAATCCCAACGCCGCCAGGACGGAGGAAGCGACGGTCCGGGCCATAGAGCAGGTACTCCGGCGGGCGGGATGGGAACTGGAGGTGGCGGCCACTGGCGGCCCCGGTGACGCCAGTACTCTGGCCGCCGATGCGGTGCGGGCTGGCATGGATGTAGTCGCAGTACTCGGCGGCGACGGGACCACGATGCAGGCGGCTGCGGCACTGGTGGGTACCGGTACCGCTCTGGGATTGCTCCCCGGCGGCACCGGAAATCTCCTGTCCAACAACCTGCGTCTGCCGGTCAATCCGATACGGGCGGCCGAGGCCATGGTAGCGAGGCCGCGCCGGCGGATCGATCTCGGACGGGTGGATCGGGAGGACGGGCCCCACTATTTCGCGGTGGCATGTGGTGCAGGAATAGACGCCAGAGTGATGGTCGAGACCGAATCGGAGCAGAAGCACCGCTGGGGGATGATGGCCTATGTAGCCACCACTCTCAGGGTACTCCCGGATGTGCGCAACATCCCCTTCCACATCACCATCGACGGACGCGAGCATGAGGCCGAGGCGGCGATGCTGTTGGTGGCCAACTGTGGCGAGATCATCCGGCCGATAGTCCGGCTCGCTCCCGAAGTGACCCCTGATGACGGTCTGCTCGACGTGGTAGCAGTGTCGGCCGACTCGATCGGCGGGAGTGTCAGGGCGGTGTGGGATCTGCTGACTTCGGCGAATGGCAGCTATGGACGGGACGCGCATGTGGCCTACGCCCGTGGCCGCGAGATCGCCATCCGGACGGCCGACGGATCGGTGCAGCCGGTTCAGCTCGACGGCGATGCCGGGGGTGAGACTCCGTTCACAGCCAGGATCGTTCCGGGAGCCATAGAGATCATGGGAGCCGGATGACCGGCAGCCGGGCCTGCCGGAGGGTGGTTTGCAGCAGGTATGGGCGTACGGCGCACGCCCTGGCGGCCTCCCCCAGCTTAGATTACCCGAATGGTCCCCAACCGCGTCGCCACTACCGAGCGGGATTCGATGCCGTGCCGGGCGTGCGGTCGGGAGGAGCGTGCGTCGGAGGGCTATCCCTGCGAACGGTGCGGCAGTTTCGTCTGCGTCGTCTGCACCATCCGGGGAGTCACTCTCTGCCGCGGTTGCGCCGAACCCGGCGGTGCCGACTGACCGGGCTGCTGCCATTCCGATGACATACCGCAAGCTGATCCTCTTCGACATCGACGGTACTCTGCTGTCCAGCCAGGGTGCAGGCTCCCGCGCCATCAGGCGCGCGTTCGCCGCCGAGTTCGACGATCTCGACTTCTTCTCCGAAATCCGGTTCGACGGCAAGACCGATCCCCAGATCGTGGCCGAGCTGTATGCCGCCGCCGGTGTGCCGGAACGTGGGACCGTTGCCGCAACTGCCGAACTGCTCGAGCGCTACCTCGGCCATCTTTCCGAGGAGCTGACCGATGCCGGGCACGGTGTTGCCGCTCTGCCAGGCATCTCGTCGCTGCTGACCAGACTGGGGGAAGTCGCCGATGTCTGCATCGGCCTGCTTACCGGCAACATCGCCACCGGTGCA
>CAZSPH010000093.1:0-9498 GCA_964608715.1 uncultured Gemmatimonadaceae bacterium | reverse complement strand
CGACCACGATCGTCTACCGCCACTCCGAAGAGCGACTGGGCGGCCGGTACCGCCACCTGCCGCCAGTCGAGCCCGTCGAGGCTCTCCAGCACCGTGCCGCTCTGTCCTACCACGACATGGCCGTGCTGGAGGTTGCCGGCACTCTTCCACAGTTCGCGGGTGGTCGGAGTCGCCACTGCCTGCCAGGGAGCCGAACCGGCGCGACGGAACATCGCGCCACCCACGCCGGTAACCCAGACGTTCCCGTCATCGTCTCCCCGGATGTCGAGCAGCTCGGCGGCGCTGCCGATCGGCACCTCCTGCCACCCTTCCGCGGCACGGTAGAAGAGGCTGCTGCCAGCCACGGCCAGAACTTCACCGGCCTCGCTGGCCCACATCGCCATCACTATTTCCCCGCCCGGGACCCGGTCATCGAGATCCCAGCGGCCACCATCGCGGCGCAGCATCACGCCATCGGTACCGCCGGCGAAGGCACGACCGTCGGGTAGTACCACGGCACCGACCAGTGAGGCATTGGTGAGGCCGCTGCGAAGCGCGACGAGCGACCGGAACGGGGCAGCCGGGTCGACATCCCCGTCCGGCAGGGTCGATCTGCATGCCCCGAGGGCAAGAGCGAGAATGGCGAAGAGACAGCGAGTCATGCTCATAAATAAATCGGGGCGCCCCGAAGGACGCCCCGATCGGAGAAAAAGCTGGTCCCCCGTCCTACCGGGCGCTGTTCCGGCGGCGACGCGCTGCCGCCATTCCGGCGAGGCCGGTTGCCAGGAGGGTCATCGTGGCCGGCTCCGGCACGGTCTCCTGCGGCGGGTTGAACGGATCACGCTCCCACGAGAGCCGGAAGACTGCGTCGTTGAAGTCGCGGTCACCTTCGGCGCCGACACAGTTCTGGCCGCCCGCCATCACGCAATCGTTCTTGAAATTGGTGTCTTCGAAGCCGAAGAGGAGCGATCCGTTCACCGGAGAGCCCATTACCGTGTTGCGATCGTCCCGCTTCACGTCCGTGCCGAACAGCTCGATCTGGGTCAAACCACCAGGATTGCGGCCTGCGAACCCGGAGAACAGCCACTGCTCGGTATCCTCGATCCAGAGACCGAAGATGATCTCGTTACCGCCAGCCCAGGACCCGAGGTTGATTGCGGCCTGCGGTCCTTCCGACTTGTTGACGATGTGGAGCCCCGCAGCCAAATTGCTGCTGTTGTACTGATCGAGCGTGAAGGCCCAGAGCGAATGCCAGTATCCGGCCGAGGAGCCAAGGTAGGTCACCGACCCGATCCAGTTGCCGGCACCACTGCCCACCAGGATGGCATCGCTGCAACCGGCAAGATTGGTGGTGTAGCTGTCGGTGAACGGGGTACAATCGGCCTTGGCGGTGGCCGGGAGGAACGCGAGCGCCGCAACGACTGCGACTGCTCCTGTAGCACGACGGATCATCATGGATCTCTCCGGTTGATCGGAAGCGTGTTGCCGACCGAATGTCGACACCACCTCGATGATCTCCGGATGCAGCTTGCATGCCGTGACACCCCCTGATACAACCCATTGCCATTGAATCACTTATGGACGCCAGTTGCACCACAGCCACACTTCACGGACGCAACAGATTGTGGCCGTCAAGCAGCAGGTGGGGTTGATCAGGCGCCGGAGATACCGACCAGCTCCCTGATGTGACGTCGATGCAGTCGGTAGAGAGCCCCGCCCAGCACCGCCGCAACGGTCGCAACTCCGAGCCCGGCAGTGCCACGGGAAGCCACCGACGCCACGGCCCCCACGACTCCGGAAATGACCACAGCCGGAATATCGCGAGATGCCCGGCGGCCCAGCCATTCGGCCACCACGTATCCGGCCACCACGAACGCCGCCAGCAGTTCCAGATGCCGGAGAATACCTGGACGGTCGGTCGGTCCGACCTCGACTGATGATGCGCCCAGCAGCAGCCAGGGAATGATCACCATCGCCGCAGTGGCCGCCGCAGTCGGCTCGATCCGTCGGTCGCCGCTGCGGACCAGTCCCCAGAGATGATCTGAAACCAGTGCTCCGGCTGCCGCTACGGCCGCTGCCAGCGGCAGCAGCCAGAATGACTCGACCACGGCCGGCATGGCGGCGACACTTCCCCAGGCCGCCGCCCACCATCCAATCCTGTCGGTCAGCCTGTCGCCGGTGGCATTGCTCCTTCCCGCCGCAGCCAGCAGCGTCCCTCCAAGGAAGGCGATCGCGACCAGCGCGACGGCCCGGCTCCATTCCCCGTCGATAGTCATCCCGATCAGCCAGAGCTGCGGCACCAGCAGATACGCCAGTCCGATCAGTGGCAGATCGAGAAAGAGCCTGCCCACCATCTCGCGACCCACGCCGATCCTGCGCACCGCTTCACCGGCGACCACGATCCCGATCATGGCACCCATGCCGTTGGTCACGACGTCGCTCAGCGTGGTGTAGCGGCCCGGAATCATCAATTGCGCAGACTCGATCAGCAGCGAGCAGCCGATTCCGGCCAGCACCGCCAGCCAGCGCCGCTCGATCAACCGCCCCAGCGCAAAGCCGACCGGCACGAACAGCACCACGTTGAGGACGACGTCCGCCAGCCGCTCCCCTTCCCCCGCGATCCACATCACTCGATCCAGGCTCGGCGCCTCCAGCCGGAACGGAGCGAGAACGATCGCCCCCACCGCCGCCAGCAGGTAGCCCAGGAGCAGAAGACCGAGCCACTGCCCGACCGCACTTCCCTCTTGCGTGGGAGATTTCATAGTGATATCATTTCGATACCACCTTCACCCTGGATAGCTGCCATGATCCATGAGACCGAGTATCGGCCTTTTCCCGGAATCCCGTTCCTCCTTCTCCACCTCGTTCTGTTCGGGCTGAGCCTCTGGTGGCTCATCTCGCTCGCAGCGGTCGAATCCACCAACGGCCTGGCAATCGGGGGCGCGGTGATCTCGATCATCATGCTGTCCATCGCGCTGGGTGGCTACGTGGCGGTCCAGCCCAATCAGGCCCGGGTACTGACCCTCTTCGGCCGCTACCGGGGTTCGGTCAAGCGCGAAGGGCTCGGCTGGGTCAACCCGTTCATGGGTAAGGCCAAGGTCTCGCTCCGGGTTCGCAACTTCGAAACCGCCAAGCTCAAGGTGAACGACCTCGACTCCAATCCGGTCGAGATCAGTGCCGTGGTCGTCTGGCAGGTGGTCGACTCCGCCGAGGCGCTGTTCGAGGTGGACCACTACGAGGACTATGTCCGGGTGCAGAGCGAATCGGCGGTGCGCACCCTGGCGACCCAGTACCCGTACGACAGCCACGGCAACGGCCAGATTTCGCTCTCCCACAACGCTGCGGACATCGCGGAGCGGCTGGCGCATGAGGTTCAGGACCGGCTGCAGAAGGCGGGGATCAAGGTGCTCGAGACCAGGATCACGCACCTGGCCTATGCCCCCGAGATCGCCGGCGCGATGCTGCGTCGGCAGCAGGCCAGCGCCATCATCGCTGCCCGCGAGAAGATCGTCGAAGGGGCAGTGTCGATGGTGGAGATGGCGCTGAAGCAGATTGCCGAACAGCAGATCGTAGTCCTCGACAACGAGCGCAAGGCGGCAATGGTCAGCAATCTGCTGGTCACGCTCTGTGCCGACCAACCGATGCAGCCGGTGATCAACACCGGTTCGCTCTACACCGGCTGAGTCGTGGGCGAGCGGAAACCGTTCCTGCTGAGACTGGACCCGGCGCTGCACGATGCGGTGCAGCGCTGGGCCGCGGACGACCTGCGATCGGTGAACGCCCAGATCGAGTTCCTGCTGCGGCGGGCGCTCCGCGACGCCGGTCGTGAACCGGGCGACCGGAAGAGCTGACCCCACGCCTCAGGCAATCCTGCAGCCGTCGGCCACTTTGCGCTCCGGGCCGATCACCACGATGGCGCCGTCACCCTCGACGGCGCCCAGCAGCAGGAACTCCGATCTCACCGGCCCGATCTGCTTCACGGGGAAGTTGATCACCCCAATCACCTGGCGGCCGACCAGGTCGTCGGGGTGGTAGTAGCTGGTCACCTGGGCGCTGGTCTTCCTCGTCCCGACCTCCGGCCCGAAATCGACGGTGATCCGGTAGGCCGGTTTCCGGGCCTCGGGAAACTCCGCCACCGCCAGCACGGTACCGACCCGCATCTCCACCCGCATGAACTCGTCCCAGCCGAGTGGCAGGTCCGTCGTCCGCCCTTCTCCGCTCACTGGATCACCTCGTCGATCGCACCCACCCACCGGTCCACCGGCAGCGCCATGGCCGCCTGGCTGGCGGTGCCGACCAGCACCACCTCTCCGATCCCGGCTCCGGAGACCGCCAGTACCCCTGCGGGAGATGAGACCAGCGCTACGGACTCCCGGTGACCTCCGCGCTCCGCGGCTGCCGCCCTGATCGCCGCCGGATCGGGTGGCGCGGCTTCGATGATCCTGCCCGCCAGCGCCAGCAACCCCACAGCCCTCACAGCCTCCTCGGCCAGGGCCGTGGGCAGCTGGGAGAACACCATGAATTCCTGCCCGGACTTCGTCATCGCATCCAGCCAGCTGACAGCTCCGGGTGCCTGACCCAGCCGGCCCCCACCGACAATCTCAGCCCATCTGCTGGCAACCTCGCCAGCCATCTCTGGAAGCCGGCCGCCCAGGTCGTCCCGGCCATGACCACCCAGCAGAGTCTCGAGGGCCCACCGGGGGGATCCCCCTGCCGTCTGATCGAGCGCCCGCGGGGGCAGTTCCACCCCGGCCTGCCGGAGTACCTCCGCCGCAGTGCGGGAAATCGCGCCTCGATCGTCAATCAGGGTTCCCAGCAGTTCCACCACCAGCAGTCGGCTCATCTGTGTACCTTAGAAGATCGTCTCATCGAAACCATCGATTCAGTCATCGGACTCCCAACAACGGAAAGCTATCCGCCATGTCGAAACGCCTGTTTTTTCTCCCCGCCGCCCTGCTGATCGCCACCGCCTGCGGTGACAGTGCGGATACCCCCAGGACCGACGAAGCGACAACCACCGATCAGCTTGCCACTGAGATGCCTCGCAACCCGCATGTGATGGGTATCGACCTCGGCCTCGCCAGTGATGAGGAGGGAAGAATCATCGGTGGGGCAGGTCAGTCCTTCCCCGAAGCTGATACCCTGCATGTCAGCATCAGGACCCAGTACATCGATCAGGGGACCACGCTGTCGCTGGTTCTGAGCCAGGGCGACCGCACCATCGGCACGACCACCGCCACGGTCGGCGCCAACGGAGAGAGCGGTGATGCCCGTGCCCTCGCCATCTTCCCGCAGGTGGCGACGCTCGGAGCCGGATCCTACCGGGTCGAAGCGCTGATGGACGAAGTCTCGCAGGGAATCCGCGAGTTCACCATCGGGGCCCAGTAGCCTGCGATGAAGAAGTCCATCCACCTCGCCGCATTCGACTCGCCCGTCGGCGTCCTCACTGTCGGTGAGGTGGATGGTCGCGTCGTGCTGCTTGCCTTCGGCGATGCGGAAGCTGCCGAAGACGAAATCGCCCGCCTCTGCCGGGCACTCGAAGCCGACCAGTTCATGCGCACCACTCCGGTCCTCACGCAACTGAAGCGGGAGCTGGCGGAATATTTCGCGGGCAGCAGACGCGAATTCTCCGTCCCGCTCCATCCCGTCGGCACCCACTTCCAGCAGGCAGCCTGGCAGGGACTGGTGAGGATTCCATACGGAGTGACCCGGTCATATGCCCAGCTCGCGGAGTCGATCGGCCACCCACGCGCGGTGCGCGCAGTCGGCGCCGCCAACGGCCGCAATCCGATCGCGATAGTGATCCCCTGCCATCGGGTGATCGCGACCGGCGGTGGGCTCGGTGGCTACGGCGGCGGCCTCGACCGGAAGCGCCTGCTGCTCGATCTCGAGACACGGGTGAGCGGCGGCTTCAACTCAGCAGCTTGAAGCCGGCTATTGCGAGCACCAGTGCCAGGGCACCGCGCAGCATCGGGCTCGACAGTCGCCGGGCCCCGCTCCACGACCCGACAGTCCCTCCCAGCACCGTCGCAGCTATCCACCACGGCAGTTCGGCAGGAAGTGATCCGCTGAGCGGCAACTGACCGGCGAGCCCCGCCGCCGAGTTGACCAGGATGAAGACCACCGATGTCGCGGCTGTGGTTCGAAGATCGGCCCAGCCAAGAAGAAGAAGCAGTGGCGAGAGGAAGATCCCGCCACCGACCCCGGTGAGTCCCGCGAGGAGGCCCAGCAATGCTCCAGCCAGCATCGCCGCTGGACGTGACGGAGCGCGACCGGGAGTATCAGTCGAGCGCAGCGTGATCACGAACCGTATCGCGGAGAGCAGGAGTACCACGCCGACCAGGCCGCGATAGGCTCCGATCGGCAGTGACAGTCGTCCGCCGAGATAGGCTGCCGGTACCGACATCACGGCAAAGGGCCAGAAGAGCTGCCAGCGGAAATGACCGGCGCGGATGAACTGGAAGGCCCCGATCGACGCGACCGCCAGATTCATGATCAGTGCTGCCGGCCGCATTTCGGCCGGTGCAGTACCCAGAAACACCATCACCGCGAGATAGCCGGAGGCTCCGGCGTGTCCGACGGAGCTGTAGAGCAGAGCGGCGACGAACATCGCCACTGCGCTGATCGGGAAATCCGCCATCATCGCCGGCTACTGCCCTCCGGTCTGCTCCGCCGGATTGGCACCGGGATGCCAGCGGGGCGTCTGCCCGGTAGCCAGCAGTGACACCGCCCTGGCAGCAGCACTGATCACTGCCGTCATGTGATCGAAGTCCATCGCGTCGGCCTCATCCGAGGGGCGATGATAGTCGGTGTGAAGGTTGTAGCTCGACAGGGTATGGGCCGGAATGCCGATCCGGGCGAAGGCGAAGTTGTCGCTGCGCCGGAAGAAGTTCTGCGAGGGGCGCGGATCGGGCACGATCGGGATCCCGCCATCACGCAGTACATCACCCATGGTCGACAGCTCATAGCCGGTGAGCCATCCCTTCCCCGGCCCACCAGCCAGCGAGTCGGGACGCCCGATCATCTCGACCACCAGTACGGCTACCGTGCGGTCCAGCGGTCGCGGCGGGTTGTCGATGTAGTGCCTCGCCCCGAGGAGTCCCATCTCCTCGCCGGTCATCGCCGAGAAGATCACCGTCCGCGCCGGGGCAGGGCCGGCAGCGAGCAGCCTGGCTACTTCCAGTACTGCCACTACGCCGGACGCATCGTCGTCGGCACCGTTGTAGATCGAATCGCCGTTCACCGCAGCACCGATTCCGACGTGATCGTAGTGGGCCAGCACCAGAATGACCTCGTCGCGAAGAGACGGATCGCTCCCTTCGATCAGTCCGGTGATATTGAATGCCTGTCGCCGCATCTCGGCGGTGACATCGGCTGGCACCGACGGATCGGAGGCCCGCACCATCCGACCCGCCCGCCCGGCTGTATTGGAAGGCAACTGGACCAGTGGAACCTCCTGCATGAAGGTCCCGTTATCACCCGCCGGCTTCAACCCGATCCTCGCCATCTCGGCCGCGAGGAAGCGGGCAGCGCGAAGTTCGCCGACACTGGCAGTACGCCGGCCTTCCATCGAATCCGCAGCGAGAGTCCGGAGCAATGATTCCACCCGGCCACGGTCCGCCTGCTGACCAGTTGCAGTACCTGCAGCGGATACCATCACGGCGGTGAATGCGAATGCAGCGATTCTTCTCATCATCTCTCCATTGTCCAGCGCGAGGTTCCGGCCGTCATCGGTTGCGCACGGCTGCCACCGCCGTCATCTCCACCCTGCAGCCCGGCCGCAATTCGGCCCCACCGACGATAGCACGTGCGGGACGGTGTTCACCGAACAGTCTGGCACATGCCGCGTTGACTCCGGCCCAGTCGTCGCGGCCGTTCACGTGCACAGTGAGCGACAGCACCAGATCGAGTCCGCTGCCTGCCTCTTCGAGTACTGCCGCGATGTTGCGGAGGGTCCGATCCGCCTGCTGCTCCGAATCCCCGGCAACCACTGCTCCGGAGGCGGGGTCGATCGGGAGCTGACCGGATACGTGAACCACGCCGTCGTGAACGATCGCCTGGGAATAGTGACCGGCCGGTTGTGGCGCCTGGTCGGTATGGACCGGATGCATCAGTCGCGCTCCCCGATCAGTTCGCGCAAGGCTGCTATCGGCAGCGGCTCGACAGTACGTCCCTTCGCGGTCACCGCAGTGGCCTTGAGCAGCGAGTTGTAGATCGCCTCCTCGGTGGCCTCTATCGCCGCCAGGAATACCGGCGAAATCGCATCGTCGGCCAGGACTTCCTGCTGGCGGCTGTTCTGACCACGCGTACGCCGCACCGACTCAGCCGTCGAGAAGGAGATGACGTAGTCACCCGAGCCGTGCGAGCCGTCGGCGCCGGTGCGGCCGAGTCCCATCATCCCGCGCGCGGCGAGTCGTTCCAGTTGCCGTTCGGTGAGCGGGGCATCCGTGGCGATCACGATGATGATCGAGCCATCACCGCGCTCGGTCATCACCTGGTTGCGATAGGAATGGCGCCCGAGCGCCTCGCCCACCGGCAGTCCATCGATCTGCAGCACGCCGCCGTGATTGCTCTGCACCAGCACGCCGACGGTCCAGCCACCCAGCGTCTGCGGCAGCTTGCGGGAGGAGGTGCCGATACCGGCCTTCCAGCCGTAGGCAGTGGTTCCGCGACCGGCACCTATGCTGCCCTCCTCCACCGGCCCGCTGGTTGCCCCATCGAGGGCGGCAACTACATGCGCCGGAGTGATCGGACGCGACCTGATCGCGTTGAGGCCGCCGTCATTGGTTTCACCCACCACCGGATTGATCGACCGCACGGAGCCCATGCCGGGTTGCGCCAGCGCCCATTCGACCATCGCGTCGGCAGCCTTCCAGACGCACAGCGTACAGGTGAGCAGAATCGGCGTCTCCAGCTCACCCAGTTCATCCACCTGGGTGGATCCGGCCAGTTTGCCGAAACCGTTGCCGACATGCACTGCGGCGGGCACCCGTTCGAGGAAGATGTTGCCCGGATGCGGCCGGATCGCGGTGATGCCGGTGTTGATCGAATCACCACCGGTAACCGTCACCTGCCCGACCAGAACTCCGGCCACATCGGTGATGGCATTGTGCTCGCCGGTCCTGAAGATCCCCGGAGTGATGCCGATGTCCCGTGCCCGCGGGCGGGCCTCCTGGGCCTGCCCGGAAACGCCGGACGGCAGGGCCAGGCCCAGCGCAATGATCCCGATAAACAGGGGCGCAGCCATGTCCCGAGCGCATGCGAGGGAATGCTGCGCCCCAACGATCGAGTACCAGATGCGGTTCAGCCTCCATCGCAGGGCATGCTGCGCCACTACAGTCGAATACCAGCGAATGGATACCCTCCGTCCGATTCGACCGCCGTTCGCCGTTCGCAATTCGCCGTTCGCAATTCGCGGTTCGCGGTTCGCGGTTCGCGGTTCGCCGTTCCCCGTTCGCCGTCCACTCATCTCGTCGCCCCTCCTCCGCTGCCGACGATCACTCCTACCCCTATCAGCGC
>CAZSPH010000092.1:4531-9761 GCA_964608715.1 uncultured Gemmatimonadaceae bacterium | reverse complement strand
AGCTCCAGACCCGGGAAGGACAGACCGTGCTGGGGGCTGCGGTGCTGGACGACGTGATCGGCCTGGTGATCCTGGCAGTGGTCGCAGCGATTGCCGCCGGCGGCACCATCACGATCGGCAGTATCGGCATCATCATCGCCAAGGCATTCGGCTTCCTGATCGCAGCACTGCTGATCGGGCGGCTGCTCGTCCCGGGACTGTTCGGCTGGATCGCCCGCAGACCGGCGCCCGGCACCGTCGGCGCGATCGCGATCGCGTTCGCCCTGCTGCTGGCCGCTCTGGCCGACCTCGGCGGCTCGGCACTGATCCTCGGCGCCTTCGCTGCCGGCCTGATCATCCACGACACTCCCGAACGGCACACGGTCGAGGAGTCGACTGCCGTAGTGGGCCACTTCTTCGTGCCGATCTTCTTCGCCTCGGTGGGTGCCGCAGTCGACCTGCCGGCCATGTTCTCGGCCGACTCTCTGCAGCTCGGCGCACTGCTGCTGGCAATCGGTATCGGAGCAAAGTTCCTGGCCGGTTACGCCCCGTTCCGCGCCCCGATCCGGCACGCCCTGGTCGGCGTGGCGATGGTCCCCCGCGGGGAAGTCGGGCTGATCTTCGCGCAGATGGGGCTCACCGTGGGCGTGCTGAATCCGGAAACCTTCGGTGCGGTGATGCTGATGGTGATCGGAACCACGCTGGTAACACCGCCCTGGCTGGCCTGGCTGGTGGCCCGGCGTCCGATATCGATCGGACCGGCAGACGACATCGGAACCGTGGACGACCTGGTGGCGGGGGAGCGGTAGGGCAGACTACGGCGAACAGCGAACGGCGATTCCGTCATTCCGACCGAAGGTCCGGCAAAGCCGGACCGAAGCGGAGGAATCTGCTTTCCGGTTCAGCACAGCAAAAGCAGATCCCTCGATTCCGCGACCCTGCGGGTCGCTTCACTCGGGATGACGGTGGCAAGCTGGCACCGCCGTTCGCGGTTCGCCGTCTACCGGAACGGCACCGCCACGAAGGTCAGTATGAAGACGATCACACAGGCCAGCCCCACGATGCGGCCCTGGCGGAGCACCGGCCGGTCGGGGAGTACCACCGACGGGTGCGACCATCCGCCGCGACCGATGATGAAGGTCAGCGCCACCCACATCCACCACATCGGGGCGTCGGCGCCGAGCACGATCAGCGCAATCGCGGCGATGATCGACACTGCCGTCTGACGACGACCCAGCAGACCGAAGATCACGTGACCGCCATCGAGCTGGGACAGTGGCAGCAGATTGAGTGCGGTCACGAACATCCCCACCCAGCCGGCGAAGGCCGTAGGTGAAAGCACCACCGGTCCGGTCCCGGGCACCAGGAAGTCGCGCAGGAAGCCGGTCAGAATCGAGTCGCCCAGCACCACCGGCTGGCCGACCAGCGCGATCAGCGACGGATCGCCCGCCATCTGGGGGAGTCGGATCGAAGACTGGTAGCCGAAGGCCAGCACCGCGAGTGCCACCACGAATCCGGCCAGCGGCCCGGCAGCACCGACGTCGAGCAGTTGCCGGCGATCGTAGACCGGAGAGCGGATCCGGATGAAGGCGCCGAGGTTGCCGATCGGCGAGATATTGGGAGGAACCGGGATGAAGTACGGCGGCGAGACGTCGATCGCGTAGCGCCTGGCCGCCAGGTAGTGACCGAGTTCGTGGACCATCAGGATGGTGAGCAGCGGCAGCGCGAAGTTCCAGCCCGAGAGCAGTTGGCGCCAACCGCCGGCCGCCACGAATTCGGCGAACTGAAGTCCGGCGATTACCGTTCCGGAAATGCCGGAAGCCTGCGGCGGGCGCATCGCGTGGTTGAGCACCGCCCCGGCTCCCAGGGTGCAGATGATCGTGATCGCGAGCAGGGCGCCGTGCCAGAGCCACCGCTCCGGCCGGACCGGGGCGGTGCCCCGCACCAGCACCAGCCGGGTGCGGCCGTCATCACCCCAGTACCAGGCCCCCGGCCATTTCCCGAGAATGGCGGTGAGCATGGCGCTGCCACCGCGGTGCTCCTCCCGGAGCAGTCCGTCGGTGACTTCCCGGTCGCCGTCGAGCACCTGGCGGCGCCAGACTGCGAAAACACCCAGCGCCTCATCGATGGCACTTGACGGGTCAACCGGCGGCCGGTAATCTTGAGGACTGGATTGTTCTCCCCCCAGCTCCCATCTGTTACTGCCGCGCCCGGTGCGCGTACTACTTGCGAATCGCATCCATCTCCCATCCCGATCGCTTCGTTGCCACCCGAATTCTGGCGGCTACCGTTTGCCGGAGAACCCTGTGGACATTTCCGAACTGAAGCAGAAGTCCGTCGCCGAACTCACCGAACTCGCGGCCGAGCTCGAGCTGACCGGTGTTTCGGGCCTCCGCAAACAAGACCTGATCTTCCGGATCGAGCAAGCCCTCCTCGACAAGGAGACGGTGATCCGCGGCGAAGGGGTGCTCGAGATCCTGCCGGAGGGCTACGGCTTTCTCCGGTCCCAGGACTGGAACTACCTCTACGGCCCCGACGACATCTACGTCTCGCCCAGTCAGATCAAGCGGTTCGACCTGCGGACCGGTGATACGGTAACCGGTCAGGTCCGTCCTCCCAAGGAGGGGGAGCGCTACCTGGCTCTGCTCAAGGTCGAGACGATCAACTTCGAGGAGCCGGAGAAGACCAAGTCCCGGGTCGCCTTCGACAATCTCAAGCCCCGCTACCCCGACTCCCGTCTCCGCCTCGAGAACAGGAGCAACGACCTGTCGATGCGGGTGGTCGACCTCGTCTCTCCGATCGGCAAGGGACAGCGTGGCCTGATCGTCGCCCCACCGAAGGCCGGCAAGACGATTCTGCTGCAGAAGCTGGCGAACGCCATCGCCGACAATCACCCCGAGTGCTACCTGATCGTGCTGCTGATCGACGAGCGGCCCGAGGAGGTCACCGACATGCAGGAGAATGTCCGGGCCGAGGTGATTGCGTCGACCTTCGACGAGCCGGCGGACCGGCATGTGCAGGTGGCCGACATGGTGATCGAGAAGGCGCGCCGCCTGGTGGAGCACGGCCGCGACGTGGTGATCCTGCTCGACTCGATCACGCGGCTTGCCCGGGCACACAACGTGGTAGTCCCCCATTCCGGCAAGATTCTCTCCGGCGGTGTCGACGCCAACGCCCTGCAGAAGCCCAAGCGCTTCTTCGGCGCCGCGCGCAACATCGAGGGAGGCGGCTCGCTGACGATCATTGCTACCGCCCTGATCGATACCGGTTCGCGGATGGACGAGGTGATCTTCGAGGAGTTCAAGGGAACCGGCAACATGGAACTGGTGCTGGACCGCCGCCTGGCGGATCGCCGCGTCTATCCCGCAATCGACCTCAATCGCTCCGGCACCCGCAAGGAGGAACTCCTCCTCGGCAAGGACGAACTCAACAAGGTCTACCTGCTGCGCAACTTCCTGGCCGACATGCCGGTGGTCGAGGCGATGGAGTTCCTGCTCGGTCGCATGAAGCTCACCAAGACCAACAAGGAATTCTTCGCCTCGATGGCGCAATGAGGAGCTTGCCCGGAAGGGCGGAACTTCGGTCCGTAAGGGGCGCAGCATGCTGCGCCCCCACGATCGAACTCTCAGCATCCGGGCAGGCATCAGCAACATCAGCATGCTGCGCCCCCACCTCCGGGCTTCCAACCTGACCACCAGCGATCGAGCCGTCCCCTCCACCGGTCGCGTCCTCGGGCTGGACTGGGGCGTCAACCGGATCGGGGTCGCGATTTCCGACGAGACCCAACTCCTGGCATCGCCGCTGGCGGTGCTGACCCGTCGCAGTGGCAAGCGACTCCCGCTGGGCGACTTCCTGACCATCGTCGAGACCGAGCACCCAGTGGGCCTGGTGGTCGGGCTTCCGCTCGACGATGAGGGCGGCGAGAGCGGCAATGCCGCCCAGGCGCGCGCAATGGGAGAACTCTTTGCGGGCCGCTCGCAACTTCCGGTCGAATGGGTCGACGAATCGTTCACCACATCCGAAGTGATCGACCGTCTCACTTCGCGGGGGATCTCCCCGGGAAGCCGTCGCGACCGGATCGATTCCATGGCAGCGGCGGTGATGCTGGAACGCTGGCTGGCGGGGAGGCGGGATTGACCAGGTGCGGCACGACGACAGCAATGCTGGCGCTGCTGCTCGCTGCCTGCGGCAAGGTCCCGGAGGGTCCTCCGGTGGAGATAGGTGTGCCGCCGGGCAGTTCGCTCGCACGGGTGGCGGATTCGCTGGCGGCCCGCGGTGTGATTGCGGACGACCGGTGGTTCCGTCTCCACGGCCGGATCAGGGGAGTCGATCGGCTACTTCGCCCGGGTGTCTACCGGTTCACACCCGGTGAGTCGGTGACGGAGATACTGGACCGGCTGGCGCGCGGTGACGACATCAAGTTCATGGTGACTCTTCCCGAAGGTGGAACGATCCGTGATCTGGCTCGGAGTGCTGAGCAGCGGCTGAAGATTCCTCGCGAGGAAGTGATGCGGCTGGCGACGGACAGTGCGCTGCTGGCGACGTTCGGGATCACCACCGATCACGCCGAGGGCTGGCTCCACCCCGAGACCTTCGCATTCAACGGTTATGCTACTGCGCGGGATGTGGTCTCCCGGTTTCTCAGGGAACGTCAGCGGAGCTGGCCACCGGAGTGGCAGAATCGCGGTCGGGCCGCGGGCCTCGATCAGATCGGGATCCTGACGCTGGCGAGCATCGTGGAGGGGGAGGCGAAACACGACGACGAGATGCCACTGGTGGCTGCGGTATATCGTAACCGTCTTCGCATCGGGATGCCGCTGCAGGCCGACCCGACGATCCAGTATGCCTTCCTGGTGGACAGCGGTGCCCGCAAGCCGCGGCTCCTCAATCGTGACTACAACTATCAGTCCCGCTACAACACCTACCTGTTCAGAGGCCTGCCCCCGGGACCGATCGGCAATCCCAGCACTGCCGCGATCGAGGCAGTGCTGTCACCAGCAGAGGTGCCATACCTCTACTTCGTGGCGCGGGGAGATGGCTATCACCGCTTCTCCCGCACCTATCAGGAACATCTGCGGGCGATCCGGGAGATCCGGGGGCGGTAGGGGGCGAACGGCGAACGGCGAACTGATCCCTGCACCCCGTCATCCCGAACGCAGTGAGGGATCTGCTTTCGGGGCATGGCTGCAGAAGCGGATTCCTCCACTTCGGTCCGGCTTTGCCGGACCTTCGGTCGGAATGACGGGTTCGC
>CAZSPH010000092.1:0-4431 GCA_964608715.1 uncultured Gemmatimonadaceae bacterium | reverse complement strand
GTTCGCTATTCGCCGTTCGCTATTCGCCGTTCGCCGTTCGCCGAGTACTTCCCGGCCGCCGCACCGACATCCGCCTCCCCCAGTATCCCGCTCACCACTGCCACTCCTGCAAACCCGTCATCCAGAGCCGGCGTTACATCCTCGGGAAGCACACCGCCGATCACGACGCATGGCCGGGAGCCTGCCAGTTGCAGCAGACGGCGGCCCCCTTCCCTGCTCAGCGCCTCGCCGGCGTCGACCTTGGTGCTGGTGACACGCAGCGGACCGATTCCCCAATAGTCCGCCTCCACACCAGCCACCGCCTCGTCGGGTGAACCCACCGACGCGCCGAGGATGAAACCCGCTGGAACGATCCGCCTTGCGGCGGCAACCGGCAGATCATCCTCACCCAGGTGAACGCCGTGGGCTCCGGCCGCAAGAGCCACATCGAGTCGGTCATTGACGAACACCGGTACCGTCAGTTCCCGCACCAGCACACGAGCGAGCGAGAGCAGCTCACGATCACCCGCCTGCTTGAGCCGCAACTGCACAGCGGTGACGCCACCGCTCACCGCTGCCCGGCAGACGGCTACCGGATCACGACCGGCGAGGAGGCGGTCATCAGTGACCAGCAGCAGTCTCAGTACTTCCCTTAGATTCCCGTTCATGGCAACACCAATCAGCACGCCCTTCCCTCCTGACGCCACCCCATGCCGGTGAAGCAGCATCGCGCGGTAGTCAACGCCCGCGCCGCCAGGCGGTGGGAACGGGGCCACCCGTGGATCTACCGGAGCGACGTGACCTCCTCACCCGACCGGCCGGGTATCGTGCCGGTACACGACGAACGGGGTCGCTTTCTCGGCCAGGCACTGGCTTCACCCCGATCGGAAATCAGACTCCGCCTGCTCGACCGGACCGATGCATCGATCGATCGCACCTGGTGGGTCGCGAGGTTCCGCGATGCGGCAGCACGACGGACAGGCATCGACGCCAACGCCTGGCGCGAGATTCATGGTGAAGGTGATGGTCTCCCGGCCCTGATCGTCGACCGATATGACCGCCATCTGGTGGTTCAGCTCCTCTCTGCCGCGCTGGAGACGGTGCGCAGCGATGTCATCGATGCACTGCTGGAGGTGCACGACCCTGCCGGCATCCTGCTCCGCAATGACGTGGCGACCCGCCGGCTCGAAGGTCTCTCCGAGGAAGTCGAACTGGTGCACGGCACCGTCCCCGAGCAGGTGGAAGTCAGAGAGGGAACGGTGCGCTGGTACGCGGCGCCGTGGACCGGTCAGAAGACGGGAGCCTTTCTCGATCAGCGGGAGCATCGGATGCGGATCGGTGCCCTGGTACCCCGCGGCGGGACCGCACTGGACTGCTTCTCATACCACGGTTCGTTCGCGCTGCATCTGGCGGGGCGGGCAGGCCAGGTCACCGCGCTGGATGTCAGCGGACCAGCGCTCGAGCGTGGCCGGAAGAATGCGACGCTCAACGGCCTCGACAACATCGAGTTCGTTGAGGGCGATGCCTTCGTCCGCCTGCCGGAATGGGGGCGCGAGGGACGACGCTTCGATGTAGTGGTGGTCGATCCGCCGGCGTTCGCGAAGAGTCGTCACCACCTCCCTGCGGCGATCCGCGGCTACCGGGAGATCAACCGTCGGGCAATGGCGCTGGTAGCACCGGGTGGCCATCTCCTCACTGCGAGCTGTTCCTGGCATCTACGCTGGCCGGACTTCGCCGAGATCGTGGCCGAGGCGGCGGGAGATACCGGCCGACGGATCACGGTGGTCGACCGACTGGGGCAGCCGGCAGATCATCCGGAGGTGGTCACGATCCCGGAAACCGGCTATCTCAAGGGGCTGATTCTCAGGGCCGATTGACGGGACGGCGCCGACCTGCGACCTTGCAGGAATGCTCACCCTGCAGCAACTGCTAACCCCTTCCAGGCGGCGGCGACGCCATCGATCGGCAAGGGAACAGTACGACGCCTATGTGATGGCGCGGATCGAGCACTACAAGAACTCGATCTCCAGGGATGAGCTATTCCGCCTGATGGAAACGGCACATGCCGAGCAGCCCGACAGCGGCGAGGACCAGTTCGTCCTCACCGAGGTCGTAGCCGACGAAATGATGAACGAGTTGATCAAGCGCCGGCTCGGCATCCGCAAGTTCTCGTCCTGGCGCCGCGATCACACTGCGCGTAGAGCGGCGCAGCAGAGTCCGGAGAAGTGGGGCGTCGACCCCTCCCACATCATGACCGGTCTGGCACTGCGGATCGAGCCGGACGACCCGGTGCTGGTGGTCGGTATCGGCGCCGAGGGCTGTGCCTATCTCGCTGCCGCGCATGACGCCGATGTCACCTATCTCGACCGGTCGACCCATTCAGTCGAGCGGGCGGAGCTGAGAGTTGCTTCGGAGTCCCTCACCTGTCAGTTCCTCGGCGTCTGCGTTCAGTTCGACGGCTGGCTGCCGGCGATGCATGACGACTTCGTACTGGTGGTGATCGATTCCGGCACGCTGACCTCGCTCTCTCCCGGAATGCGCCGCAAGCTGTTGCACGATCTGCAGGGCATCACCGCCCCGGGGGGGCTGCACGCGCTGGTGCCCGATTCGAACGGCACCGGTCCCGAGGGGTTCGCCGGACACTACGCCGGGTGGCAGCGCGAGCCGCTGCCGCCGGCAGGCAGGCGGGTGCGCACTGCTCCACCCAGGGGAGCGGTGTTCCTCAGGCCGATGGTCGCCAACGGCCGCCACGAGAACGAAGCGCACGACATCGGCGCCTGACGCCCGGCCGGTTCCGTTCCAGCGAAAATGTGAGGGGTAGAAAAACGACGGGGTCGGCGTGAAGCCGACCCCGTCAGTCGAGCTGCGGTTGGCTTACATCGCCGCCGGGGCGGGCGCTGCCTTCTTCGCGGGGCGCTTCGCCGCCTTCTTCTTGGCGGGCTTCTTCGCCGCCTTCTTGGCAGCCTTCTTTGCCGGCTTACGGGCGACCTTCTTCGCCGTCTTCTTCGCCGTCTTCTTGGCGGCCTTCTTCGCCGGCTTGCGGGCGACCTTCTTTGCCGCCTTCTTGGCGGGCTTCTTCGCCGTCTTCTTCGCCGTCTTCTTGGCGGCCTTCTTCGCCGGCTTACGGACGACCTTCTTCGCGGCCTTCTTGGCCGGCTTCTTCGCCGCCTTCTTGACGGTCTTCTTCGCAGCCTTCTTGGTAGCCATGGAGCCTCCCTGAGGAGTGAATGTTCGGTGGGTGTTCGCACACCTGTACGGCACCCACGACGACGCCTCAGTGCCCGGCACGGAGTAGCGTCGACACATACAAGATCGAAATTTTTGCGCCACGCGCAATACCCTCTGCCGCGGAACCGACCACGGGGCACCGGGTTGCGGTCTTCGTCCACATCGCCGAAGCGGCCCGCGACAGGTTTGAAACGGATGGCGGAGAGGTGATATTCAAGTCATTCTTCTTCCCGGACGTTTCATGCGAGCCGTCGTGAAACCCGCGCCAGGCGTGGGATTGCAGGTGACAGAGGTTCCGGTGCCAGTCATCGGTGCGAGAGATGTACTGATCCGCGTGCACCATGCCGGCGTGTGCGGAACCGACCTGCACATCTGGGAATGGGACGCGTGGGCGGCGGGGCGACTGAAGCCGCCGGTTGTGGTCGGACACGAGTTCGCGGGGGAGATCGTCGAGCTCGGAACGGAGGTGCAGAATGCCGGACTTTTTGCGCGAGGCGATCTCGTCACCGCCGAAGGACACATCGTCTGCGGCGACTGCATCCCGTGTCGTACCGGTGACGCACACCTCTGCGTGCGCACGTCGATCATCGGTGTCGATCGCGACGGAGCGTTCGCCGACTACATCGCGATGCCGGCCTCGAACGTGATGAAGCTCGACGGTATACCCACCGAGATCGGCGCGATCATGGATCCGATCGGCAACGGAGTCCACACGGCACTCGAAGGAGCCGACCTCGCCGGTTCGACCTGCCTGGTGATCGGCTGCGGCCCGATCGGCTGCTTCGCGGTGGGCGTGCTGCGCGCCGCCGGTGCCGCAACGGTGATCGCCTCCGACTTCAATCCTACCCGACGTTCACTGGCCGGGGCGATGGGCGCCCATCGGGTGGTCGATCCCGCGGCAGAAGACGTGGTGGCAGTCTGCCGAGAGCTCTCCGGCGGAATCGGGGTCGACCGGATCTGTGAGATGAGCGGCCATCCGTCGGGACACGCCACCGCATTCGCAGCCGCCCGTCCCGGTGGACGGGTCAACCTCCTCGGCACGCCGAGCCGCACCACCGAAGTAGACTTCGCACGAGACGTGATCTTCAAGGGTCTCACGCTCTACGGAGTGACCGGCCGCCGGATGTACCGCACCTGGATCGAGATGCGCCGACTCCTCGGCTCGGGGGCACTCGATCCCCGGCCGGTCATCACCCATCGCTTCCCGCTCGAATCGATCGCCGA
>CAZSPH010000091.1:0-9942 GCA_964608715.1 uncultured Gemmatimonadaceae bacterium | reverse complement strand
AACTCGAAACGGCGATGAACCTCAAGGAAGATCAGACGATGATCATCGACCTCGGGCCGGATGAGGAAGTCGCCCGGCAATCGGCCACCGTCCTCGGCCCGAGCCTGCCGCACGGAGAGAAGGGGATGGTAGTGGTTTGAACGTCTCGACTTTTGGTGTCGTCGCTCCGAAAACGACCGGTAGCAAGATCCCAATAAAGGAAAGGACACGGACTACCGCAATGCACACCCTATAGGTATATTTACAAAAGTCTATGTTCTTGATTTTTTATAGTCAACCTGCTCTAATAACAAACGCTCTCAGTCCGGGCTATGGACCGGGAGCAGAAGGCGGCGAGCGTGGTCGGCGCGCACTAGCCCCTCAGGTTGGCGGATGGATCCAGGGGTTCGACTCCCCCGCCGTCTAAATCTATACCCTCGATTTTGCAGCGTCACCTAGAGGCCTGTAGCAATGGCGGAAACTACGACTCGGGCATACACGCTGAAGCTTTCTGGAGCGGGCAACTGGCAAGAATTCCCCTGGAAAACCCATGTAGCCGTCAATCGCGCGACTTGGGGTTGGGGGGACTGGCTGTTGACGCTTCGCGGCGGACTGGCAGCCGGATTGGCTAATGACCAATCAATCTTGCCGATCACGGACGAGGTCGTGGAAAAGGAGCTCAAGCGACGTAAGCTGAATGACGACGCCAGAGCGACGTTGCGATCTGAACTTGAGCAGGCTCGCGACCTGAACCTGAAAGTTTTGCTCGCCCTTTCTTGGCTTTCTGTTGAAAGTCCGGCTTCACTAGCTCCAGGCAACCACATCGTTGCCAGCGGCAAGGAAACGCCCGCTGAACGCCAGCACAAGATACGGGTGAGATTTTGTGAGCTCCTCGACCGATTGCTGATCCCGCCTGAACAACAGCAACAATGGCTCGACGCTTGCGAACCAGCTCTTACGGCCCGCATTCGCGACGATGCGGTTTGGGTCGATCGCTCGCTGTGCTTTGCCGACCTCCAAAAAACATGCCCCGGCTTGACTGCCGATTGGGCGGCGACCACGCTCTTTGGCTTCTTGGGCGGAGTCGATTCGTACTTCACGATGCCCAACACTGACGAATCAGCATCGGCCGAAGCCAAGGATTCTGTCCAGAAGGCCGGCGGGTGGCTCAGTCGCAACTGGGGCACAGGGAAAAAAAGCGACGCGGGAGCAATCAGCACGACACTGCTGGATCTGGTGAAAGTCGATCTCGCGACGTTCGTTGGCAAATCGGCGCACGAAGCTCTTCGTGCATTATTAGCAGCGGCAGGGCATCTCAGTTCGGACGGCGACTCCGTCGAGACTTCGTTCAAACAGCTCAAGCAGGCGATCGGATGGAAGGGGCGATCTTCGAAGGGAGCGATTGCCCTGGAGAAGATTCGCGACTGTCAGATGGTTTCGGCCCAACTGTGGCAACAAGTCGCCGACAAGCTGAGCCAAGAGGCCACGGAGCAATCTACCAAGGCGGGTGATTCGACCGGTCCTCCAGCCTGGATGCATGATTGGCGGCGTGATTTCGAGCGGCGACTAGGAATTCCCTATCGGACGACCAGGGATCTGATCTGGGAGCATGGTGTCGCTCTCGACCATGCTCTGCGACGCGTTTCGGCGTCCCATACCTGGATCAAGCGCGCCGAGGTCGAACGGCGCCGTTTCAAAATAGATGCCGCGAAAATAAATGACGTTGCCAAGGTTCCGGCCGCCGCCAAGGACTGGTTGGATGGCTTCTGCGAGTGGCGCTCGACCGAGAGCGGCGCCGAAGGAGACTATTTCATTCGCAAGCGGGCGATTGACGGTTGGGACAAGATTGTCCAGGCCTGGGCTGAACTTGAGTTCGGCTCGACGCGCCAACAGCGCATCAATGCGAGTCGAGACGTGCAAAAGAACCTCGACGACAATGAGAAGTTTGGGGACATCCAGCTCTTCGCTGGATTCGGCGATGACGACGAACCAGATCAAGATCGCAAGCCTTGCCTTGCCGACAACGCGGCATCGTGCGTTTGGCATGACGTCAGTGGCAAGCCTAGCTCGCAAATACTCAAGGACTATGTCGCCGCCACGATCGCGGAGCACGATCAGCGGCGGTTCAAGGTGCCCACCTATCGCCATCCCGATCCGCTACGTCATCCCGTGTTCGTCGACTATGGGAACTCTCGTTGGAACATCACGTATTCGGCGCTCAAAACGTTTCAACAACGCGAGAAGCACCGAGATCAACTGCCCAAGGCCAAAACGGAAAAGGCCCGGACAAAGCTGCGGCAACAACTCGATGCGCCGCTGGACCTGCACGGCGTCGACTTGGAAATCTGGAATGGCGAAGATGTCGATACGCTGCCGCTGCGCTGGGTGGGCGCTAGATTTGAAAAAGATCTCAATCTCGACAAGTTGGACGCCAACGCAAGCGGACCAGAGGGAAATCCGGTAACGCGCGCCGATCGTTTGGGTCGTATCGTCGCGGGACAGCCTCCCCAAGCCACGGTTTCGATTGCGGCCGTCTTTGCTCAGAAAGACTGGAACGGCCGCCTACAAGCTCCCCGCGAACAATTGGATCGTCTCGCTGATCTGGTATATGGCAAGCTCGACGGCAAATGGCTCGCTCCAGACTACGAAAAACTCGACCGGATATACGACGATCCGCGAACTCATCGCCTCTGGAAGCACCTGCGCTGGTTCCTCACCACCTCGGCCAAGCTGCAACCGCAAGGACCGTGGCTCGACTATGTCGCCAAGGGCTTGCCGGATGGCATTCACTACAAGAAAGGACGAAACGGCTATTATCTCCTCAATTACGAAGTGAACAACGGACGCAAGGGACGCGCTCGGCTGCTGATTGCCAGACTGCCAAAACTGCGCATCCTCAGCTTCGATCTTGGACACCGATACGGTGTTGCGTGCGCCATCTGGGAAACGATGTCCCGCGAGCAGATGATCGCGGCGTGTCGAGCGGCCGGCCATGCCGAACCGACCGGCGGTGAGTTATACATTCACCTTTCCAAGCCCACGAACAAGGTGCAAAAGTCTGGTCGCCGGAAAGGCCAACTGGTCACCGAGACATCTGTCTACCGCCGCATCGGTCCCGACAAAGTTCCCGATGGTTCGGATCATCCGGCCCCATGGGCTAGGCTGGAACGGCAGTTTGTCATCCGACTTCAGGGCGAAGATCGCCCTGCCCGCCTGGCATCCGAGCAGGAACTCGACACGCTCAACCGGTTTCGAAAGTTCCTTGGGCTGCGACCAGTAGCAGGCCGTTGGCGTGTCAACGACCTGCATACCGAAGCATTACAAATCGCGCGGCGGGGCCTGCGACGGCTAGGCGACGCTGCCCGCATCGCATTCGCCATGACGGCAACGTCAAAGCCGATCTCGGGTGGCCGGGAGGTGAAGCTTTCGGAAGAGGCGGACCGCATTCGTTACGTGCAAGATGCGCTCGTTCTCTGGCAAGCGTTGGCGAAATCACCTGAATACGACGACGCTTGGGCAGCAGAGCAATGGCAGTCTTGGATCGTGGAGAAATTCGGCGGTCCACAACCCGTCGAGATTAGCGATGACATACCGCGCTCGGAACGTAACAAAAGAATCGAAGCGACGCGGAAATCGCTCCTGAAGGCGGCCACGCAACTCGCCAACCATGAATCCAAGCAGGCCGTTGAGCTGCACCGCTTGTGGCGCGAGCATTGGAGGGAACTGGAAGCCCAGTGGCGCAGGCATTTACGGCAACTCCGCAAACTCATCCTGCCGCGTGCAACCGATTGGAAAGCCAACCGCAAGTCGGTTCGGCAGGTTGGCGGCCTATCGGTGCAGCGGCTCCAGGCGATCCGCAACCTCTACCAGCTCCTCAAAGCGTTCCGCATGCGGCCCGAGCCGGACGATCCGCGTAAGAATGTCCCCGCCTTGGGAGATGAATCCTTGGCCAATTTTGGTCGGCGCATCCTCAATCAACTGGAGCGGCTTCGCGAACAACGAATCAAGCAACTTGCCAGCCGCGTCATCGAAGCCGCGCTCGGCGCGGGCCGAATGCAAAACAAGCGAGGCCGCGACCGGAAACGGCCAGTGCAAGGAGTCGACCGCGCTTGCCACATGGTTGTTGCCGAAGACCTGGAAAATTATCGTCCGGAAGAGTCTCGCTTGCGCCGCGTGAATCACCGGCTTATGGATTGGGCCGCAAGAAACGTTCGCAAGTACATCGCCGAAGGCTGCGAGTTGCATGGTCTCCATTTCGTCGAAGTGTCGCCGCGCTATACTTCCTTGCAAGATTCTCGCACCGGCGCGCCCGGTATCCGTTGCGAGGACGTTCCGCGAGAGATTTTGGAGCAGGCAATAGAACGGCTAAATGATACCTCGGAGAATAACGCCGATGGCGAATCAACCCGGCCGGAAACTTTGTTGGAACGCGACATCCGGCGTTGGACCAGCACTCTGCGTCGAATAGACCAACAGGTGCAGGCCAACAAGGATCTGGACCCGCGCGAGCAGATTTTCTTAGGCATTTGGCGAACGATGAAAGATACCCCGAAATCCGTTTCGACGATTCGCCTGCCGCGCCGCGGCGGTGATTTGTTCGTCTCGGCTGCCGCGAATTCGCCAACGGCGAATGGACTACAGGCGGACTTGAACGCCGCGGCAAATATCGGCCTGAAAGCGCTGATGGATCCAGATTGGTGGGGTGCGTGGTGGTTCGTGCTGATCAATCTGGCAACCGGGCAGCCCATAGCCGACAAAATCCACGGCTGCCTCTGGGATTCAGCCGAGATTACTGTCACCCTGGCAACCGGAGAAGATAGAACGTCAAAACGGGCTCAATCGTCCACAAAACGGGCAAAAACCAGTGCCTACGCGTGGAATCCACGCTTCTGGCCGGCACATGGAACGCAGGGTTGGGCAATTTCCACTGAGTATTGGAACGCAGTGGAGAAGGGCGTCGCCGAACGCCTGTTGTGCGATCAGACGGAGTCCGAAAATCCGTTCTAAAGGTATGTATTGGATTGAAATAGCGGTTTGCCACAGGATAGAATTCGGTTCCGTGCTAGAGGCACGTACGTCTCTACTAAAGTGTCTTCGCCTTTGATGGCGTCGCTGGTAGAGAGCAAATCACTTGGTCGCAACCGACAGAGTCGGTCTTTGGCAATTTGGCCGGCGAGCGTGAAGGTGACGCCGGAGGGTGCCGGCTACGCTCGTCTCGCCGCAACTCCCTGTCGTGACAAATAGTTGCAACATGCATCGAATCGTCGTTCTGCAGGATCAGCCATATCGGCGCGTCCACGCTCGCAAAGCGCCGCGCAACATCTGGCTCGACTGGGAGTTGCGAGCCCGGCGGCCGACGAAGTCGTCGGCCAAGCGATCTGCTGACACTGGAGGCAGAAACACGCCTGGTTCTTGAGGCGCTGCCGACGAAGTCGTCGGCCAAGCGATCTGCTGACACCGGCGTGGCCCCATTGTTTACTTCGCAGGCAGAAAGCCGACGAAGTCGTCGGCCAAGCGATCTGCTGACACCTCAACCGGCCGCGGATCACGCCGAAGCTACCGCCGCCGACGAAGTCGTCGGCCAAGCGATCTGCTGACACGTTTTTTTGTCGGCCAGTTCGTAGGGCGTGCCTGCCGACGAAGTCGTCGGCCAAGCGATCTGCTGACACACCGAATCGAGCAAGACGTGCGTGGCGAAAAACCTTGCCGACGAAGTCGTCGGCCAAGCGATCTGCTGACACCGCGCCGCGCGGCGGCTGGCGTGCAGCACGTCGGGCCGACGAAGTCGTCGGCCAAGCGATCTGCTGACACTACAAGGGCCAGCTTTTCAAGAAACGGCCCACGGCCGACGAAGTCGTCGGCCAAGCGATCTGCTGACACGGAGAGGATTTAGAGCCTCCCACTTTACCTTGCCGCCGCCGACGAAGTCGTCGGCCAAGCGATCTGCTGACACCGCATCCGCACCTGCTGTACTACGTCCCGTTCCAGAGCCGACGAAGTCGTCGGCCAAGCGATCTGCTGACACCCGTCGAGCCAGATCACCCGGCCATAGTCCGTTTTCGCCGACGAAGTCGTCGGCCAAGCGATCTGCTGACACGGATGTGATCCGAAAACCGTCTATTGCGCCGAAGGCCGACGAAGTCGTCGGCCAAGCGATCTGCTGACACCAGGCCGTCGCGAGCATCACTCCGCGGGCGCCGTTGCCGACGAAGTCGTCGGCCAAGCGATCTGCTGACACCAGTGTATGGGTACTTATCGATATCGGTGGCACTCAGCCGACGAAGTCGTCGGCCAAGCGATCTGCTGACACCCGCCGAAGTCGAGCACGAGGCAATCCGCCTTGGCGCCGACGAAGTCGTCGGCCAAGCGATCTGCTGACACCAGCGCGACCTGTTCGCCTGGCTGCCCGACGCGCTCGCCGACGAAGTCGTCGGCCAAGCGATCTGCTGACACCGGTGGACCGGACCACGGGAAAGGTCGTTACGGGCGCCGACGAAGTCGTCGGCCAAGCGATCTGCTGACACGAGGATGAAATCGAAAACCGCCTGGAGGCCGGCGAAGCCGACGAAGTCGTCGGCCAAGCGATCTGCTGACACCTGGATCTCGTGGCCGCGCGCGTTTCGCACGCCCGCCGACGAAGTCGTCGGCCAAGCGATCTGCTGACACGCAAGCGACTCCATCGCTTCGGACTCGTTACCTGCGCCGACGAAGTCGTCGGCCAAGCGATCTGCTGACACCAGCTTGATCGCGAGCAACTCGAGCGCATCGCCGTCGCCGACGAAGTCGTCGGCCAAGCGATCTGCTGACACGTGGATGGTGAGCCGACAGTCCGCGCCGGCTTAGGTGGCCGACGAAGTCGTCGGCCAAGCGATCTGCTGACACCTATTCAGCACCCCCTGCTAATAGCGAAGAAAGAGCCGACGAAGTCGTCGGCCAAGCGATCTGCTGACACATTTATATAAATACAATTCAGACTTAAATGATTACCGCCGACGAAGTCGTCGGCCAAGCGATCTGCTGACACCAAACCCCATAGACGCTCAAGTTCGCGTGGCGAAGCCGACGAAGTCGTCGGCCAAGCGATCTGCTGACACTACAAAATACCGAGATGCAAATCGCAGAAGAAACGAGCCGACGAAGTCGTCGGCCAAGCGATCTGCTGACACGTTATGTTTTGCAGGCGTTGTCGATGGTACCTAGCCGACGAAGTCGTCGGCCAAGCGATCTGCTGACACTAGTTCCTGCCACAGTTCGACGTACGCCGCGCGGCCGACGAAGTCGTCGGCCAAGCGATCTGCTGACACTTGATCACGGCCACCAGCGAAGCCCAGAAAGCGGAGCCGACGAAGTCGTCGGCCAAGCGATCTGCTGACACTTGTTCGATGATGCGAGCACGCACAAACGCATCATCGCCGACGAAGTCGTCGGCCAAGCGATCTGCTGACACCCCTTGAATCGTCCACTGGCGGTTTTCGCGACGTGATGCCGACGAAGTCGTCGGCCAAGCGATCTGCTGACACCCACACCGACGGAACGATACTACCAGAACATCAGCCGACGAAGTCGTCGGCCAAGCGATCTGCTGACACCCGCGGATATCGAACGTCGATTCGGCGTCGAATTTGCCGACGAAGTCGTCGGCCAAGCGATCTGCTGACACTGGGCGGCGGGAAGATGGGATCGAAGCTTGCGCACGGCCGACGAAGTCGTCGGCCAAGCGATCTGCTGACACCTCGAAGATTTGTAATCTCTTGCTTAAGCGCGATCACGCCGACGAAGTCGTCGGCCAAGCGATCTGCTGACACCCCGTAATGGCGTCACGCTCCCACGCCCTTCCGCAAGCCGACGAAGTCGTCGGCCAAGCGATCTGCTGACACCTGGGCGGTGAGCCAATCGACGGCCAGAGTATCCCTGGCCGACGAAGTCGTCGGCCAAGCGATCTGCTGACACAACTTGGGCCTGGCCAACGCCACGCACGCCACCGACGCCGACGAAGTCGTCGGCCAAGCGATCTGCTGACACGGCTGGCAGCGGCAGGGGGGGCATGGGGTATCTGGCCGACGAAGTCGTCGGCCAAGCGATCTGCTGACACCAGAATGCGCGGGCCGGGATGGCGCCGGCCCGCGCGGCCGACGAAGTCGTCGGCCAAGCGATCTGCTGACACCCGGGCGTCCCCTTTCAGGCGACGTTCGCCACCACGGCCGACGAAGTCGTCGGCCAAGCGATCTGCTGACACTCCTGGATTGCCTGCATATTCCGCAGCACCGTAGCAGGCGCCGACGAAGTCGTCGGCCAAGCGATCTGCTGACACCAGGTGGAACGGAGCGACAGCAACGTAGGTGCCCTGCCGACGAAGTCGTCGGCCAAGCGATCTGCTGACACTTCGTTTGCGCGCGACATCTCCGCGTGGATGCGCACCCGACGAAGTCGTCGGCCAAGCGATCTGCTGACACCTCTGAGTGATCACCACTAGCTTTCGCTTCTCATAGCCGACGAAGTCGTCGGCCAAGCGATCTGCTGACACCCATATCGCTCACCTCTGTAGTGGGTTCTTGTGGCGCCGACGAAGTCGTCGGCCAAGCGATCTGCTGACACCAATAGAGGTTGGAATCCTCGGGATCAGCATCCCCGCCGACGAAGTCGTCGGCCAAGCGATCTGCTGACACTTCGGGGTTTAAGAATTGGTTTGACTGGTTTTACAGCCGACGAAGTCGTCGGCCAAGCGATCTGCTGACACCAAATACTAGCCACCTCTCGCACACCGATATACCGCCGACGAAGTCGTCGGCCAAGCGATCTGCTGACACTCTAGAAGCGACTGGCCTGCGTGTCGAAAATTCCAGCCGACGAAGTCGTCGGCCAAGCGATCTGCTGACACAGGTGGAGAATGGCTAAAGTTGCCCCTGGCTTCACGCCGACGAAGTCGTCGGCCAAGCGATCTGCTGACACCGGACTAAAGAGCAGCAAGCGGCTCACGAAAAGAGCCGACGAAGTCGTCGGCCAAGCGATCTGCTGACACGTTTCTCAATTCACTCCCCAGTTGCCCGCTTGACGCCGACGAAGTCGTCGGCCAAGCGATCTGCTGACACCAAAAAGGAAGAGGAATTTATCGAGATGGCGATGCCGACGAAGTCGTCGGCCAAGCGATCTGCTGACACCAAAAAGGAAGAGGGATTTATCGAGATGGCGATCAGCCGACGAAGTCGTCGGCCAAGTGATCTGCTGACACGCTGAGCACGGCCGCTCGGTTCCCCTGTACTTTGCGCCGACGAAGTCGTCGGCCAAGTGATCTGCTGACACATTTGCAAGAACTTGTCCGCCGTGACCTGCGCCGCGCCGACGAAGTCGTCGGCCAAGTGATCTGCTGACACCCGCGCGTCTTGGGCCCCAGGAACGCCAGGGTGTAGGCCGACGAAGTCGTCGGCCAAGCGATCTGCTGACACGCAAAGGTATCCTTCGAGACTGGCCACACCGACACCAAACTTGCGCTGGTCATCCCTGCCGATTCGAGTACGACGGAAGCGACAAGCGTTGTCGCGTGCCCGCGGCCGGCGTCCGTTGCCTAGCGTCGAATGCTATGCGGCGAGCCGGAGAAGCGCCAGTGACGGAAGGCCCATGCAAGCGCCACGGTGTGTCAGATTTCAAAATCAGGCGCGAGTGGCCCAAAATGAAGAATGCCCGATGACCTTGTCTCGCAAAAACTTACGGCGAGAAAAAGTCATCGGGCAAGCAATCGGAGCGACAGGACGGCTGTCTACTCTCCTATGTAGCCGGTTTTGGCAAGGGTGCTGGGATGAGGATGTTTCCAGACTCCTATCCGGGATCACGCATTGAGATGCGGTCCCATTCAACTGGTTACGAAAGACGACTCCCATTCTTTTTCGACGGGCTTGCAGCCCATGTTCAATCTCGGGTTGTCGTCGTTCCATCGGCATCCGTCGTTCCTTCCTGATCTTTTTCCCT
>CAZSPH010000090.1:0-9949 GCA_964608715.1 uncultured Gemmatimonadaceae bacterium | reverse complement strand
ACGACTCCGATAACGATCTTTTTCCGACGAGACATCTGCTGTTCCTCTCCCGGTCAGCGCAGCGGACGACCGACGAGCGTCTCGAGACGCGCAACGGCCAGGTGGTAATCATGAATGGCATTCAACTGGGCAACCTCGGCCTGCGTCGCCGCATTCTGTGCATCGGTCACTTCGAGTGCGGTTCCCATGCCGACCCGGAACCGTTCCCTGGCGAGAGAAAGCTGTTCATGGGCGGCGTCCATCGTGGCCGCCTCCATGTCCGCCGCCTGGCGGGCAGTGGTGACCGCCCTGAGCGCCGAACGGATCGAGCTTTCCACCTGGAGTCTGGTGGCACGGGAGGATTCGCGGGCGTCGTCCTGTGCTGCCCGAGCTTCGGACATCCGCGCCGAGCGGGAGAAACCATCCCAGAGCGGCAGTGACACACCGAAGCTCACGCTGATCGGCGAGCGGGTGAATGCGAACGGCCACTTGCTGTTCGCCTCCCGGATCGCGTCCACCCGGGCAGGATCGAGCTGGGTTCCGCTGGCATCGAGACCGGCATATGAAAGACAGTCGGGAATGATGCCGCCGTTCGGCGCGGGATGTGGCGACGTCAGCCGCTCGAGAATCGCGTTCTGGAAGGCGCAGTTGGTGGCCGAACCCTGGGCGCCGGCCAGTCCCGAGGCGATCAGCGCGTCGGTGTTGGTAGACTGCTGGGTATAGCCGCTGAGCCCTGACGAGATCGAGAACGAGGGGAGATACGCTGCCCTGGCAGACCGGACGCCGAGGTCGGCGCTCTGCTGCTGGATCGAGGAGGAACGCAGCGACGGATTGTGCTCGATCGCAATCGCTATCAGCTCTTCCGCAGTCCAGCTCGGAACGTCGAGCACGAACTCGTCGGTCAGCACGATCGCATCGAGATTGCCGTCCAACTGCAATCCCATCAGCCGCATCAGTTCGAGTTTGGCATCAGCCTCGGTCTGCCGGGCCCGCAGTAACTGCACTTCAGCACTGCCGCGCGAGACCCGCGCCTGCTGTACCTCCATGGCATTGCCCTGCCCGACTGCCGCACGGGCCTCGGCGATGTCGAGGAACTCCTGATTCCGGGCCAACTGCTGCTCGGCTACCTTGATCGTCGCACCGGCACGCTTCGCAGCCAGGTACTGCTGAGTCACGTCCGATACCAGTTGGACGCCGGCGCCGGTGATGTTCTCCTCCACCAGCCGCTCCCGGGTCTTCGCCTGCGAGGTTGCCACCAGCTCGGCGTAGCTCAACGACCACGAGACGCCGATCGAGTAGCTTGAAGAGATGGTGGAGGAGCGCTGCGAGAAGACCTGATTGGCCAGTGTCTGCGACCCGGCCCTGCTGTAGCCCATTCCCATCGACGATCCGATCGTCGGGAAGAGGCTGCCGTAGGCAGCACGAGTCGCAGCGGCTGCGGGGCCACCGTCGTTGAGGGCCTGGGCGTAGGTCGGTGAATTGGTCCTTGCCAGCTCTATCGCCCGTGCCAGAGAGAGCGGGCCGTAGCCGACGCCCCCCTGGGCGCCAAGCAGGGCGGGAAGCAGCAGGGTCGGAGCGATCCAGCGGGTCCAGCGTCTCACCATTTATCGATCCCGTAGAGGTTCCACCAGCAGATGAACGAGTCAGTCACCGACCAGTACGCAGCCACCGAGCGGAAGTTTCAGGGTGCGACGTCACGCCCGTTCGGGCTGCCGTCGTGGCTGGTGCTGCTCGGGGTCGGGTTCGCGACAGGTGAACTGGCCCGGGGGGTGATTCCCGAGCTGATGCTCGGTGCCGGGGTGCTGGGGCTGGTGGGGGCCGGAGTGATGTACCGGCAGCGACGTTCGACCGTCGTACAGAAACGGCGATCGCTGTTCGGGGTGGTCGGTTTCATTGTCATTGTGTCGTTGGCGCTGGGAATCGGTGCGTTCCGGATGCTGGGCGTCGCGATGGCGCCGGAGGGTGCGGTCGCGGAGGCGTCGGCCACCGCTGTGGCGGAGCGGGACCGGCTGCTCCAGGCAGCCGTGGCGAACGGGTTGCAGGTCGGCCGGAACGCCCTGACCCGGGTAACAAGCGCGCCCCGGGGGACCCAGCATTCCTTCTCCGATCTCCTCAGCGGTGCAGCACTGGAGACCGGTCTGGTCGTCCTGTCCGGTGATTCGGTGGTCGCGGTGGCCGGATCCAGCCGGGCCGGGATCGATCCTTCCGGTTCGGCGGGATCCATTCTCGGCACTCCCTTCCATCGCCTGCTGACTCTGACCGAGCGGCGCGACGGAATCAGGGTCCAGATCTCGATCCTGCTCGACGCCCTGCCGTCACTTCCGGATCCCGGTCGTTCACTGTCCGGTGCGGCCGGAGCGTTCCAGCGGGTCGGCTGGACCTGGCGGCGCGGAGGTGGCTGGGAGCATTTCGAGTCGATCGAGGAGGCCGTCGCGGCCGTCGCGGCGCGGATGACGGTGGTGCCTCCGGAGATCGGTGCCCTGGTGAGTCGCGAGGACGCGGTTGCCCGGTGGCTGCTGGTCGCGACGCTGCTGGTGGGCGCGATAGTGGTACTGTCCGTAAGCTCCGAGCCCGCCGCCAGAGCAATGGCGGTACTGGCAGCACCCTGGGTGATGACTCGTGCCGGAATCGTTCCGCCCCCCTTCGGAGCGAGCGGTTCGGCAATGGCGATGGTGGCATTCGCGCTGATGATGGTTGCGGTCCTGCTCTGGCGTCACCCCCGCAGGCGGGCGCCGATCGGATGGGTTGCAGCGGGGCTGCTTCTGGCCGGTACCCCGTTCATGGTTGCGGTCGGGGCGCAGGCTATCTCAGGGCATGTCGGAGCGATGACCACCGGTGCGTGGCTGGCGTGGCAGGCGGCACTGGCGGTGGCGACCGCCGCTTTTCTGGCCGTTGCCAGCGCTCCGCTTCTCTCCGATGCAGACCGCGGGCGTGGTCCCGGCTGGGGTGTGATCACGATTCTGGTCGCGGTGGCGGCGGGAGCAGTCGGCACCGCAGCCTGGCTGCCATCAGGATGGCCTCAATGGCTGGTCGTAACATGGTGGCTGGCGATGGCGGCGATGATTCCGGCCACGTCTCCGCTTGCCCGCCGGGTGGCGATAGCGGTGGTGGCTGGAGTGATGGCAGCATCCGCCGCCTGGGGCGCAATGCTCGATCGTCGCGTCGCCGCCGCGCGCCAGGATCTGGTCGAACTCGGCAATCCCGACAATCTCGCCATTGCCAATCAGATGAAGGTGCTGGGCAGCAGGATCCGCGACGGAGGATCTGCTGCGATCGCCGATGTCTATGGTACCTGGCTGAGATCCGACCTTGCAGGCGGCCGCGTTCCCGTGTCGCTGAGTGTCTGGACCGAGCGACGCGCCGATCCGGTAGCCTGGTTGACGCTCGATCGACTGGCGCCCACCTGGGAAGATGTCGAGGGGGTCGTGCGCGATCGGTCGCTCAGCGGCGAGCCGGTAGCGATCAGGAGGGGAGAGGCACTCCATCAGTTGCTGGCCATCGACATGGCAGGTGACACCACCGTGGCGGTGCTGGTTGGGCCGCAGTCACGGCTGATGGAGCCGACCCGGCTGGGCCGCCTGATCGGATGGCGCACCGAGTCGAATCCGCCGTACCGTCTTGCCAGACGCCCCGATCGATCGGGAATGACGCCGGACACCATTCCGTTCATCCGATCGGGGCGATTCGTCCGTACCGAGCAGTTGCTGACAGCAGGCGAATGGCCGATGGTGGTCGGCGCCACGGTGGAGATTGCCGGTCAGCGTCAGTTCGCGGTTCGCAGTTCGCTCACCGTGCTGGGCAACATCGCTCTGGTGCTGCTGATCTGGATTGCGGTCGAAGGGCTGCTCGGCACCGGCAGTGCCACCACGCCGGGAGTGCTGAGACGGTCATATCGTCGTCGGGTCGCTGCAGCCCTGATCGGTTTCTTCCTGGTGCCGGCCGTCGGCTTCACGATGTGGACGATGCTGCGACTCAGGCAGGACGTGCAGCGCGAACGGATCGATGCCGTCGACGAAGCACTGCGTGAGGTGGCGGACGAAGCCGGCCTGGTTGCGGCAACCGAAACCGGCCGGGCGGCCTCTGATCGACTGGCAGTGCTCGCCGACCGGGTGCAGGCCGAGATTGCCGTCTATGAACAGGGGCGTGCAATCGTCGGAAGTGAAGGAGTGCTGATGGCGCTCGGCGTACTGCCGCCGGTACTCGATCCGGCGCTGGTGGCCGAGGTCGGTGAAGGAGTGCCCACCAGCAGGCCGGTCTCCGGGGCCTGGCTCGGGGCCTCGCGCTCCGGGCCGGGACCGGTGGTTGCAGTGGCGCTGCCATCCGGTACGGCCGCACTTGAACGGGAGGAGACCGATCTGGCACTGCTGCTGCTGCTGACGTCGATTGCCGCGATCGTCGCCGCAGCCGGTGTGGCCGGAATGGTTGCCCGCGGTCTCGGTCAGCCGATCGATGAACTGCGTCGCATGGCACTGGCGATCGGCAGGCGGCAGCGGGCCGACGATCTGCACCATCCACCGGTAGAGTTCGAACCGGTGTTCGCTGCGATCAGGCAGATGGAGACCGATCTGGCTGAAAGTGATGCGCGTCTCGAAGAGGAGACTGCCCGCAGCGCCAGGGTCGTTGCCTGGGGCGAGATGGCCCGTCAGGTGGCCCACGAAATCAAGAATCCCCTGACCCCGATGCGCCTGGGCCTCCAGCATCTCCGCCGTCTCGGTGTCGACGGTGCTCCGGACCTCGCTGGCCGGACTTCAGCCACCGCCGATCGACTCCTCGCAGAAATCGACCGGCTCGATCGGATCGCCCGGGCATTTGCCAGATACGGAGCGCCTCCCGAGCGAGAGGATGGGCCGCTGGAGGAAATCGACCTCGGCGAAGTCGCGGCCGAGCTGGTGGAGCTGTACCGGCTGGCCGGAGCGGTGCCACGGGTGACGGTGGAAGGAGAAGGAGAGAAGATCGTAGTCTCGGCCCGTGCAGAGGAACTGCGTCAGGTGATCCTCAACCTGATCGACAACTCCAGGCAGGCGGGAGCGGAGAACGTGAAGGTGCTGATCGGCCACCGCAGCCTGACGGTGACGGATGACGGTGAGGGGGTTCCTGCCGACCAGATCGACCGGCTCTTCGAGCCGACCTTCTCCACCACCAGCAGCGGAACCGGCCTCGGCCTGGCGATCGTCCGGCGACTGGTCGAGGGGTGGGGGGCAACAATTTCGGTTTCCAGTCGTCATGGAGAAGGGGCCAGCTTCACGCTGTCGTTCCCGGCAACGGGGACCATCGGGTCCGCGTAGTATTTCAGTGAGAGGGCGTCAATCCCTGGCGCCTGGCTGTATCGTCAACCGTTTCTCCGGAGCAGGCAACAGATGAAGAAGGCAATCTCGATACTTGCAGTGGCAGTGATCATGGCGGCTCCGCTCGCCGCCCAGGGTGGCGGGATGCGTGGTGGCATGGGAATGGGCGCGATGACCGCCGTTCCGAACGCCGACACCCTCGCGGCACAGCTCACGCTCACCGCCGAGCAGAAGCCGAAGGTGGCCGAGCTGGTCAAGTCGTTCGATACCTCGACCAAGGGAGTCCGCGACTGGATGGCCGGTCTGCAGGCCAGCGGGGGAATGGCCGCGATGCGCGACAACCCCGGCGCCCAGGATTCCCTTACCAGGCTCCGTGACGCCCGCACCAAGTTCGGCACCGACCTGAAGGCGCTGCTCACTCCTGCACAGGTCGCCAAGTACGACGAGCTGTACCCGATGCGTCCTGCGGGAATGGGGCGTCCGGGCGGCCAGGATTGAGAACCACTGGCTGGCTCATGGTCGGCCTGCTGGTCACCGGTTGCGGGGGAGGGAAGTCCTCTCCCGCAACCGATGATGGTTCGGCACTGTTCGACGACACGATCGAAATGGTGAACGGCGGGGACGACCTCCCACCGCGTCCGGTAGAACTCGATCAGCTTTCTCCAACGGATACCATCGGCCTGCTGTCACTGATGCGTGGAGCGATCAACTACTCCAACGCAGTCGCCGACCAGGGTGAACGCCGTGACACCACTTTCACTGCTGCCGATGCTCCGCTGCCGGTAACGGTCACCCTCTGGTCGAATGGGACCACTCCGCTCCGGATGATCGTGGAGCGGCAGGTAATGGGCACTGCAATCCCGGAGGAGACCATCGTCTGGTTCGATGGTGGTACCGTTCAGGTAGTCCAGGAGCCGCAGGACATCCTGCTCTTCGATGCCGACCGGATCGTTCTCTGGACCGACGAGGGAATGATCCCGCTGCCGTTCACCGACGACGAACGGATGGCACACGAGCGGGCGATGATCGATATGATAACGGCGCGACTGGAACTCTTCGGAATCGTCTACCGCGACTAGTGCTCGCGGTTTCCGGTACCGGCTCGCGTGATCCGGTACCACGTCTTCCCATGCCATCCGGTTTCAATGCGGAGTCTCTCTTCCGGAGCCTCCTCTGCTCGCACGTCTCCGTTCCGCCACGATCCTGGGTGTCGATGCTCATCAGGTCGATGTCGAGGTGGACATCTCCAACGGTCTGCCGTCGTTCACGACGGTGGGTCTCCCTGCCGGTACCGTCCGCGAGGGCCGTGAACGGGTAGCCGCGGCACTCGGCAACGCCGGGTTCCTGCTCCCGCTCAAGCGGATCACCGTCAATCTCGCTCCGGCTGACATGCCGAAACGGGGCAGCGCCTTCGATCTGCCGATCGCGATCGGAATCCTGCTGGCCAGCGGTCAGCTCGATGCGGATTGTATCGGCACGCTGCTGCTGGGTGAACTCGGCCTGGAGGGCGATCTCAGGCCGATCCGCGGGGCCCTGCCGGTTGCGCTGGCAGCGCGCTCTTTCGGATGCAGCGAGCTGATTCTGCCGGTTGCCAACGTCAGCGAGGCTGCGGTGGTAGATGGCATCGCGGTGCGCGGGGCGCGCTCACTGGGGGAGGTGTGCGAGCATCTCTCGGGCACTGCGGTTCTGCCCGCGATGAGGAACGAGGCTTCGGAAATCCTCGCGTCGGCGAGGCAGCCAGTGGCCGATTTCTCGGAGGTGAAATCGCAGTTCGCTGCCAAGCGGGCGCTGGAGGTTGCCGCGGCCGGCGGTCACAATGTGCTGCTGATAGGATCACCGGGTTCGGGCAAGACCATGCTGGCGCGGCGGATGCCTGGCATCCTGCCGTCGCTGACGCTCGCGGAAGCGCTGGATGTAACCCGGATACACAGTGTTGCCGGAACGATCCGGCCCGGCGATTCGCTGGTGACCGAGCGGCCGTTCCGGGCGCCGCACCATACCATCTCCTATGCCGGCCTGATCGGCGGCGGATCGATTCCGCGACCCGGTGAGGTGTCGCTGGCTCATCATGGAGTGCTCTTCCTGGATGAGGTCGCTGAACTCCAGTCGCACACGCTCGAAGTGCTGCGGCAACCGATGGAGGATGGGGTGGTGACAATCTCTCGGGCCGCGATGACGCTCAGCTATCCGGCCCGTTTCCTTCTGGTGGCGGCGATGAACCCCTGCCCCTGCGGCTACGCCGGTGATCCGCAGCGCGAGTGTCACTGTCCGCCGCAGACGGTGCAGAAGTACTTCGGCCGGATCTCGGGTCCGCTGCTGGACCGGGTGGACATCCATCTGCGGGTGCCGCCTGTGGCGTACGGTGAGCTGGTGGGGGAGGGGAAGGGGGAGTCGAGCACTGCGGTCCGTGAACGGGTTGAGCGGGCGCGCTGGCTGCAACTGGGCCGGTTCCGCAAGGCACCCGGGATCTATGCCAACGCGCACATGGGTCCGCGGGAGATTGCCGAGTTTGTGCCGGTGAGGGGTGAGAGTGCCAGGGTGATTGCCGATGCGGTGAAGCGACTGGGGCTTTCGGCGCGGGCGTATCACCGGGTGCTCAAGCTGGCGCGGACGCTGGCCGACCTGGCCGGTGAGTCGGAGGTGGGTCCGGCGCAGATCGCCGAGGCGGTACAGTACCGGGTGCTGGATCGGGGGTGACGGCGAACCGATGACAGCGAATGGCGAACGGCTAACGGCGAACCCTGACGACATGCATTGCCGTAGGGGCGACGCCATGCGTCGCCCGGCACCGTGCCACCATCAGGTACGGGAACGCGAACCACCATAACGGAGGAAACAATGTTGCCGTACAGCCGTACTTATGGTACGTTTCACCGTATGAAAACTACCCTCGTCCTCCCGGACCCCCTCGTCGATCGGCTCAAGGCAGAAGCGACCGCGCGCAGCGTGTCCATGTCCGCGGTCGTCACAGAGGCGCTCCTGCGGATGTTCGACTCGGCACCCACAGCGCGTGCCCCCTACCGGCTGCCGACGCTGGATGGCGGACCCACCCTCATGGACATCGCAAATCGGGAGGTCCTCTACGACCTGCTCGATGGCGACCCGGGGGTATGAATGCATTTCGTCGATACCAACGTATTGGTGTATGCCGTCACCCCGGAGGACCCTGATCATGCAGCATGCGCCCGGCTGATCCAGTCGTGGATCGATGCAGGCATGCCATGGTACACCACATGGGGAATCGTCTACGAGTTTCTGCGGGTGGTCACCCATCCTCGCGTCAGGCGAGCACCACTCGCCGCACTGGCTGCATGGGATGTCATCGATGGGATGATGCGGGATGGTGGGTTGCGGGTAGTCGGACCGGCAGACCAGCATCAGCGTCTGCTCGGCAGGGAGATTGCCACGGTCCCTGCCCTGCGCGGCAATCTCATGCATGATCTCGAGACTGTGATCACGATGCGAGAGCACGGAGTTTCCCGGATCGTGACCCGTGATCGTGATTTCCACCGGTTCCCCGGTATCACGGTTGTCGATCCGGTGGCGATAGAGACACCACCGACGCGCCGGTAGGGTCGACCATGGCCTTAAGGGAACGGACACGATCGTGACTCAACGCTTGCGCTGCAGCCCATGTCCCAGGCAACCACCCGGGCCGAGGCCAGCCCTTGTAGCGCTCCTGTTCATCACCGATGTCGAGCCGCCCTTCGTGCACGTGTTGGATGTCGTTCAAGCTCGTGAAGACCTTCGTCCTCTCTGTTGGCAGCTACCGCAGCAGCGTGGTGCTGCCATCGTTCAGCGTCAGAGTCCAGCCGTTCCGGTCGGGCGAGCGCTTCATCCAGCCGATCGGTGGCGGAGCGTCGTTGCATCGGTCGGCAGGAGCCGATGCGATCCCGTTGACAGCGGTCGATTCCTTCATGATGGAGTCGACCCAGCCCTGCATCGATGTCGGCAGCAATGACGAATTGCTCATGGTCGTGCGATGCGCCGCACCGGAGGTCGCGCTCTTCCGCCTGGACGGTACCGTGCAGTGGCGTCGGCGGCTGGATCTTCCTTCACCGACGCGTGACAAGGTCGAACTGAATCGCCTGCGGGAGCGATTCGTAGAGCGGATGATCAGGGATGGAGTTTCTGGAGAGCTGGCAGCCATGACGGCCGCGAAGGTCATCGGGAACTACGATGCCCCACGGATTTTCTCCAAGCCGGTGATCATGTCGAATGGGATTCTGATCTTTCTCGAACAGCTCGAAGACGAACTCGACCCGACATCGGCGGTGCTGCACGTCGTTCCTTCGAGAGAAGGCAGCCCCGCCAGGATAGACCTGCCCTGGCGGGTGGTCGATATCAGCGCCGGTACCGACAGCACCGTCCTGATGATCAGCGAGGACCCGGAAACGGGAGAGCGACGGGTCGGGGTGTATCGGCTGAAATCAGTTCAGGGGAGGTGAAAAGCAGATCCCTCCGCTTCGCGATTGCTGCGCAATCGCTTCGGTCGGGATGACGTGTACGGGCTTCAGCCGCGTGCGCAGTCGGGCGACGCATGGCGTCGCCCCTATGGCAATGCATGTCGTCAGGGTTCGCCGTTCGCCGTTCGCCGTTCGCCGTTCGCTGCTCGCTGTCCTACCGTCCCCTGGCGTCTACGGCCCACCGCTCGAACACGCTGCCACCCCGGACACCCACTACCT
>CAZSPH010000089.1:4160-10037 GCA_964608715.1 uncultured Gemmatimonadaceae bacterium | reverse complement strand
GCGGCCCCTGCCTCTGCCGAGCCGCGGTTTCAGCTGCGGGCGGGTAGGGCGGCCACGAGGGCCGCCCTTACGTATATTTGATCATGTCTCTTGCAGATTCCCAGGCCCGGGTGGATCGCTGGATTTCCCAGTTCGAGGAAGGCTACTTCCACCCCCTCACCAACATGACCCGGCTGAGCGAGGAAGTGGGCGAGCTGGCCCGGGAGATCAACCACCGTTTCGGCCAGAAACCCCGCAAGGCGGAAGAACCCGAAGGTGACCTCGCGATGGAGATGGCCGACATCATCTTCGTGCTGATCTGTCTGGCCAACCGCGAAGGGATCGATCTGCAGGAAGCCTTCGACCGGATGATGGCGAAGGTCGAGACCCGTGATGCCAACCGCTGGACCCGTCGTCAGGAGAAGACCCCATGAAGTACCCCCTGCTCATGGCCGCTTTCGCGATGGTTGCGGCCTGCGGCCAGAACCTCGCCCAGGAACCCGCCGAGAAGTTCCAGGCCCGGGTCGATGCGGCAATCGCTGCCGGCGACACCTCCGGTATCGCCTCCCTGGCGGAGAAGCGCTGCTCCTCACTCAAGCGCGAGGAACGCCAGTCGTGCTATGAGGACTTCTTCCTGGACGTAGCCAACGGCAAGCGGGTAACACTGGCACTACGGGCCCTGGAGGAACTGGGCAGCCGTCGCAGCGAGGTGGTAGCGGAGGGACACTCCTTCACCCACGTGATCGGGATCCGGGCATGGAATCCTGGTGACGACCTGAACGAATCGTTCCGGAGCTGCACCACTCTCTATCAGTCCGGCTGCTACCACGGCGTACTGCAGGCCTATCTCACCTCGGCGCCGGTCGACTCCGCGCGGGTTACCAGCATCTGCGACCAGATCGCCGACCTGTACCAGGAGCCGTGGCTCCGGTTCCAGTGCATGCACGGCCTCGGTCACGGACTGGAGATGGCATGGAACTGGGAGCTGCCCAAGGCACTGGAGGGATGCGACTGGCTCCACCTCGAATGGGATCGCCAGTCGTGCTACGGCGGTGCGATCATGGAGAACTCGGTCGCATCGATGCCCGGCGGCCACCACACTTCGGTACGCGCCCTCGCCGCAGCCAAGGACGACCACTCCGATGGTCACGACGATCACGCCGCAGCCGGACACTCCCACGGGCCGGTCGGCGAGATCTCCTTCAAGATGCGCGACCCCGACGATCCGCTCTATCCGTGCAGCATCCTTGGCGAGAAGTACCAGCGGTCATGCTACCTGGGTCATTCATCGATTCTGCTGGAGACGGTACAGTACGACTGGGGCAAGGGGGCCGAGGCCTGCGATCGTGTTGCGGAGAATGTCCGCGACGTCTGCTATGTCTCGCTCGGCACCATGGCCAGCGGATCGACGGTGATGAACACGAAGAAGTCGATCGCGCTCTGTGCCAAGGGGCATCCCGACTGGCAGCAGTGGTGCTACCAGGGCGTGGTGAAGAACTTCATCGACGTAACAGCCGACGCCGCCGACGGAGTGCGTTTTTGCAAGGAAGTCTCCGAGGGGAAGAACCGCGATCGCTGCTGGCGCGCAGTCGGAGAGCAGATCCAGGTGCTCCGCGCCGCGGATCTGGAGGCCAGAGCGGCGGACTGCGCCACCACCGGCACCGGCGAGGCGATCTGCCGACAGGCAGCCGGCCTGCAGCCCAGGGAGTCCTCGGGGAGCTGAGCTACTCCCAGTCGGCGGGGAGCGCGTCCAGTTCCTCGAACAGCGCCAGGTAACTCTCATAGCGGGAGGCGGGGATCGTTCCGGCGGTCACTGCCTCCCGCACTGCACACCCGGGCTCACTCCGGTGGCCGCAGTCGGCAAAGCGGCATTCGTCTATGAACGGCCTGAACTCCGGAAAGAGTTCACTCAGTTCTGCCGTTCCGACCGCCCAGACTCCGACATCGCTGAAGCCCGGCGTGTCGACCACGTAGCTGTCATCGCCGATCGGCACCATCACCGCGGAGGTGGTGGTGTGACGTCCACGACCGACTTTTTCGGAAACGGCTCCCACCCTGAGATGGAGGTCGGGCACCAGTGCGTTGAGCAGCGAGGACTTTCCCACCCCGCTCGGGCCGGTGATGACAGTCTCCTTGCCCATCAGACGCTGGCGCAGTTCATCGATACCGATCCCGGTCACCGCACAGGTGGTCACCAGATGGTAGTCGGCGGCAGCCAGATGAGCAGCCACCAGTGCGGCATTCGCGAGATCGACCTTGTTGACCACCACCACTGCTGCGAGGTCATTCGATTCGGCCGCGACCAGCAGCCGGTCGAGCAGTTGCAGCACCGGTTCGGGAGATGCCGCGGCAATGACGATCGCGACCTGATCTACGTTGGCGGCGATCGGTCGCTGGCCTCTGCCTCCTGGTGTGCGCCTGGAGAGCAATGACTTCCGTGGCTGCACCGATTCGATTCCCAGTACGTCTTCACCGACCGTGGCCGGATCGAGCTTCACCCGATCTCCCGCCACTGCGCGATCCTCTTCCCGTCGCGCCTTGCCGCGCAGGACCGCCTCGCGTTCGACTCCGTCGAGCAGCACCCGATAGCTGCCGCCTTCGCGGGCCAGCACAGTGGCCACCGGCGCGTCGTTCAGAACCCCTCCGGTCGCCCGGCAGCGAGCCGTTCGTCGAGCATCGCCTTGATGTCATAGAGAGAAATCGAATCGAGCCTGGCCACTGCCTCTTCGGGAGAATCTCCCCAGGCCAGCCAATCGGATTCGTGATGACCATCGGGAGCGGTGCCATCCTCGCTCCAGCGGACGAACAGGATCGCGGCTCCATAGCGTCCCCGTTCATCAGGAACCGGATCGGCCCATGCCTCCACCGAATAGGCACGCCCATCCGCCCCCTCGAAGGCCGGCGCCCGGTCGTGCCGGGCTACATAGCCGCCGAGGGTGATCTCCTTCACGACCTGCGACGCTTTTCCTTGAGGACGCCACGCACCAGGAAGCCGATGTTCTCCGGTCGCTCGGCGAGGCGCCGCATCATGTAGGGATACCACTGGGTGCCGAACGGAACGTAGACGCGGAGTCGCCAGCCGTCGGCCACGAGCTGTTCCTGCAGGTCGCGCCGGATGCCATGCAGCATCTGGAACTCGAAGCGGTCGCGGTCGACGCCCTCGCTGGTCGCGAACTCCTGGGCCTGGCGGATGATCACCTCATCGTGGGTGGCAAGGCCGGGATAGTTCCCCTCCTTCATCAGCGCCTTCATCAGCCGGACGTAGTGGGCGTCGACATCCGACTTATCGGGGAACGCCACCTCGGCCGATTCGAGATACGCTCCCTTGCAGAGCCGGACCCGCGCCTGCTCGGAGATCAGTTCCTCGATGTCCTTCGTCGAGCGGCGGAGTGCGGCCTGGATCACGACACCGGTGTGGCTGCCGTACGCGGGATGAAGACGCCGGAAGAGATCGAGAGTGCGCTGGGTGTGAACTGATCCTTCCATATCGATCCTGACGAATCCGTCCAGTTCCTTCGCGACATCGAGGATGCCGCGGATGTTGCGCTCGCAGGCCGGTTCGTCGATGTCGAAACCCATCTGGGTGAGCTTGAGCGAGGCATTGACCTCGACACCGGCCAGGTGGAGCGCCTGGAGAATCTCGATGTACTCGGCGGCGGCTCGATCGGCCTCCTCCATCTTCGTGACGCTCTCGCCAAGCAGGTCCAGGGTCGCCGCAGTCCCGCGGGATGCCAGATCGGCCACCGCCTCCACACCCTCGGCGATGGTGTCACCGGCGATGAACCGGGACGCTATGCCCCTCGCGATACGGTTCTTCCGGGAAAAGTTGGCGAGCGACTGCCGCTGCGAGAGCCAGAGGAGAATGGAGCGCATCATCGGGACGAATGATCCTTTGATCCTGGAAAATCGGAGAGGGCGGACCGACCGCCGCATCGGGGGAAAGGTAGCAGGGGTGACGCCATGCGTCGCCCGGCAACGGGCCACCACACGGCAGGTTGGGGGTTGCGCCGGACTGTGCCGCGGCGCGGCAAAGGCGGGGGCTGAAGCCCCCGCCACCTGGACTCACGACCTGCCCGCGGCTGAAGCCGGTTCATACCATTCGCAGACAGGGGCAGCCACAGAGGGCTGCCCCTACTTGCGTCGAACCGTATCACGGCGCGATCCTCCGGGATCTCCTCGTTCCGAACCGGATATCCAATGAACGCTCCCGGCTACGCCCGCCGCCTGGGTCTCTTCTCCGCCACGATGATGGTGATCGGCGGAATCATCGGCTCCGGGATCTTCCTGAACCCGGCGGTGGTCGCGGCAAGGGTGCGTACCCCGGCCCTGATTCTGACCGTGTGGGGGATGGGAGCCCTGATCGCGCTGATCGGCGCGTTCATCTTCGCCGAACTCGGCAACCGCCGCCCGAAGGCCGGAGGCGGCTATGCCTACCTCCGGGAAGCCTTCGGGCCACTGCCGGGATTCATGTACGCCTGGGCACTGCTGCTGATCATGGCCACCGGTGCGGCAGCGGCGGTCGCGATGACCTCGGCAAGCTATCTGACGTCGCTGCTGGGCTGGTCACCGGAATCGCAACGGCCGCTGGCGGCAGGAGCGATCATCCTCCTCACGCTGATCAATCTGGTCGGGGTCAAGCCTGCGGCCTGGTCGCAGAATCTCTTCACCGTTCTCAAGCTGGCCGCGATCGGTGCGCTGATCGTGGCGGCGTTCGGCAGCAGCAGTGCGCCGGTCGACACTACCGCCGTGGTCCCAGCAGAAGGTTCGGTGGTGCTGCTACTCGGCACCGCGCTGGTCCCGGTTCTCTTCGCCTTCGGAGGATGGCAGCAGACCAACTTCGTCGCCGAGGAACTGATCGAGCCGGAACGTAACCTCCCGCGGGCGCTGGTGATGGGCGTAACGGTGGTTGCGATCTGCTACCTCCTGGTCAACATCGCGTACCTCAAGGCGCTGGGCCCTGCCGGTCTGGCGGCCAGTTCCGCACCGGCCGCCGACACGATGGCGGCGGTGGCCGGCGAGAGCGGCCGGAAGCTGATCGCCGCCGGGATCGTGGTCTCGACCTTCGGCTTCCTCAACCTGGTACTGCTGGTCTCGCCACGGGTCTACCAGGCGATGGCGCGGGACGGACTCTTCTTCGAATCATTCGCGAAGCTGCATCCGACCTGGCGCACTCCCGTCGCTGCGATTCTGGTGCAGGGAGCGTGGGCGGTGGCACTGCTATTCTCCGGCACCTACGGCGACCTGCTGGACTATGTGGTGTTCGCCGACTGGATCTTCTTCGGGCTCGCGGCAGCCACTCTCTTCGTCTACCGGAAGCGGGACGGAGTGGACGCATCTACTTTCCGGGTGCCGCTCCACCCCTGGAGCACGCTGCTCTTCCTGCTGGCTGCGGTCTACGTGGTCATCGGATCGGTGGCATCGAATCCGACGAACGCCCTCTACGGCAGCGGACTGCTGCTGCTGGGTGTACCGGTCCACTACTTCTGGCGGCGGCGCGCCGCCGAATGAGATCATGACGTTCAAGCCCCGCACCATCATCGAACCGTTCCGGATCAAGAGTGTCGAGCCGATTCGCCAGACCACCCGCGAGGAACGGGTCGCCGCCCTGGCGGCCGCGCACTACAACCCGTTCCTGCTCCGCGCCTCGGATGTGCTGATCGACCTGCTGACTGATTCGGGCACCGGCGCAATGTCATCGGCGCAGTGGTCGGGAATGATGCGGGGTGACGAATCGTATGCCGGCGCCGACTCCTTCTTCCGGTTCGAAGAGTCGGTGCAGAGCATTACCGGTCTCGCGCATGTGATTCCGACCCATCAGGGGCGTGCCGCCGAGCGGATCCTTTTCACGACCATGCTCCAGCCGGGCGATATCGTCCCGAACAACACCCACTTCGACAC
>CAZSPH010000089.1:1815-4060 GCA_964608715.1 uncultured Gemmatimonadaceae bacterium | reverse complement strand
ATCCCGGCGTCGGAGTATCCGGCCTGGGCGCTTTCCTGTGCGCTGTACCTGGAAGGCGGGGTCCGTTCGGTGGAGATCGGCTCGGTGATGTTCGGCCTGCAGCCCGACGGCAGCGAGAAGCCGGCGGCGATGGAACTGGTGCGCCTGGCCTTCCCGCGGCGGGTCTACACCCAGAGTCATGTCGACTATCTGGCCGAGGTGATTCTGTACGTGAACGAACGGCGGGAGAAGATCCGGGGTCTCAGGATCACCCATCAGCCGCCCGCGCTGAGGCACTTTTCGGCGAAGTTTGCGCCCGCCGGAGGGGCCCTCCTGGCGGACTGACCGGGAGGGGGACTGGCGCAGACCGGTACCTTCTGCGTAAATATCGGGATCGGCGGCGCCAGTCGGGCTGGCTGTAGAAGTTTGCGTCGCCGCTGTATATCAAATTCTCATACGTTCGGAGGAAGCATGAATCGAGTCACCTCCCTACCAGTTCAGGTACGTGCGGCGCTCATCGCAGCAGCCCTCACCGTACTGGCGACCGGCGTTGTATACGCCGCGGACGCATGGAGCCCCGGCAAGCCTTGGTGGTGCTATCCGCCGGCCGATGCCTGTGGTAAGTGGGCAAGCGACAATCAGTATATCGGACCGACATACAGCGACTGCATCGACCTGGTACGCAATGGTTGGGAGAGTGAGGACTACGTCCAAACGCGCTGCAACAACGGCGGGGCATGAATCGAACGGAAGTGAGCCTAGCCACTCCAGCATGGCTCCTGTGTGGGCTCGCATGCCTGGTTGCGTGCGGCCCCGAAACCAGCAGCGTCGGTAGCCCACGGCGAGTCGAAGTGCCCGGCATGCTGCCGACGCTGGTCGAGATTCCTATCTCCCTCCCTGAGGATGCACAGCCCTCCACTCCGCTGCTGGCCATCGGTCTGACCGCCAGAGGCACGGTAACCTTCCGTCCCGGCGGTCGCACCGATCGGATCATGGCGACCGTCGACAGCACCGGAGCCGTGATTGCCGAATGGGGCCGGCGCGGTGAAGGGCCGGGCGAGATGCACGGCGGAGAACTGATCCTGTCCGGCGATTCACTGATTGCGCTGGCGGATGGTGACGGGAATCCGGTCATGGTTTATACCCCTGGGGGCAGGCTTGTTCGCCAGAGGGCCCGCCCACCTTCCGGACTGCCATCAGCCTTCGAAGGCGGTGCGGTGTACTGGTGGCGAAGTTTCTCGAGAGCCCCGACCGCGGATAACCCTTCGCCATCCGGGAGGCTCGAACCGCTCGAGCGGTGGTGCGTCGACCATGAATGCCGCGATGTCATCCTGGAAACCGATGATCTGTCGCTGCTGACAGTCTACCAGTCTCCGCCAACCAACGACGGGGCGTACCCAGCATTCGCAGTCGACGGCACGCGGCTTGTCCTGGGCGACGGCTTTAGCTACACGCTCTGGATGCACGACATCGGCAGTGCCACTCCGCCGGTTCAGTTCGGTCGCAGCATTTCACCGCGAATGTCGACGGAAGCGGAAATCGCGAGACAGGAATCGATCTGGACGAAGTCGGAGAGGGCTGGTACCCCTGGGCCCGGTGGCCAGCGGATCCGCCCCGACTTCACCAATCAGCGCCGGGAGTTGCGTGAACGCCCGCGGTTGCATTTCCAGTACATGGGATTCGGATTCGACGGGAAAGGCCGGTTGTGGGTCATGGGCCGGGCAAATGACTCTACCTTCCTCGATGTCTTTGCCGACACCACCTTCCTCGGTCGGATGATGGTCGACTGCCGGCGTTCCGGCCATGCCAGTACGGTACGCGGGCACTGGCTCGCGCTGGGTTGCCGGGATGACGAGGACATCTCGCAGCCGTACCGGATCAGGCTCTTCCGTATCGAGGAGCCCTGACGAACGGCTTGGCTCGGGGGACTGGCGGGAGATGGACCCGTCTGCGTATATATCGGGATCGGCGGCGCCAGTCGGCGCGCCAGATTTGTTGAGTCCCACGTTCAGGGTTCAAGGTACGACACCTGTACGAAGTCATTTCGGCGAGGCGATCATCGCGCGGATGCGCCATGACGCCTGAGACACTCGAATGCAGCCGACAGCGGCTTTCGCCCGGAGATCCGGGCGTGTCGGCCCGGCCGTGGCGTCATGCCGTCTTCACCCCATCAGGAAACACATGATTCAGATCCAGTCGGCAGTACCGGACACCAGGAGCGCAGCATGAGCGAACAGCGCGATCGTCCCCATCATCGGCGTCGTGG
>CAZSPH010000089.1:0-1715 GCA_964608715.1 uncultured Gemmatimonadaceae bacterium | reverse complement strand
CCTCGCGGCAGCCGCAAGGGTCCGAGCAACTCCGACATCACCTGTGCCCTGATCGACCTCCTCGTCCCGCTCGGCAAGGGGCAGCGGGCGCTGGTCGTCGCCCCGGCCAAGGCCGGCAAGACCACTCTCCTGACCGACATCGCACGCGGCATCGCAGCCAATCATCCCGACGTGACGGTGCTCATCCTCCTGGCCGACGAACGACCCGAGGAAGTGACCGAGATGGAGATGGCGAATGTCGGCGAAGTGATCGCGTCGTCGTTCGACAATGGCGCCGAGCGGCACGTGGCGGTGGCCGAGATGACGCTGGAGCGGGCCAGGCGGCGAGTGGAGCTGGGTCAGGACGTGGTGATCATCCTCGATTCGATCACCCGGCTGGCCCGGGCCTACAACAACATCGACCGGGGTTCGGGTCGCACTCTCTCCGGCGGCATCGGCGCCGAGGCGATGGAGCGCCCGAAGAAGTTCTTCGGCAGTGCCCGGATGGTCGAGCCGAGCAAGGGAACCGGTTCACTCACCATCATCGCGACTGCGCTGATCGACACCGGTTCACGCGCCGACGAGGTGATCTTCGAGGAGTTCAAGGGAACCGGCAACGCCGAGCTGGTGCTGAGTCGGGAACTGGCCGAACGGCGGATCTTCCCGGCGATCGACATCTCCGCCAGCAGCACCAGGCGCGAGGAACTGCTGCTGTCGCCCGAAGCGCTCAAGCGGTCCTACGAACTGCGTCAGACTGCCGCGGAACTCCCGGCCAGCAAGGCAATCGAGCTGGTACGCGAGATGGTGTCGCGAGGGCTGGCGAGCTAGCGGCAGACGGCGCACGGTGGTTGTCATTGCGAGGTCGCTTTGCGGCCTCGCAACTGAGTCCGGTGTGTCGTCCCTCGCATCGGACTCGTCTCCTTCCCCGAATCCAATCAGCCAGGCTCCGGCTGTCGCCGGCCCCCTGCCGCACCAGTTTCACCCGCAGCGTGAGAACGTCGGATGAAGGCAATAGTACTTCTCCTGCAGCTCGGCAGCACCGCGATCTTTCCGTCCATTCCGCTGCCCGGTACTGAGATCCCGCTCGACAGCATCGCTGCTGTGCACTGCTCCGGTGCGATGTCGATGGCTACCATCCGGCTACGGACCACTGCGCGGTGGGAAATCGACGGACTGCGTCGGCGATCGGTAACCGGAGAACCGGATCGATGGATCACCGGTGCCTGCCAGGCTCTGGTCCTCGCCGATCGCAGCGCCATCGCGCTGCAGGGCTTCCTGATGCCCCTGGGCGACTCCTGGATGCACGGTGCGAGGCGGATCGTCGATTCCGTGCTGATGGTCCATCCTCATCATCCCGATGCGCTGAATCTCCTGGCTTCGATCGTGCTGCACCATCCCTCCCGGGAGGCGAACCAGCGATCGCTCGGCACGTTCACTCTCAACACCGGGTCGCGTGATCCACTGGTGCTGCGGGCCTGCACCACCACGGCCTTCGCAAGGGGTGATGAGTCAATCGTATCCCGTTGTGCCAGCGAGGCACTGGCTGCCGGCATCGACAGCACCTGGCATCAACTGAGACTGGCCCGGTTGTCGTTCCGGGAGGCAGATACCACGGCGGGTGAGGCGCGCTTCATCGCGGCGATCCGTTCGATGAAGACTCTCCGCGATACTCAGGAAGTATCCTGGCATCTGCAATGGTTTCTCAGTCCGTCCGAGCATGAAGCGTGGAATGCCGG
>CAZSPH010000088.1:0-10190 GCA_964608715.1 uncultured Gemmatimonadaceae bacterium | reverse complement strand
GACCAACGCAGCCTTCACGGATTATGCTGCGAGCGAGGGCGCAGGTCAAGGTACGCCCAATGTGGCTGCCCTCGACATGGTCAGCCACCATTCCCGGTTCGCTGTTCGCCGTCAGCCCCGTGGCGCCACCTCCATCCACATCGGTCGGTGATCCGACAGGTAGTACCACGCGCACGCGCTGAACGCCTGCGCGATTCCCGCGCTGCCGCAGTTGGGCGAACACGCCGTCACCCTACGGCGACGGGGCGACTCCGGCAGATGCGAACGGCAAACGATCGCCCCCCGCCATCCCGCATTGCCGTAGGGGCGGCACCATGCGTCGCCCGTCCCCGTCATCCCGACCGAAGCGATTGCGCAGCAATCGCGAAGCGGAGGGATCTGCTTTTCCTCTTTTCGAAAAGCAGATCCCTCGACTGCGTGGCCCTGCGGGCCACTCCGCTCGGGATGACGGGGTGCATGCGGGCCACTTCGCTCGGGATGACTGGGTGCACGCGGGCCACTTCGCCCCCTCCCGCCCCTCCACCCTGTCCACCACCAGCCTCGACCACCCCCGCACAGCGCCGATCACACCCTTTCAACCGCGCATCCCGCCCTCATCGGCCGCGACACTGTCCAGAAATCCGGCGCGACGCCCCTTTCAACCGGCGTTCAGGTCCTTTCAAGCCTACGCTCGGTCCCTTCAAGCGTCGTTCGCCTCCATTTCGGCGTCGACCACCTCCGTATCGACGCTGATCACAACCTTTCAAGCGGTGAACCGGTCCTCTTCGACGCTCGCTCGGCCCTGTCAAGCACGCGCTCGGTCCTTTCAAGTGTCGTTCACGTCCTTCGATCGGTCGACAGGGACGATTTCAGGGTCGATCATCTCCGTATCGAGACTGATCACAGCCTTTCAAGCGGTGAACCGGTCCTCATCGAAGCTCGCACGGTCCTTTCAAGCGTCGATCGCCTCCTCATCGACACCATCACGGAGCTTCGATGCGAACATCACTGTCGACTTTCCGACCGCGGTGTCCGGCGCGAAGGACACTGCCCTCCCATTGCTGAGCCAGGCATGGGCGTCATGGTGGCCCGGGAACTGGTCACACGAATCGGGCTGAATCCCAGCAACTGCAAGGCTTTCAGCCAACCCGCCTCATCTCTCCATACGCGACGTTTCACGTGTGGCACGTTGCTGGCATTTGGTGTCGGCACGCCCGCGGTTGGGGCGACCGGGCGAATCTCCCCATACAACTCATCGGTACTCTTCCCCAACCGGGGTACCACCAGCACGGAGGTGTGCCATGCAGGCTGTCATCCGCAGGAAGCTCTCGATGGCGCGTCGGGTCCTTGCATTCGAACAGGCCCATCCGTCCGGCGACTCGAGCCACCAGGGCGTGGTCGCCAAACTCACCACCATCATCGGCCGGGTCGACACCGTCTTCTCCCGCCAGCACCTCGGCCGCCTGGCAGAGCACTCCGCACTCGCCCGCCGCAAGGGAACCCGACGGATCCTCCGGATGCGACTCCGTCACCTGGTGACCGTCGCAGCCATCGTCTCCCGCGACGACACCTCCTTCCTGGAGACATTCGCAGCACCCAAGTACTACGGCCCCAATCGCGAGTTCATCGGTATCGCCCGCGCCTTCCTCGAAAAGGCGACTCTCCACGCCGAACCGCTGATCGCCGCCGGACTCGGCAACAACTTCCTCGACGACCTCGCCAACGCGATCAACGCCTTCGAGATCGCCTCGGCCGAGGCGGATGATGGCCGCAGGGAACACGTCACCGCTCGCGCCGACTTCAGCGAACTGGCGCGCGATGTGGCCAACTGCGTCGGCATCCTCGACGGTCTCAACGCCGAGCGCTTCGCCAGGGAACCGGAGGTGCTGGCGGCGTGGACCAGCGCGCGCAACGTCTACGGTCCGATCAGGCGGAAGACTCAGGTCGAGATCCCCGAGGTGGCAGGCTACCTCCCGCCTCCCGCCGCACCCGGAGCGTCCCAGCTCGCGGCGTAGCCATTGCGAGGCCGCGCAGCAGCCGAAGCAATCGCCTGCCAACGCACGGGGCGCCCCGTCATCCCGAGCGAAGGCGGCGCAGCCGCCGAAGTCGAGGGATCTGCTTTTCACCGCCCTCCGGCGAAGCCGGAGCGGCGGTGCAAACCCGTCACGCAGAAAAGAGATACCTGCGAGGCGAACCCACCTCAGTAGCTTGCCTCCCGGACATCTCTTGGAGAGCAGGATGGCAGCGTCGACCGCAACAACCGAAGCCCGGAGTCTCACTGATGTGCTGGCACTGGGTGAAGACGGCACCAGACAGTTCAAGCTGGATGTGACCAGCAGCGATGCGCTGGCGTTCGTGCTGCGCAACCTGCGCAAGGTCCAGGGCGGCCGCAATGTCAACAGCCATGGGCAGCCGGAAGTGCCTCGCGTGGTCTTCGAGGAACTCATCGTCAACGCCCTCGTGCACCGTGACTATCTCGTCAGCGCCCCAGTTCGCATGTTCGTCTTCGACGACCGAGTCGAGATCATCAGCCCCGGCACGCTGCCGAACAACCTCAGCATCGAGAAGATCCGCGCCGGCAACTCGAACCTGCGCAACCCGATCCTCGCCAGCTTCGTCGCCAAGGGCATGCTCCCCTACCGAGGACTCGGTTCCGGTGTACCCAGAGCGGTCGAGGCATGGCCCAACATCGACCTACACGACGACCGCGACGGTGGGATGTTCGTGGCAACGGTGCGATGGGAAACGGGTAGTACCGGGGAACAGAATCGGGGTACTACCCAGACTTCTACCCAGAAAACTACCCAGACTACTACCCAGAAAACGCTTGAGCTGATCGAGCATGACCCCGGAATGACGCGGCAGGCGATGGCCGCGTCGCTCGGCATCACACCAGACGGAGTGAAGTACCACCTGACCAAGTTGCAGAGACAGGGACGGATTCGACGTATTGGGCCTGACAACGGCGGCCACTGGGAGATCGTGCCGTAGGGGCGACGCCATCCGTCGCCCGGCAACGTGCCACCACCCGGGACATCGATGCGACGGCAGGCGTCGTCCGTTTCCCGCATTTCACCGCCCTTAGGCTGCCTGAGCCTGTTGAATGGAGCGGTGCATGTCCGCCTACAGACCTTGTGTCAGCTCCTCGATATCCTGCGGAAGGTATCCGGCGCGCTCGGCTGCGCGCCGTGATTCCGATGAATGCTGAGTGGTGATGGCGACCTTCTCGACCGTCCAGCCACTCAAGGCTGACGTTCGAGCGAGAAACCGCTCCACATGCTCATCGAAGCGCGCATAGTCCGGTGCAAGTCGTTCCGCGGCCCGTTTACAGCTCCCCAGTCGAACGATGCGATCGTGCTCATTCAGCGCCACGAGATCAAGCTCAGTGTCGCCGCGATCCCAGTAGCCTCGCATCCGCGCCGTCAGGCGGAACCCGTCGAGTCCCTTCCGGCTCCGTTCCTCATACAGCGTTCCAGCCAGCTGTTCGAGGCCGTACCCCTCAGTGTCCGCCAGGCGGCGATCGGCCTCGCTGACGAGTTCGTCCAGCGGGCGGAAATGCACCGATGCCGCGGGAGTCGCGAGCGCCGCCAACCATGTCCGGAGAAAGTTGTCAGCGATATAGTACCGCCCGTTGCGAGCTGATGCCTTCGCGAAGACGGGCTGGCGTTGCTCTATCATGCGATATCGATCACGCAGCACTTGCAGGTAGCCGCCGATCTGCTTCTCCCGTTCGGCGTCCACTTGCCGTGCATGCGCCATGATCTCGCCGTTGGAGCACCCGGGGTACCGGGCCACGTACTTGAGCACAAGATCGTACCGCCCTCGCAACTCGCGCAGGAACCAGTTCTCTGCCTCGGTGCGGAGTGGCGAGGAGCTGGAAAAGAACAGCTCCCGGACGAGATCACTGCGATCGGCGCCGAGAACGCCTTCCTCGTACGCGTCGCGATAGAACTTCGGCACCCCCTCGAAGAGGTTCCAGAGAAACAGCAGACGGTCAGGAGTCGGCTCGGCGTGTGCCCGGAGGATTTCCAGGACCGAAGAGATATCCAGGTGCTGTACATCCAACGTGTCCGTCACTCGGGCGAACAGTGGCGCATCGCGGTCTTCCAGCAGCGCCGCCATCTCGGCATGGATCGAACCGAGTACGATCAACCCACCAGATACCTGGGCGGCATCGCGTGCCAACTGGTACACCTCGTACTGGAGGTGGGAGGTGAACTCGTACAGCACCTTGCGGTGGAAGTACTGGAACTCATCGAGTGCCACCACGAACCCACCGCGAATCAGTGCGCCTATGGCCGCTGCCAGGGTGCGTAAGTCGGTAGGCGGTGGCGCCGTGACACCGAACAGCTCGAAGTAATCACGCGCGGCGGAGACGACCCCTGCTGGATCCGAGTCGGGGGTCTGGAGGTAGAGGATCCGGTCGCGACCTTCGGCCTGCAGGGCCTGGTGGACGAGGCTCGTCTTTCCGATCCGCCGCCGCCCGGAAACCTTCAGGAAGAACCAGCGCCGTCGGCGCAGGATGTCCCGCAGGGTTTCCAACTCATGCCGGCGCCCGTAAAAGGCCCAGTCAGAACTACTTACAGTGCTCATGGTCGTAAAGTAATAGTCTTTACTTTATCGCACAACATCCCCGCCCGCGACTCGCCAGGACTAGTGGCTGAAGCCTCGTTCTTCCCCGTCATCCCGAGCAGAGCGGCCCACAGGGCCGCGCCGTCGAGGGATCCGCTTCTCACCGCCCTCCGGCAAAGCCGGAGCGTCGGTGTCTCCGACTGCGGGAACGAGCAAGCATCACGTAGGGGCGACCGGCCGGTCACCCCTGAGGAAGCAGCAACTGCCGAGGATATCTCGGTAGTCCGACTGGAGGGTCGGCACCGCACACCTTCCACTCGATCCACCATCCCGACCCGCGCCACCCCGCATTGCCGTAGGGGCGACGCCATGCGTCGCCCGGTAACGCATCACCAACGCGATCCCGACGCGACGACCGCGACGGTGGGATGTTCGTGGCAACGGTGCGATGGGAAACGGGTAGTACCGGGGAACAGAGTCAGGGTACTCCCCTGATCACTACCCCAGAAACTACCCGAAAAACTACCCTGATGACTACCCTGGAAACTACCCAGAAGATCCTGGCTATCATCGAGCGGGAACCCCGCACCACCCGCCACGTACTGGCAGCATCGCTGGGCATGACGCTGGATGGCGTGAAGTACCACCTCGCGAACCTGAGGAAGGAGGGACTGATCCGGCGCGTTGGCCCCACCAAGGGCGGCCACTGGGAGATCGTGCCGTAGGGGCGACGCCACCCGTCGCCCGTCCCCGTCATCCCGACCGAAGCGATTGCGCAGCAATCGCGAAGCGGAGGGATCTGCTTTTCCTCTTTTCGAAAAGCAGATCCCTCGACTGCGTGGCCCTGCGGGCCACTCCGCTCGGGATGACGGAGTGCATGCGGGCCACTCCGCTCGGGATGACGTGGTGCATGCGGGCCACTCCGCTCGGGATGACGTGGTGCATGCAACTCACTCCGCTCGGGATGACGACTGGATGGTGCCACCATCACCGCCGCCTGACGGCGGCGGTTGGTCAGTTCGCCGCCAGCCGCACCATCCCCCGCGCCAGCCGCCGCGCGTCCTCCCCCGACGGGTCGCCCAGCATCCGCGCGATCTCCACCACCCGCTCTTCACCATCGAGCCGACTGACCGCACTGGTCGCGATGCCACCGGTCTCTCCCTTGGCGACGAGCAGATGGTTGCCTCCCCGTGCAGCGATCTGCGGCGAATGCGTGACGATCAGCACCTGATGCCGCTCACCCAGACGGGCCAGCGCATCGGCCAGTTGCACCGCCACTTCCCCGCCCACTCCCTGATCGACCTCGTCGAACACCAGCGTCGGCGTAGCATCCTTCCCTGCCGCAGTGACCTTGATCGCCAGCATCAACCGGGCAAGCTCCCCCCCGGACGCTGACGAAGCGATCGGCCGCTCCGGCATCCCCCGGTTGAGCGCCGCGCGAAACTCCACCCCCTCGGCGCCAGACACCCCGATCCGATCTCGCGGAATCAGCCCCACCCGGAAGGTCGCAGCGCCGAGACCCAGTGCGGGAAGCACTCCGTTGACACCTGACTCCATCACCCCGATCGCAGCGGTCCGCGCAGCAGTGAGAACCGTCGCAGCCTCATCCAGGCGTCGCCTGGCCGCTTCGACTTCCCCCTCCAGCTTCCGCTCGTCAAACGCGGCTGAATCCACCAGTTGCAGCTCGCCATCGGCCTCAACCCGCGCCAGCAGCGCACTCTCGACACTGCCACCGTAGCGACGCACCAGCCTGGCAATCTCATCCCGCCGACGCTGCATCCTGTCCAGCAGCATCGGATCGTCGGCTATGCCATCGCGATAGTCGTCGGCCTCACGCCTCAACTCGCCGAGGTTGGTCCACGCCTGCTCCAGCATGACCATCCAGCCCTCCGCCGCAGGATCGATCCGCCCCAGCGCCTCGATCGCGCGCCTGACCTCGGCCAGTCCCGCTTCCACTCCGTGCCGCTCGTCATCGAGTATCCCGCTGATGCGGGCAGCATGCTCGCGACGGGCCACGGCATGGGAAAGCAGCCCGATCTGTCGGCCAAGCTCCTCATCCTCGCCAGCCTTGAGCTTCGCCGCATCGATCTCGCCCACCAGCGCTCTCAACTCCGACTCGCGGCTGAGTGCCGCTGCGCGATCGGATCGCAACGCCACCAGCCGCTCCTCCAGCTCACGGAGTCGGGCATGCGCCGCAGCAACATCACCCAGCGGCAGCTCGCAGCCACCGATCGCATCGATCAGGGCGAGCTGCCTCGCCGGTTCACCCAGCTCGACAGTCTGATGCTGGCCGTGCATGTCGGCAATCATCCCGCCGATTTCCCGCAGCACGGCTATCGCCACCGGCGAACCATTGAGCCAGGCACGGGATCGCCCCTCCTGCTGGACCTCCCGCCGGATGATCAGTCCATCGGCAGCATCGAGCCCGAGTTCGGCAAGCTGTTCATTGAGAAAGATGGTATCGCTGAACTCGGCGTCGACTATCGCGCGATCACTGCCCGGACGCACCGCGGCACGATCGGCGCGATCACCCAGCACCAGTGCCAGCGCATCGACCAGCATCGACTTGCCCGCACCGGTTTCGCCGGTGAGGACATTCAGTCCCGGAGAGAATTCGAGAGTGGCATCAGCAACCGTGGCGAGGCCACGGACCCGCAACGATATGAGCACTACTCCCGCCCGGAGAGATCACCCCAGTGGAGCTTGTCGCGGAGACGATCGAAGAACCCGTAGTCCGGCATCCGCACCAGCACCACCCGGAACGGTGCCGCACTGATCCGGAAACCGTCGGTCTCGCCCAGCGTGATGGTCTGCTGGCCATCCACCGAGACCATCAGATCGGCAGTCCGGGGCTCCAGAATCTCGATCGATACCTGCGAGGTCATCGGCACCACCAGCGACCTGATCGTCAGCGAATGCGGACAGATCGGAGTGAGCAGCAGCGCATCCACGCCGGGAATCAGCACCGGACCGCCGGCGCTGAGAGAGTAGGCGGTCGAACCGGTCTGAGTGGCGACGACCAGACCATCGCCGGAGAGCGGCCCGATGTCCTCGCCGTCGATGGTCACCCGGAACCGCACCATCCGGGCGATGCCGCCCTTGTGGAGCACGATGTCGTTGAGCGCCGCCATCTGCTCGCCGACCACTCCGTCTCCGCTGACGACCGCCCCGCTGATCACTCCGCGTCGCGACAGGCGGTGCTTGCCCGCCGCGAAAACATCCAGTGCGTGGGTGATGTCATGCCGTGACACTGCGGTGAGAAAGCCGACCCGGCCGAAGTTGACCCCGAGAATCGGGATCTCCCGGCCGCCGAGCCGCCTGGCACCGTGCAGCAGAGTGCCGTCACCACCGATGGTGATCAGCAGGTCGATCGCGTCGGGATCGAACGGCGGCAGCGTCTCGCCCAGCAGTGAGGCGATGTCGGAATCACCGGATGCCGACCAGCCGCGCGCTTCGAGATCACCCCGAAGCTGTTCGAGGATGGTGCCAAGCTCGGGATACCGCGGGTTGCCTACGATCCCGACTCTCATCGGTTCTCAGGCAACCCTGGATGGTGCAAGCGCCCGCCGGACGCTGGCAGCTATTCCGGCCGGAGTCAGGCCGTGCTGTTCGAGCTGCCGATTGCGCGCGGCCTGCACGATCAGATCGTCCGACACTCCCAGTGCGATGACCCGGAGATGGGGGAAGTCCCGCTCCACTCTGGCAGCCAGCATCGCACCGAAACCGTTGACGACGGTTCCCTCCTCCACCGTTACCACCAGATCGCAGGTCGCAGCCAGCTCGGCCAGCATCTTCTCGTCCAGCGGCTTGATGAACCGGGCATTCACCGCTGCGGCATCGATTCCTTCCGCCGCCAGAATGTCGGCAGCCTGCTTCGCCGGCAGCGCCATCGTGCCGGTACCGAGTATCGCTACTCCGCGGCCGGGGCGGAGCATCTCCCAGGTACCGTACGGCACTGCGGGAACGCTGCCGATCGGGTTGGGATCGGTGGGTACCTTGTCGCGCGGATAGCGGAGCGAGAACGGCCCGTCGTGCTCCAGCGCGGTCCGCAGCAGCCCGACCATCTCGTCGGCATCCTTGGGCGCGGTGATCGTCATGCCCGGCACCGCCAGCATGTAGGCGATGTCGTACAGCCCCATGTGGGTCTGACCATCCTCGCCCACCAGACCGGCGCGATCCATCCCGAAGATCACCGGCAGCTTCTGCACCGCGACATCGTGGATGATGTTGTCGTAACCGCGCTGCAGGAAGGTGCTGTAGATCGCCACCACCGGCTTGATCCCCTGGGTGGCGAGTCCCGCAGCGAACGTGACGCCATGCCCCTCGGCGATTCCGACATCGAAGAAGCGACCGGGATGGCGCTTCTGGAAGATGTTGGTGCCGGAACCAGCCGGCATCGCCGCAGTGACCGCGACCAGATCGGGATACTCCTCCGCCAGCGCGGTGATGGTGTCACCGAATGCCTGGGTCCAGGTCGGCGGACCACTGGCAGCCTTGCGAGCCTCGCCGGTTTCCGGATCGTAGGCCGCCAGTCCGTGCCACTTCTCCTTGTTCGCCTCGGCGAAGGAGAAGCCCTTGCCCTTCTGGGTCAGAACATGGATCACCCGCGGCCCCGAGAGCGAGCGGACATGCGCCAGCGTCTGGGTGAGCTGCTCCAGATCATGACCGTCGATCGGACCGAAATAGCGGAAGCCCAATTCCTCGAAGAGCATTCCTTCGCTGAACAGATTCTTGACCGACTCCTCGACGTTGCGGGCGAGATTCACCACGCCGTCACCGAAGACATCACCGAGCTTGAAGGTGACCTTCTTGATCCGCTCGCGGAGCCGATCGGTGCGCGGGTTGGCGACGATCGATCCGAGCAGGGTCGAGATCGCGCCGACATTGGGCGAGATGCTCATCCCGTTGTCATTGACGATCAGGATGATGTCCCGATCGGAGTGACCGGCATTGTTCATCCCCTCGTAGGAGAGACCGCAGGTCAGCGCACCATCGCCCACCACAGCCACGACCTTGTTCTTCCCGCCCTTGAGGTCCCTGGCAGTGGCCATGCCGAGGGCGGCCGACATCGCGGTGCCGGCATGACCGGCGCCGAACTGGTCGTGGGGCGATTCGTCGCGCTTGAGGAAACCGGAGATTCCCCCCTCGGTCCGCAGAGTGCCGAAGGACTCGTTGCGACCGGTGAGGAGCTTCCAGGCGTAGGCCTGATGTCCGACATCCCAGAGGATCTTGTCGCTGGGGGAATCGAACTCGTAGAGCAGTGCGATCGACAGCTCGACCACGCCCAGCGATGCGCCGATGTGACCGCCGGTCTCGGAGCAGCAGGCGATCAGCCGCGCTCTGATCTCCTCGGCAAGCTCGGGGAGCTGGTCCCGCCGGAGTGCCTTGAGATCACTGGGGCCGTTGATCTGTTCTAGCAGGGCCATTTTGGCTCCCTCTGATGTAGGACCAGGCTGGTCACGACGTCCTGCTCACAATATACCGCGCCAGGGGCCCGAGAGTTCCGGCGGACACCCCTGCTTCCTCGAGTGCCGCCATCGCCCGCGCCGCATGAGCCAGCGCCTCCGTCCGGGCACCGGGAACGCCCAGCACCCCGACATAGGTGCTCTTGGCAACCTCGGCGTCCTTGCCGGCGGTCT
>CAZSPH010000087.1:0-10712 GCA_964608715.1 uncultured Gemmatimonadaceae bacterium | reverse complement strand
AGTGAAAGAGGTGGGCGCGTTCATGCAGCGCGACCTCCTCACCGCGGTGGAGAGTGTTCGCGGCGATGACAACTGCCACTGTGCCCTTCAGTGCCATGCCACCCTTGTCTGGACCGAGATCGGCGCGGAACCTGGTACCACCTGTTCCCTCGGGCAGGAGGCGGTCAATCGCCGGGTTGCGCGAGGCGAAGTACGACGCGAGCGCGACTGATGCCTCACTGGTGTCGGCGGGACTAACCTCCTCACCGTAGGACGCGATCAGCCAGCGTTCGTAGGCCGGCTCAACCGCGAGGCCGATGATGGGCATGGCGAAGATCGCGGCCATGAGCAGGAGTCGGCGGAGCGGGAGCTTCAGCATGAACCTGCCTCCGGTGGGTGATGCTCGGCTGAACATGGGCGGCAGACGGGTGATTGAGAAGGGTGGGTAAAATATACCCACGCGGTGGGTAGACTTTACCCATGCTGGACTCCAGGCGTGAGCGACGGTGGTGCACCCGGTCATCCTGCTCCCTCGAGCCTACCCACGCCCTAGTGAGACAACCACTCGCGACTTTCAATCTCGGTGTAGCAACTGACTAATCCACGCGTCCGCGGGGAACACTGCTCGACTCGTTCCCACCTCACCCAGAAATCCGGTTCATGAGCTGGCCCCGCTTTGATGGACACCGCCATCGTCTCCATCTTGGAGGCAGGGAGGTGTTTGATGAAGAGAGTACGTCGGTCGTTCACGGCAGAGTTCAAGCAGGAAGCTGTTCGGCAGGTGACCGAGCTTGGCCGTCCAGCCAGCCAGGTAGCACGTGAGTTGGACCTTCGCCCTGAGCAGCTTCGGCAGTGGCGCAAGCAGTTCGGTGACACCATGGTATCGCACCGTGCCGAGAGTATGGAGGAGGAGAATCGCCGGCTTCGCCGCGAGCTGGCCGTTCTTCGACAGGAGCACGAGTTCCTGGGAAAAGCGGCGGCGTTCTTCGCGAAGGGGTCAGCGCGAGGTGCGCCGTGATCGCTCACCATCGAGGTGAGTACGCCCTGACCCTGATGTGCCGGGTGCTGTCGGTGCCCCGGTCGACGTTCTACGCCTGGCGGAGCCGTGGTCCTTCGAGTCGTACGGCCGAGGATGCGAAGCTGCGGGTGCTGATCACGGCCACTCACCGTAGTGCAGGAGAGGAGTACGGAGCGCGGCGTCATCGTGATGAACTGGCCGATGCCGGTCACCACATCTCGCGCCGCCGCACCGTGCGCCTGATGCGTGAGAGCGGCTGTGAGGCCGTGATGCCCCGTCGGTGGAAGGTTACCACGATAAGCGACCCGACTCAGAGGGCCGCGCCCAATCTGCTCGACCGGCAGTTTGCGGTCTCCCGGCTCAACCGGGTGTGGGCTACCGACGTGACGTACTGCTGGACGACGGAGGGCTGGCTCTACCTGGCGGTGGTGATGGATCTCTGCTCGCGCAGGGTGGTAGGCTGGGCAGCCGGTGAGCATATCGACGAGGGACTGGCCATCGAGGCATGGAGGCGGGCCGTGGCACTGCGTCAGCCCGAGCCCGGCCTGCTGCATCACTCCGACCGTGGCAGCATCTACGGGTCGAAGGGCTACCGCAGGGAGCTGGCAGCCAGAGGAGCGGTGCCGAGCATGAGCCGCAAGGGCGACTGCTGGGACAACGCGGTGGTGGAGAGCTTCTTCGCCACGCTCAAGCGGGGACTGGTGCATCGCAGGACCTGGCATTCCCACCACGAACTGAGGCGCGAGCTGGCCAGCTACATCGACCGGTGGTACAATCAGGAACGAAGGCATTCAACCCTGGGATATCTCAGCCCAGCTGGCTATGAGAGGGAGCTGCTCAAAGCAGCATGAACCAGGTGTCCACTTTTTCGAGACCACTCCAAGGTGAGTACTACTGGGGTGTCAGGCCAATTGGTGGCGGAGAGCATGCCGGCTCAGTCATGATCATCTATATGCCGGCATACTACGCAGACTTGGGCGATCCCGAGACTGGGCTTAATGGTCACCAAGGTGATAGTGAGGCCATCGTACTGGTGGTTCGGTACAACTGGGCCACCTCGCATTGGGTGTTGAAAGTCGCATACTTGAGCGCTCACGGTGGCTACGGATTTGCGTCGTCTGTGTGGAGCGATTACTCCTCGGTCGCGGCTATGGAGTATTCTGGCAGGGCCGGTGGCTATCCGAGGGTATGGGTTGCACAGTTCAAGCACGCCAACTATGTGTCGCGCTCCGCATGCAAGAAGGGCGGATTTCTCAATGTCGACAACTGTGACACCTATTCGTCAAGCACCAAATGGCGATTCCCTGTCGTAGAGCATCACAACATCGGTAGCAACGCAGTCAAGCTGAAGAACTGCGTGTATGCGGAGTATCGTATTAGCCCGTCTACTGAGTGCCTGTGGGCGACTACTGGACGATTCCGGGGCTGGGCCGGCGGAGCCTATGGCGACGGGTCAGATCCCTATGGTCTCCGGCTCAAGGATTTCCAGTTTATTCCCTGAAACCTGTCACTCGATTGGGAGATAAGCCATGCGTTCCACTATTTCGATCGCTTCAGCCTGCCTGCTGTCAATGCTTCTCGCAGCCCCCATGGTAGCCCAGGCACCATCGCTCCGTCCTACCTCTACTCAGCACGAGGCCTCAGCCCGGCTGTATGGAGCGCACGATCATCTCGGACGCCGAGCAGGCGAACGTCCTGGCCCGAGCGGTGCCGCTAAGGGCGCTTGGATTGGAGGGACGGTCGGTGGTGCACTGGGAGCGCTGTTTGTACTCGCGTTCACCAGTGGAAGGGACGGTGGTGGCTCGCCCATCGACGGCAACGGCCCGCTATTTATAATAGGAGGGGCTGCTCTCGGTGCCTTGGTCGGCGCCGCATTAGGTGCGGCTGGTGACTAAGCGTCATCGTCACGCAAGCTGCACAGGCGCCGCCATTGGTGGCCCCTGTGCAGTTTCAGAGGCGTGGCGGCGAGACTCAGTCGAACCCTGCTCCGATTGCAGCGCCCAGAAAGGCACCAATGGCGGCGCTGCCGAAGATGAACAGCACGCCGCTACTGGTGAACGGCGTACCTGACCCATCCATGCCGTCGTGCAGTCCCAGGAGAAACAGCGTCCCGAGTACTGCGCCGGCCCCACCACCGATCATCGCGCCCTTGGTGACGTTGCTTTGCTCGCGCCGTTCGACGCGAATCGAATGCTCCGCGTAGTCCCGCGCTCCGTACAGCCGCGCGGACGCCTCGTACTGAGCAGGAACAGGACGTAGCGACGGCGCTTGGGCAGGGAGGCAACCTGGCGCTGCCGCGGCCAGAAGAAGGAGTCCTGCCGGAACCAGTGAGTTGAGGAACTTCATGATCTCGTCTTTCGATGTGAGCTACACTGCATACGGTCAGCCAATGAACGCCCCGATCACGGCGCCTACGAATGCGCCAGCGAGTGTCACGACAGCCACTGCCCGCAGGGCTTCACCAGAGAAAGGTCCGTCGACGTCACCGAAGGCAAGCGATGCAAACATGCCGATGCCGAACATCGTTCCTCCGCCAACGATGGCGCCGAGCTTGACGCCATCGACCTTCCGAGACTCGTCAGTGCTGGCAGGCGACCCGTCGGTGCGTGATTTCAGAATTCGGGCCGACGCCTCGTGCTGGGCGGATGTAGCGCGGAGGGTCGGAGCCTGGGCTGCGCCGACGGATGGAATCAGTGCAGCAGCGAACACAGCACAGTCGCTGTGATCCCGAGTCTCATGCGGCCATGCGCTCGATCTTCACGCAGAAGCTCTACGCCGACGCATCGCCGGCGGGCCGTACTGATCCCAGGCCATCATGACCATTGCGACGTTCACCATGATGGCAGCGATCACCGACGGAAGGGCCCAAAGATCTGACGGCCCGCTCACCCCGGTAAGGCCCAGCAGGTTGGAGATGCCGAGCAACGAAAAGCCCAGTGCCCCCGTTATCAGCCCCCTGGCATGATGAGGGTGGACCTTGATCGAGATCAGAGCCAGAGTCGGCAGAACGAAGTAACCGGGCAGCCACAGCCAGCGTCGCAGGTCGCGGTCGATCAGGCCGGCCACCGCCAACAGGGTTAGCGCCAACTGCCAGGCGATCAACGCCGCAGCAAGAGCGATCATCGTCTTCTCTCTGCGGCTCGCCGCAGTCCACATCTTTGACTTCAAGCCCGTTCTCGATTCCCGAATGCGTACCGATCCGACCGTCACAACGACAGCTCGGTCCCACAATACTGAAAGATCACAGGTGAGGCCATGAATGGCCAGTCCGTTCCTCCGGCAGACGGCGCCCGTATAGCATTCGACACAGGGCCTCTGCCTGGCACCGCCACAGTAAGGACGATGGAATGGCTTACGTCATCGCGTTCTTTCGGCTGCGCCCAGCAGCCTAATGCGGAGGTTCCACCACAAACCGACCCAGCCGGAGAATCGCTGTGCCATCGGGAAGAAGCTCGAACCGCTCCCCCCAAGCACGCGGGTACCGCCTGCGCGCAGAAACCCGCTCTCCGTCTATGACCACCCTGCCGCCGACCTCCTCGACCTTCCGCAGCAGCAGTGCGGACAGCGTGGTATCCCGCTGTACCTCAACAGGGACCTGACAACTCGGGTCGTAAATCATGACGTACTGTGCCGGCCTGCCGTTGTCTCCCAGTACATAGTCATTGACTGCCGACACAGGCACCGATTCGTCGCACACAACGATCCATGGCCGCCCTCCAAGCGTTACGAACCGTCGACGAACGACCAGGTAGTGCCGCAGCGACGCATATCTTATCGCCCTTTCGCTGCGCACTTCGCTGAGATCAGCACCAGACTCCAGAGACATCGTCAGGTACTCGGTGGCAGTGGGCATCCCACGATAGTGCTCCAGTCGACGCCCACCTGACTGCCGACCTGACGGTACCTCGGCATCAAGTTCACCCATGAGAGAATCAGGAATGAGCCTCACCGAACGGATATACACCGTATCACTGTCACGATGGTCAAGGTCGCAGCCGTCTCGCATGGCAATGCTACCGAACCCCATGGCCCGCCCTGGGGTGGCAACCCAACTGGCTAGCATGGAGCGCGATTCATCTGGCACACCTTCTGAACAGACAACGACATCAGGCGAGCTCCCAGAAACGAGATGCCTCTGGTACAGGTACTGCAAAACCACCCACGCCACCGTCGGGCTTCGAAAGCGAGGAAGATTCTGGGCACCGATCGGAAGTGCAACCAACGGGAGCAGCAAGGCCGCCAGCCCGACGAGCATGACATGAGGAGCGCGAAGGAAGTGTTGCAATGTCCCCCCTCTCCAACGAAAGGCAGATCCCTCGGTGCACGCCCCTATAGACATCGCAAGATGAGACACAGCCATATGAGCCTAGTGGGACAAGTCGATCTTGAAGCGCCGAAGCACGATGGTTGCCCTGCCGTCAGGAAGAAGTTCGAACCGTTCCTCCCATTGGCGCGGGAACGGTGTCCTGGCCGTTGTCCGAACACTCTCAACGACTACCCTGCCGTCGGTTTCCTCCAGCTTGCGAACCAGCACCACCGAAAGGCTGGTATCGCGCTGCACTTCGGTCGGAACCCCGCAAGCGGGGTCGTACACCATCACGTACTGGCTAGGTCCGCCATTGTTACCCAGCACATAGTCGTTGACAACGGAGGGAGACACTGACTCATCGCAGATGACAACCCATGGCCTGCCGCCTAGCGGTACCAGGCGCCGCCTGACAGCCAGGTAGTATCGCAGCGGCTCATACCGGATTGCTGTCTCACTCCTGATCATCCCGACATCACGAGCACTGTCCACAGAAAATGCGATGAACTCGATGCCGAATCCCTGATCACGATACTGTTCTAATCGCTGGTTGGCCGTAGGAAGCGCGAGCCGGATTCTGGCGCTCAGCTCTCCGAGAGTAGAATCAACCACAAGCCTGGAAGCGTAGATAAACAACGTATCGTCACCAACGTCCTGATCGCCGCATGTATCCACTAGCTGAATGGAGCGAATCATTCCAGTGGTTACCAGACCACGATCGCGTCCGATCATCGTCGCGTAATCATCCGGAATCCCTTCACTGCAGAGGACGACGTCTGGAGCCTGCGCCGTGAGGAAGTGCCTGAGTATCAAATACTGCCGTATGACCCAGTAGTGCCGGACATCCGGTATCTCATTCTGCGCGCTCAGCCGAGCTGGTGTCGTGATGCCCACGAGAATTACGGAGAGAAAGGCCAAGCGATAGAGCATAACGTTAAAAAAGGAGCACACAGGTATTGGGGGCGTGTAAGGTGCGATAGAACGGGTCTCGGGAGTACCCTATCACATCAACACTATCCGAGTCGACGGCCCAGTCGAATTCCGGATGGTCCAATCCGCGCCAAGCATGAGCAGATTCGTGCATCATTGCACGCAACAGTGCTGCCCTACCGAACGGCTTGTTCATATTCTCCAAAAGTTTGGGATCCAAATGCATGAGCGCCGGGCTTACACCCTCGCCTGCGGCTATTCCGTTAGTCTGTGCGTCATGCTCATTCTTGCCAGGCGATACGCTGTCGGTTCTGCCAGCCCAAATCCAAGGAGAAGCCCATTTCGTGGTCATCGAGTCATTGAACTGACGGAAGTTATCCATCCATCTGAACATGCTGTCGCAATCGGCCCTCTGGGCCGAATCCGCGATCTCACTCAATGGTCGCAAGTAGACATCTATACTATCATAGATGACAGCCCTTTCGTCCGGCTCCAGCATCCTCAGGCACCGAAAATTTGCCTTGTTGTCATCGCCCACACCATCACAAGTATGGTCGAGGTTGGGAATGGTATCAATAGTCGGAGTACGCTTCTCCGGATCTGTTGGACTGTAGAATGGTCCACCACCTCCGGGGTCGAGACTTGGAATAGGGTCATTGTTGTTGCCGGGAACCCACTCGTCCCAGTAATTTGTGACCCAGAAACAGCTCTCTTCGTCTATATGTACTTCCCAGCCGGCAAGATGGCCGTCGATATATATTGGAGATGTTACCTGGACACAATACTCCTGTGACAGGTAGTGCCTGATAGTGTACCCGGCGGTGCTGGAGGCAAGCCCAGGGACTACGTGAATGACCTCCCGCGCTTCGGCAACCATCGCCCTGATCTGATCTCCCCTCACTCCCTCGCACCGAAACAACTCCCTGCCGTTCGGCCCAGGAAGGCCTATTACACCTCGGACGATTCGACCTTCATGACGCACGCACCCAACCGACCCCAGGCTTGCAGTGAGTGCTTCGCTGTAGCTCGTGACGCCGCCGCCGTTCGGGGGAACGATCGGATCGGCATCGAAGCTGGAACAGGCGAACGCAAGAAGAAGCGCCGAGGCGACGACCAGCAGATGGGTGGTGCGGGATGGCATGGTGCGCTCCGCCTTGGCCGAAGGGGCAGTCTCCTGATCCTAGCGGACGTAAGGACACGGCGCAAGGCCGAAGACTCCCTACCCCGTACTCCCGAACCCGCCTTCTCCACGACTGCTGTCCGGCAGCTCGGCCACCTCGCGCAGCACCACCGGCTCCACTCGCTGCACCAGGGCCTGAGCGATCCTGTCACCACGACTGATGCGGAAAGTCTCGGTGCCATGATTGATCATGATCACCTTGAGTTCGCCACGATAGTCGGAATCGATGGTGGCCGGAGTGTTGGGCAGCGAGATCCCGTGCTTGAGCGCCAGTCCCGATCGGGGGCGCAACTGCAGCTCATACCCATGCGGCACGGCGACGCGGAACCCGGTCGCCACCAGCACCCGACCGCCCGGGGCGATCTCGGCGTCTTCAGCAGCGCAGAGGTCCATTCCAGCCGAACCGGGAGTGGCGCGTGCCGGCAGTGGCAGCCCCTCGCCGTGCGGCAGTCGCACGACGAGGAGTTCCACCGGAGACTCAGAGGACGTCCGCGACATCCACCAGCGACATGTTGAACGCTTCGGCGACACCGCCGTAGACGACCTTGCCCTGCACCACGTTGAGGCCGAGTGCCAGCGCGCGGTCCTGGCGGCAGGCTTCCTGCCAGCCGAGGTTGGCGAGCTTGAGACCGTAGGGGAGCGTTGCGTTGGTGAGCGCCAGCGTCGAAGTGCGCGGCACTGCCCCCGGCATGTTGGCGACACCGTAGTGCAGCACGCCGTCGACGAAGTAGGTCGGATTCTCGTGAGTGGTCGGCTTGATGGTCTCGACGCAGCCACCCTGATCGACCGCCACATCGACGATCACGCAGCCGTCGGGAATCATGGCCAGATCTTCCTTCCTGATCAGATTCGGCGCCTTCTTCCCCGGCAGCAGTACCGCGCCGATGATCAGGTCAGCGTCCCTGATGGCCTCGAGGATGTTGTGCCGGTTCGAATAGACCGTCTGGACGTTGGCCGGCAGAACGTCATCGAGGTGACGGAGCCGATCGAGCGAGGTGTCGAGGATGGTGACGTTGGCACCGAGTCCTGCGGCCATCTTCGCCGAGTTGATTCCGACCACACCGCCACCGATGATCACGACCTTCGCGGGCGCCACACCCGGGACACCACCCAGCAGCACCCCGCGGCCACCGAACAGCTTCTCGTTGTACTTGGCACCCTGCTGCACCGCCAGACGGCCGGCGACTTCCGACATCGGCGTCAGCAGCGGCAGTGCTCCATTCGGAAGCTGCACGGTTTCGTAGGCGACGCAGACCGCACCGGAATCGATTGAGGCGCGAGTGAGTTCCTCGTCGGCCGCGAAGTGGAAGTAGGTGTAGATCACCTGGTCCTTCTTCATCCGGGGCCACTCGACCCGGATCGGTTCCTTCACCTTCACGATCATGTCGGCGGCGCGCCAGACCTCGTCGGCGGTCGCACCGATCGTGGCGCCCACCGCGAGGTAGTCGGCATCGGAGAAGCCGCTGCCCTCACCTGCGCCGGTCTCGACCATGACCTGATGGCCTGCCGTCACGAACGCCTCTGCTCCGGACGGCACCAGTCCAACACGATTCTCGTTGGTCTTGATTTCCTTCGGTACGCCGATCTGCATCATGCACTCGCTTGCGTACAGCGATGTACGCGGAAAAAGTCAGTTGATCGGTCCGAGCCGGACCGCGCTCATCCGCTCCGGTGCGAGGAATTCGGCAGCGAGTGCCGCCGTCTCCTCCGGTGTCACCGCATCGACGAGCCGGAGCACGTCGTCGAGCGACCGGTACTTGTCGTCCTGCAGCACATGCGCGGCAAGCCTGCTCATCCGCGACGTGGTGTTCTCCAGGGCGAGCATCATCTGTCCCTTCACCTGATTGCGGGTGTCGGCAAGTTCATCCGCAGGAAGTCCTCCGGCTGCCAGCTTCCGCAACTCTTCATCCACCGCTTCCACCGCCTGATCGGCGGTGGCCGGCTGGGTACCAAGATAGATCCCCGCATTCCCGCCTGAGCGATATGTGCCATGCCAGGCGTAGATCGCATAGCAGAGCCCGCGCTCCTCGCGCACCCGCTGGAAGAGCCGGCTGGACATGCCCGCCCCCAGCGCCGACGAGAGCATCGCCAGTCCCCAGCGTCTCGGATCCTTCGACGGAATCGTCGGGGTTCCCAGTACGATGTGCGACTGCTGGAGATCGGCATCCTGCATGATGCGTATCCCCGCCGTACCGCTCGCGCTCTCGACCGGAGGAAGCGGCTCCCGGCGCTCGCCCTCGAACCATCCCAGTTCGTCGAGCCGATCCAGCACCTGCTGGTGCTCGACGTTCCCGGCCACCGCAACGACGGTGTTGCCGGGATAATAGCCCCGGGCATGGACCGCTCGCAGGTCGCTCACCGTCAGCGCGCCGACCGTTTCCGGTGAACCGAGAATCGACCAGCCGTATGGGTGTGACGGATAGAGCGTGCGGTTGAAGACCTCGTGGACCAGATCATCGGGGGTATCGAGCATCCCGTTGATCTCCTCCAGCACCACATTCCGTTCGAGGGAGAGATCCTCTTCCCTGATCAGCGGATTTCTGACCAGATCGACCAGAACATCCAGTGCCAGCGGGAGGTCCTGATCGAGAACGTGGGCCTGATAGGATGTATGGTCGCGGGAGGTGTAGGCGTCGAGCGAGCCGCCACGCGATTCGAGCGAGCTGGCTATCTCGCGCGCGCTGCGGCTCGTCGTCCCCTTGAACACCATGTGTTCCAGAAGATGCGAGACCCCGAGGACTTCCGGGGTCTCATGCGCACTTGCCGTCCTCACCCAGATGCCAGCGGCGGCGGACCGGACGCCGGAGAGGCGCTCGGTGACCACCACCGCGCCGTTCGGAGCGTCGGTCCGGTGGATTCCGGAATCGAGCTGAACGGTCTGCATCGTGGAAGTACTCACTCCTTGGGGAGGAGGGCCTTCCGGGACAACTTCATCCGGCCACGCTCATCGACTTCGAGGAGCTTGACCTGCACGATGTCGCCCTTCTTGAGCACGTCTTCCGTCTTCTCGACCCGCTTGTGGTCGATCTCGGAGATGTGGAGCAGCCCCTCGACCCCAGGCATGATCTCGATGAAGGCGCCGAAGGCGGTGGTGCTCTTCACCGGTCCCTCGTAGACCCTGCCGATCTCCGGCTCGGCGACGATCGCCATCACCATTTCGCGGGCCTTGGCACCGGCTTCGCCGCCGACGGCTGCGATCGTGATCAGGCCGCTGTCGTCGATGTTGACCTTGGCGCCCGAGGCGTCCTGGATGCCGCGGATCGTCTTGCCCTTGGGGCCGATCACGTCACCGATCTTGT
>CAZSPH010000086.1:0-10847 GCA_964608715.1 uncultured Gemmatimonadaceae bacterium | reverse complement strand
CTCGATGCTGATTCGTTCCCGGTCAGGCGCACCGAGCCGGAAGACGGCTGGCTGGAGACGGACTGGTTCGATGCCGAGACCCGCCAGGCTGTTTCGCGCCGTCCGCTCGGACCGGGAACGGTGAAGCTGCGCGGCCTGGTCGAACCGGGACGTCCGAATCACAGCATCGTGAGAGTGCAGGTACTCTACCGGCCGCTGGCCGATCCGTCACGCAGCGAAGTCGATCTCGACGTCGAAGTGCCGGTCGATCATCCGGTAGCGGCTCGGGTGCGGCGGATTCTCAACGGGATCGGGCTGGCCGGCACGCCGCGGCTGCCGTGACGGATGGCAGCGAACGGCGAACAGCGAATCGACTTCCGTCATCCCGAGCGGAGTGGCACGCAGCCGAGGAGGCCGCTTTTCAATAAGGACAGATCCCTCCACTTCGCGATTGCGGCGCAATCGCTTCGGTCGGGATGACGACGGTGAAGTGGCGACGCTGTTCGCTGTTCGCCGTTCGCCGTTCGCCGTTCGCTGTTCGCCGTACTCCGTCAGCCCACGAATGCCCGCATGTACTTCTCCAGCGTCTCGAAGTCGAGCGCTGCGTCCTTGCACGGACCGGCAGGGAGCGTCATCGTGAGACCCAGTACGGGAACCTTGCCGGCCACGTCATGCAGACCGGTCACCATGTCGCGTTCGCAGGCCACTGCCACCACCGCACGAGGGCGGCGCTCCCGGATCACCCGGCGGGCAAGCTGTCCGCGGGTTGCCACGAATACCGGTACCTGATGGCGCCCTGCCATTTCCAGTACGGTGTTGAGGGTCTCACGCGAGAGGCAGCGCGGGATCAGCAGCAGCAGCTCGCCGGTGGCCACTGACCGGGTGCGCAGCAGTGCCAGGGTGTTGTATACCTTCACCGCAGCGTTTTCGACCCAGTCGCGACGACCGAACCAGGAGGCGACCTTCGAGGTGAGTCGCATCACCCCGAGGAACAGCCCCCGTTCACCGAGCGGGACCGGCAGCAGTGCGCGGCGGAACAGGTAGGACGCACCGAGGATCAGCCACCATGCGGCGGCGGCGACGGCCAGAACACCCAGCGCGACCCACAGGAGGGTCGGCACGAGTGGATGGAGGTCGGCAAGTCTGGGGGCCAGCAGGTAGATGACCGCTGCTGCAATCAGTCCTGCTACCACCAGCGAGGCGATTGCCCAGCGGAAGAACAGCGACGGTGGTGAGGCGAAATCCCCGGCATTGGGCAGCGGCTGCCCGTCCCACTCGTCCCATTCATGGCCGAGTCGTCGATCGACGTCGATATGGATCAGCTCGGCGCGTGGGGCAGTCATTCCCCGGTAATCTCCGACGGTAGGAGTAGGAGTCAAGGGGAGAGAGGAGATGTCACAGGTGCTCGATGTGGATCCGCGGCGCCGTGAGCGCTATTCGCAGGGTGGCGGTGTGTTCAGGATCATTCCCGCCGCGGTGGCCCAGCCGCATGATCTGGAGCAGTTGCGCCAGGTGATCGCCGCTGCTGCCCATGCCGCACTGCCGCTCACGCCGCGAGGTGCCGGCAGTGCGATGGATGGCGGCAACCTGGGAGCCGGATTGGTCGTCGATCTGACACGGTTCGATGCCGGGCGATGCGAGATCGACCCCGAAGCTCGCACCGCAACCATCTCACCGTCGCTGTCCCTGGCCGATCTGAATCAGCGGGCCGCACCCCTGGGTCTCCACTTTCCGGTCGACCCGTCCAGTGCCGCCTGGGCCACGCTGGGTGGAATGCTGAGCACCAATGCTGCCGGAGCGAGAACGGTGCGCGACGGTGACACCGGGTCATGGGTCGAAGCAGTGACGCTGGAGACCTCCGACGGTCCGCTGCTGCTGGATCGTCGGGGTGAACCGGATCCGGACCATCCGGTGATCCGGCGCTGGCAGCGGGAGGCAGAGCCACTGCTCCGTCATCACCGCGAGGCGATTCTCGCTCGCTGGCCTGCCACCCGCAAGAATGCCTTCGGCTACCGCGTCGATCGCTGGTATGCCGGGGGACAGCTGCTCGATCTTGTAGCAGGTTCCGAGGGAACGCTCGGGGCCGTGACGGAGATGGTCGTCCGCCTCGCACCGATCGCGCCGGCATCGGCCACGCTGAAGGTCACTGTTGCCGATCGCGGTGCGCTGCTTCCAGTGATGGAGTTGCTCGATCGCGAGCGGGCGGTGCGGATCGAGTTCTTCGACCGGTCGTTTCTGCGGATTGCGGGTGAAGCGGCCGAGGCTGCCGCGATGGTCATCGCCGATTTCGAAGGGGATGATCTTGAGAAAGTCAGCGACACGGTCGGACGATGCGCGGTCGAGGTGGCGTCGGTCGCCGGCAGAGGGGCGATGATCGACACGGCCTCGGGTGTGTGGGCCAATGCGCTGTGGCAGGTGCGACACGGTGTCTCCTCCCATCTGGCCGGACTGACCGACGGCAGGAGATCGCTGCAGATCGTCGAGGATGGCTGCGTTCCGGGCAACCGGCTGGTCGACTACATCTCGGGGTTGGAGTCGATCTGTACCGCACGCGGCATCGAGGTGGTGATGTTCGGGCATGCCGGCGATGGTCACGTTCACGCCAACCTGCTGGTCGACCCGACCGTCCCCGGCTGGCTCACCGACGTCCGGGCTATTCTGGAGCAGGGATCCGATCTGGTGCTCGCCCTCGGAGGTACCCCCGCCGGCGAGCATGGTATCGGGAGGCTCAGGGCCCATCTGGTGGAGCGGTTCCTCGGGCCTGAGGGACTGGAAGCCTTCAGGACGATCAGGCGCGCCTTCGATCCGGTCGGGCTCTGGAACCCCGGCGTGATTCTTCCCGACGGCGCTGAACCGCTGACGCAGATCAAGCTGGGTGAAGGCGCCGCGGTGGTCCCGGTCGAGACTGCGAGCCGCCTGCATCGGATCGAGGTGGAGCGCCTCTGGGGTGATGACCGCTGGGAGGGGTGACGGATTATCTTGCAGTGTCGCCAGGAACCTCACCCTTCCAGCCCGGTCATCCGATGCGTCTTTACCGTGAGCCAGTCGTCACGCTGATCGCCCGGCCCGAGTTCATCGAGCCGTCCCATCTTTCCGTGCAGTGGAAAGATCCCGGTACCGATGGCGAGCGCCTCGCCGAGTTTGCCGGTCGCCTCTGCTACATGAGCCAGCACAATCCTGCCGGCCGCAGCACTGCCGAATATCTCGGCAACATTCTGAAGCAGGGACACGGCTCGGTGTTCGAGCACGCCAACTACGTGGTGCTGATCGAGGGAGTGTCGCGGTCGCTCACCCACGAGCTGGTGCGTCACCGCGCGGGCTTCGGCTACTCGCAGCTCTCGCAGCGCTATGTCGACGAGTCGGATGCGGCTTTCGTGGTACCACCGGCAGTGCAGGGTGACGAGGAACTGGAACAGGCGTGGCTGGCGCAGGTGAACGCGGCGCAGGAAGCGTACGTTGCGGCGGTGGCACGACTGATGGAGCGCTACTCCTGGGTCGAGGACCGGGTGCATCGCCGCAAGATGGCGCGCGAAGCCGGCAGGTCGCTGCTGCCCAACGCCACCGAGACCAAGATCGTCGTCAGCGGTAACATCAGGGCCTGGCGTACGATGCTGGAACTCAGGCTCGGCGAGGGTGCGGAGCGGGAGATCCGGCGGCTTGCGGTGAGAGTGCTGGAGACCCTGCGTGGCACCGCACCGGCATTCTTCGCCGACTTCGAACTCTACGACGCAGCGGACGGCGAGCGTGCCGGGCGGGTGGTGTTCCACAAGGTCTGATGTCGCCCCATGATCACCATCGATCGATGTATCTGCCGGGCGACGCCGTTCGCGGTACTGCTGTCGCAGGCGCGGGAGCACGGCTGGACGACCGATGAACTGACGGTGGCGACCGGATGCGGAGGGCAGTGCGGGCTCTGTCGGCCGTACCTGCGCCGCATGCTGATCGACGGTACCACAGTGTTCCACCAGTTGCTGGATCCGAACGGGGAAGAAGACTGAATCAGTATCCGGCAGGGCCCGACTATTCGCTGGATCCGTCTCCCGGTGGAGACGGCCGCGCATCTCTCTCGCAGCGGGTCGGTGGCACCACGATGATCGGCATCGGGGCGCTGCTGACCGGGTGGGTCGGGTATCTCCTGCTGGCAAGTGGTTCTCGCGACGCCGGCCTGGTGGTGGCGGCGATCGCGTCGCTGATGGGTCTCGCCTCGATCCGGGCCAATCGGCGCAGGGCAGAGGTCCACCGGGAATCGATGGCACGTGCGCTGGCCATGGCGGCCCGGCGCAACCGCGAACTGGAACGACTGCGTGAGCTGGCGGCGACTCTCCTGTCAGGCACCGATCTCGCCTCCCTCAATCGTCAGGTCGCGCAGGCCGCTGCCGAACTGCTCGAAGCCGAGGGCGGTGCGATCATGATGGTGGTGGAGGAGGGACGGTTCGCGAAGCTGGTGGCCGGATCCGGGCCGCTGCTGGCAGCAGTCGGAGCGCTGGTGCCGATCGAGCGTTCGCTGGTCGGTCATGTGATCGCCCACGACGAGGCGGTGCTGGTAGCCGAGATGGAGCGGGATCTTCGCAACTACGAGCAGGCTCAGCTCGTCGGCAGACTGTCCAGCGGGGCCATGGTGCCGCTGCGATCAGCCGGCCTGGTCGTGGGAGCACTCTGCGCCTACAACCGCCGGGACGGACACCCGTTCACCGAACACGATCGTCAGCTCCTCCAGTCGCTCGGTGACCAGGTGGTGCTCGGCCTTGATCGTACGGCGGTGCTGGAGGAACTGCGCCGCAACGAACGGATGCTGGCTGCCCGCAACCGCGAGCTGCAGCGAGCGACCCAGCTCAAGAGCGAGTTCCTGGCCAACATGTCGCATGAGCTGAGGACACCGCTCAACGCGATCATAGGATTCTCCGACCTGCTGCTCTCCGAGGGGCTCGGACCGCTCGACGAACAGCAGAAGGATTTCCTGGAATCGATCCTCCGCAACGGCCGCCACCTGCTTGGCCTGATCAACTCGGTGCTGGATCTCTCCAAGATCGAGGCCGGCCGGATGACGCTGTCGCTGGTGCGATGCAATGTCGCCGATGCGATCAGGAGTTCGGTGGTGGACACCTCGTCGCTGCGCAGTGCCAAGGGCCATGAGTGCGTGGTCGATCTCCCCGATGGTGCGCCGCTGGACATCGTTGCCGATGACGTGCGGGTGAGGCAGGTGCTCTTCAATCTCCTGTCCAATGCCTCGAAGTTCACGCCCGAAGGTGGAACGATCACCGTGTCGGCAGTGAGGACGGTTGCACCGATGCCGAAGAGCGTTCCTTCGGTCGGATCGCCTCCGCCGGCACTGGAATCCAGGGACGTGGTGTGGTTCTCGGTCTCCGATACCGGAATGGGGATCAAGACCGAAGACCTGCCCAAACTCTTCACCGAGTTCACCCAGGTCGATCAGTCGGCATCCCGCGCCGCCCAGGGCACCGGGCTCGGCCTGGTGCTGTGCAAGCGCTTCGTCGAGATGCACGGCGGGCAGATCGGAGTGGAGTCGATATGGGAGAAGGGGAGCACCTTCTGGTTCCTGCTGCCGGTGGATGGACCGCCGGGGAGCCAGGTGACGAGCTAGACTACCCCCAGGCGCCTGCCAGCTCCTGCCGGGCCGCCCATGCCGCCACCCTCGGGGCAATCAGTCGGGCGGCATGGCGGAGGACTTCGCCATCGCCGTCGCCGTACCACTCGGCCGATTCGCTTCCCACCATCAGCCATCCCACCAGTTCGCCACCGACCTCCATCCGGGCCATTGCCACCCCGGCCAACCGGTCGGCGCCATGACGATCCACGGGGCCCGGCCATTCCAGTTCCGCTGCCCGGATGTCGTCGAAGCGATGCCAGTCGGCCGCGCCGATCCGGTGCACCATCGCATCGATCCGGTCCTGATCGAGATGGTCCAGCGACTGCTTCCGTCCCGGCAGGCCGTCGATCGATGGCAGGGCCCAGCACTCGGGTGCGGGAGCCACGGCAATCAGCTCCAGTCGGTCATGCGGGAGCTGCACCGACAGTGCGTCGGAGAGAAGCAGGGTGAGGTCGGCCCCGGTCCGCGCCATATCCATCGAGTCGAGTACCGCCTCGGTGACCGATGCCACCATTCCGGTGCGTTCTTCCGTTGCAGGAGCCGGAACTCCCCACGGCTGGGCCGCGAGCCGCCGGCAGACCGGAGCCAGATCGGCCGCAATCCGGAGCAGTGACCGCTGGGAGGCCAGGGAATAGCAGTCGGGAGCGAAAGTCGCCACCAGCAGAAGCCCCACGTCCTGCATTTCGGAGCGGATCGGGACTGCCATGACCGAGTGGTAGCCGGCCGCGGTTATCCGATCCTCCAGGGCAAACAGCCCTTCCTGCGGCAGAAGCGGCTCCGCTTCCGGCAATTCCAGCCGGTCACAGCCCAGGTCGGCTGGCCCCACCAGCACTGTTCCTCCCCGAGCGGGAAGCAGCCACAGCGCCATCAGATCCAGTGGCAGCGTCGCCGCAATCCCGTGGCGCAGCGCCTCATGCCAGCTTGCCAGCTCACCCCGCGAAGGTCGCCGCCCCGGCCATACCATCGTCGGTACGAACGTTTCCGGAGGAGGGGGCGGGAAGTGAGGCGATGCCATGAACGGACAAAGGTGCACGGTACGTGCCAGAATCGGGACTTGCGCCTGACCGGGGCTCCACCGAACTTCAGGGTGTACCAATACCCGGGAGGGGTATATGTCGAAGCTCGAGATGCAGATCGAGGGAATGTCCTGCAGCCACTGCCTCCGGGCGGTCCGTGAGGCGCTGGAGGCGGTGGCCGGACCGGAGGTCGAATCGGTACAGATCGGCAGGGCGGTAGCGGGGGTCCCCGCCGGGAAGAGCGCCGATGATCTGGTGGCCGCGGTGGAAGCAGCTGGCTACAACGTCGCCTTCAGTCGCGAGCTGGCGTGATGACTGCCGCACATCTGCCCGACGATACCCGTGAGGCATTGGGGAAGCGTCTCAGGCGGATCGAGGGGCAGGTCCGTGGGATCCAGAAGATGATCGACGATGATCGTTACTGTCCCGATGTGCTGGTGCAGATCGCCTCGGTACAGGAGGCGTTGCGCGGAGTCGGGCGGGTGCTGCTGCAGAGCCATCTCACCCGGTGTACTGCCGATGCCTTCCGCCGGGACGATCCCGAGGAAGTGACCAGGGTGGTGACCGAACTCATCGACCTGTGGGGCCGTCGCTCCTGACGCGATTCATGTCGCGCACGATGTGACCCAGCGCGCCGAGCACCACCACACCTCCCACCACCGAAACCGCTGGCAGCACCATCACCGCGCTCTCCAGACCGAACCGGTCGGACAGGAAGCCGACCAGCGGGAATGCGATCGCGTCGCCGGCGAGGTGGATGAACAGCAGGTACGCGCCGCTCACCGTGGCTCCGATCCGTGACGGTACCACGTCGAAGATCACCGCGGTGAGCGGGCCGTTGTACCAGGACAGGAAGAAGAATGCGAGGCCGAACATCGGTGCGAAGAGGTCGAGGTCGCGCACTGTGAGCAGCCAGATGGCAAGCGGTCCGCCGATGAGCAGGCCGATCGCCACCGTGATCACTCTTGCCCTTCTGGTCCACCGACCCAGCAGATCGGCCACCAGTCCACCGGCCAGCGCTCCGAGTACCCCGGCCAGCAGTCCCCATTTGCCCAGCAGTGCCGCGGCCTCGCCGGCGGTGAGGTCGAAGGTGCGGGTCAGGAATGTCGGCCCCCAGCCGACCAGGCCGTTCATCCCGAACGAGATCATCGCTCCGGCGAGGAATATGAATACGAGTGTCGGGGTGGCGAGCACCGTACGGCCGGCGCGCAGCAGTTCGTCGAGCGCGCCTTCGAGCTCCGGGGTCCAGGGCGTCTCATCGCGGCGGTCGGCGCGGACCAGCCGGACCCATCGCCAGATGGTGAGGGTCATTCCGATCGCCACCGCTGCCGCCACCACGCCGACATCGATCACCGAGTCGGCGTGGTAGTAGCGGGTCAGCAGCCAGGCTCCCGCCAGACCGACGGCGGTTCCGATCAGTGCCGGCCGGAACTGCCGGACGAATCCGCGCAGGCCGAGTTCGAGATCCTGCCAGGCACCACGGAGTGTCATCGGCGTCTCGATCCGGGTGGGATCGACCATCCGGGAGACCAGCATTGCGCAGGCGAAGCCGGGGACACCCACCGCCATGAATGCCACCCGCCAGCCGTAGATCCCTTCCAGCCAGCCGCCGAGCAGTAGCCCGAGAACACCACCGATCGGGATCCCGGCTGCCAGCACTCCCATCGCGATCGCGCGATCCTTGCCCGGGAAGTAGTCGGCCGTCATCGATGAAGCAGCGGGACCGTAGGCCGCTTCACCGATTCCCACAGCAGCGCGGCAGAGAAAGAGCTGCCAGAAGTTGCGGACCAGACCGCTCAGAAAGGTGAAGGCGCTCCACAGCGTCACCCCGCCGGCAATCACATTCTTGCGACTCTTCACATCGCTCAGCACGCCGAACGGCAGTGCAGCCAGCGAGAACACCAGCACGTACGCCGAGCCGAGCCAGCCGAGCTGAGCGTCGGTGAGGGAGAGATCGCGCTTGATCGGTTCGAACAGCGCGAAGATGATGTTGCGATCGAGGTAGTTGAGCAGGTTGATCCCGGCCAGCAGAATCAGTGCTGTCCAGGCGGTCCGCCGCGACGGCGTGGAAGGCTGACTGCCTCCGCTCAGGAATCCACCACCGTGATGCCGAGGCGTTCGCGCGCTTCGAGGATGATCCTCACGACTTCGGCCGGATCATCGGTCACCGTCATCAACTGCTCGTCGCCCGCCGAGACCATTCCGCCGTCGAGGAGATAGCGATCGATCCACTCGCGCATCCCGTTCCAGAAGGTGCTGCCGAAGAGGATCACCGGGAAGTTGGTGAGCTTGCCGGTCTGGATCAGGGTGAGTGCCTCGAACAGTTCGTCCAGTGTGCCGAAGCCACCGGGGAAGACCACGAAGCCCAGGGAGTACTTCATGAACATCGTCTTGCGGACGAAGAAGAACTTGAAGTCGAGCGAGCGGGTGAGGTAGGGATTGCTCGCCTGCTCATGCGGCAGCTCGATGTTGCAGCCGATCGAAAGGCCGCCGGCTTCGAATGCTCCCTTGTTGGCGGCCTCCATGATTCCCGGTCCGCCTCCGGTAATCACCGGCACTCCCACCTCGGCGAACAGCCGGGCGGTCTCTACCGCTGCCAGATACATGGGATCATCGGAGGGAGTCCTGGCCGAACCGAAGATCGATACCGCGCCTGCCATGTCCTGGAGATTCTCGAATCCCCAGACGAACTCTCCCTGGATCCGCAGCACCCGCCACGAGTCGGAGTTCCGCCGGATCGCCAGCGCCGCCGAATCGAGAGGGCGGTTGAGGAGCTTCTCGTCCTCGGTGGGCTGGGCGGGGCGGGATGACTGGGGCTGGTGGTGCGGGCGGCGGGCCATCTGCTGGTCTCCGTGGAGGAAAATGATTTCCGGCGCAATATAGACGGGGAACCGGCACCGCCCGGGGCATGAAAAAAGGGCCGCGATGGCCTACGTTCCATGACATGAGTGGCGGCGTTCACGAAGTAGATCCGCGGTATCGCGGGAGCTGGTCGGCGCTGTGCCTCTCGCTGGCGGGGCGGGCGCTGCTGAATCCCCGCCTGGCGCTGGATCTGATCCGGACCGGCTGGGCCTTCCGCTCCCGCGGCTGGTGGCGCCGCGTGCCATTCCTTCCTCTTCCGGACGTCACCTATCTGAGATGGCGGATGTATACCGCCTACGGACACGAGGATTCGGTGCCGCCCACCGAGGACATCATCCGCTTTGCCCGCTGGCGGCGGGAGACGATGAGGCTGTAGCAGATGACCGGTACGGCTCTCCCCCATCTGGTGGTGGTCGGCGGTGGATTCGCGGGACTCTATCTGGCCAGGGGGCTGAAGAGTGCGCCGATCCGGATCACGATGATCGATCGACGGAATCATCATCTCTTTCAGCCGATGCTCTACCAGGTGGCAACCGCCTCGCTCAATCCTGCCGATATCGCGGCACCGATCCGGTCGGTGCTCTCGCGCCAGAAGAACGTCAACGTTCTGCTCGGTGAGGTCCGGTCGATCGATCGCGGCGCGAAGACGCTGACGCTCGACAATGGCAGTGTCGTCTCCTGGGACTACCTGGCGCTTGCTCCCGGTGCCCGGCATTCCTATTTCTCCCACCCCGAGTGGGAGGGGATGGCACCCGGGCTCAAGAACCTGGAGGACGCGCTGGAGATCCGCCGTCGCATCCTGATCGCGTTCGAGCGCGCCGAGCGCGAGATCGATCCGGTGAAGCGGCACCAGCTGCTCACCTTCGTGGTGGTCGGTGGTGGTCCCACCGGTGTGGAAGTGGCCGGTGCGCTGGCCGAAATCCGGCGCTATGCGCTGGCGCGGGACTTCCGCAACATCGACCCCAAGGAAGCCACGGTGATGCTGCTGGAAGGAGGGAAGCGGATCCTGCCATCATATCCTCCCGACCTTTCCCAGCGCGCCAAGGCCGATCTTCGCCGGCTCGGTGTGGATGTCCGCGAGGAGACGATGGTCACGACGGTGACACCGACCGCCGTCGAGGCATCAGGGTGGCGGATCCCCACCGAGACCGTGGTATGGGCGGCAGGCAACCAGGCGAGTCCGCTGCTGGCATCGCTGGATGCCGGAATGGATCGTACCGGCCGGGTGAAGGTCGACGAGTACTGCGCCGTTCCCGGCGATCCCGATGTGCTGGTGCTTGGCGATGCCGCTCTGAGCATGCAGGGGCCGAAGGGCAGTGCTGTTCCTGCCACCTGTCCAGCGGCTATCCAGATGGGTCAGTACGCTGCCAGGTATTTCAGGA